>JBIKRO010000008.1:0-56670 GCA_044349095.1 Aquirufa sp. | reverse complement strand
CCACTACCATCCTCAAAAATGATTTCTGCATTATGAAAACATGCTGAGGCGTTTGGATTGGCATCTAAAAAGTCGACTTGCGTCTGAAGTTTTTGTGGATCGGTCCAATAATCATCACCTTCAATATGTACAATATATTCTCCTCGGCACTCAAAAAAACAATGCACAAAATTGATTTTGGCTCCCGCATTTTGGGGTCGGATATAAGCCTTTATTTTTTCAGGAAATTGCTCCGCATATCTTTTAACGATTTCCGCGGTTTTGTCTGGCGAACAATCTTCGCCTATTATTATTTCATAGGCAAAGTCAACTTCTTGATTTAAGATGTTTTGTAAACAAGTATCTAAATAATTTTCATGGGCATACGTGATCAGACAAACGCTCACCTTAGGTTTTAAGGGAACATTATGCCCGGGATATACTTGATTATTTAGGTAGGAGAAATTCATTTTATTTTTTTAAAACAGCATATCCAACTCCACTTTGACCAAAATGATTTCCATTATAAAATAAGATTTTCTCGTCAAGATGATTGATGACTAATGGGTATTCGATCATTTCATAATCCCAATCGGACGAATTTTCACTGACATCAATTCCCGCTTCTGCGTCCTTTCGGGTCCATTCGATTCCATCTGCGGATTCAGCGTAATAAATGCGGTAGGAGCGGTCTCTATTGGTTCTATAATCTGTTTTTGCGCGGGCAGAAAACCACATTTTGTATATTCCATCTTCGATAATCACTGAGGGTCTGGAAATACCTCCTTCGGTTGAATCTCGATATTCGATGGCAACTTTCCCTTCTCTTTCCCAATGTACCCCATCGCTTGATTCGGCATATTTTATATGATAACTAGGCTCCATTAAATCCCCATCTTTGATCCAATGGGTACAATTTAAGTACCATACTTTGAATTTTCCTTCATGCATGAGAAAACAGGCAGATCCGTTGAAATACGGTTCCGTGGCCGTCGTGCTAATGATGGGACCTTCAAATTTTTTGGTAAAATTTATTCCATCTGTTGATGTGGCCAAACCTAAAGCATTGTGATAGGGGATGGTATTTCTTACGGTCCAACCAATGTAATAAAGCCATTTTTCGGCACCATTTTGTAGGAACCAAGTAGGCATGATTCCACAATCGTCGAAAGTTCCTGGCTGTCCTAAATCCAAAATAGGAGTGGGGTGAACATAAAGAACTTCTGATAAATTTCGAGGATTTAAATCGATGAAGGAAGCCTGACATCTTCCTTTTTCATCCCTAGCCGAATAATATATTCGGAGTTTATCTAGATCGCTATTATCTGCACAGACTACGTGTGCGTAGCCTTTTTTATTCCAAAATTCATTGCCATCTGGGCAAAAAATCAATCCTTTTTTAATCCATTCCATGGAATCTTGTGGCGTAATTGTATGAGTTAATTACGCCACAAAGATATCACTTTATCGGATAGTTGAAAAGCTTGTTGGGTGCATAAACACAGATTCTACTTTGTCAACAATTTTTCCATCTTTTTCAGAGGCTTCTTTTACCTTAATCCAATTAGGATCTTTTCTGAAATTGTCAAAAGATGCTTTTGCCGCATCTTCACTTGAATGAGCTAATAGATACAATAATTTTCCTTGCTTCGTTGGGTCTTTATCGATCGTTGAAAAATAAGCAATATTGGTCATGCCATGCTTCTTAAATAATTTCAAGGTATGATCTCTAAAACGACTTAATACATTCGGTAATTTATCAGTTGAGGGTGTATAAGTACGTAATTCAAACGTACGATCTTCAGATCCTTTTGACGCTTTGATTTTGGGAGAGAAATCAGTCGCATTCATGAATGTACTGACAACTTTGGCAACAATTTTACCTGATTCTTCTGATTTTTTAGCAACCTCTTTCCATTCTTGATCACGGCTAAATTGCTTCCAAGAGGAATCTCTTGCCGCTTGGTTTGGATAGGATAAGATATAATAAAGTGCATTTTCATCATTTTTATTCGGAATCCAATATCCGACATTGGTCATGCCAGTTCTTTCGAAAATCTTAGTTGTATGATTGGTAAAACGCTGTATTAAAGCGTCTAATCTTCCTGGATGGCAATAGTAAACGCGTAATTCAAAATAACGCGTATCAGGCTTTTTAGAAAATCCTAAAAAGGACAAACATAAAAGAGACATTAGCATAAATTTTTTCATCAATTTGATAGGTTTAAATATGTGTAATTAAGTGGGCAAAGCTAAATAATTTTTTTTACACGGTACCTAATCGATGCGAAATAATGTGATTAATGGACAAAAATATTAGTTCTGGTTTTAGTGTCCTCCATTGCGGTAGATGTAAATTTCCGCCAAAATTAATGTAATAGTCAATGTGGTATTTTTCCCATTCCCTTTCCACAAATTCAGCAAAATTAATGCCAGTAATCCAGCCATCTTCCACCTCCTCAAACCATTCGGCGTAATAATCATCTTCGATGCTTCCGTGAAAATTAAAAACATTTTCTCCGACCAAAGTGAAATATTTAATTCCTTCGGCTAATAAATGATCAATGACATTTCGCTTCAAATGCATAATATCGTTATGAAGGGTGTCATTCCATTCGCCAAATAATTCAATGATGGTGAATTTGGCCTCGTAATCAGTAAATAAAATCTTGCAATAGAGGGTCTCGGAGTCAATTTCATCCCAATTTGGATGAATGTAATAGCCATAAATGTCATGCTCATATTCGGTTTGCGAATAGGATCTTCCATAAAATGGCGACTTTTTGTCTTTGGCTGCTTCGTATATGTTTTCCCACTGATAGGAGGGTTCAATTTCCTGCATTAAGCTATGTTTTCTACGAAACTAAAAACAATTTGTAGATAAATATTAATTGAGGCTTAAGAACATTTATTTTCTGTCCAAAATTAAATTACAATGGACAAAATAGGATTGGATCTATTTTTCCAATTTGCTCAAAGTATCAATCATCTAAGTCCTGGTATTCATGTGAATATTGTAGAAAAAAACTTAATTTTGAAGATATCGAAATTCTATTTTTATGATCTTTTGTTCAATTGATTGGAATCCAAATCCTGAAATTTTTAAAATTTTAGAATTCCCTGTTCGTTATTATGGTCTTTTCTTTGCCATGGCATTTCTGGCGGGGTTCCAAGTAATGACGTATATATTTAAAAAGGAGGGCAGGCCTGTTGAGCAAGCGGACCAATTGCTTTTATATGCGATGATTGCCACGGTGGTCGGCGCTCGAATGGGGCATTATTTCTTTTATGAATTCCCTTTATTGCAAGCGGATCCCATGCGGTTTTTTGTGCAAATGATTACGCCTCCATTTTCAGGTTTAGCTTCTCACGGGGCAGCAGTGGGTCTTTTTTCTGCCTTTTATTTATATGTGCGGAAAAATCCAGGGCAATCTTATTTATATGTGACGGATCGAATGGTGATTGTAGCTTCCTTAGCTGGATTCTTCATTCGCATGGGGAACTTGATGAATTCAGAGATTATTGGTAAACCCACCGACCTCCCTTGGGGATTCAAATTTTTCAGGGATTATGAATTTAATCCTATGGGTGATCCTGCCATGGTGATGGCCAGACATCCATCTCAATTGTATGAAGCGCTTTCTTGCTTGGTGATTTTTACCTTTTTAATGTGGTTTTGGTCCTTGAAAAAAGCGAAAACGCAGGAAGGTTTAATGACTGGAATATTTATGGTGGTGTTGTTCGGACTTCGTTTTTTCTATGAGTTCTTGAAAGAAAACCAAAGCGATTTCGAGAATCAAATGGCATTAAATATGGGCCAAATCCTATCCATACCATCAGTTATTTTTGGGCTCATTGTTTTGTTCTACTCATATAAAAAAGCAAATAGCAAAGGGTAAGTAGGAAAGTCACAATCCACCTCTCAAGGCGAGCATATCCAATCCAATCATGAACCTTTTGCCTGATCGGCGCTCTAACTTATTTTCTCAAAAATTCAGCATCATCCGTAATGCTTATCACGTCCTGAGTCAATAAATCTTCTTTAAATGGCTCAATGGGCGTATGGCTGCTCGCATGAACATCTTTATAAGGCTTGTTGCTAGCTAAATTATAGGCCGTAATAATTGACCAGCGAGGCTTATCTGAGAGGTTGGCCGCAGATGCGTGTAATGTGTTGCAATGAAAAAATGCCGAATCTCCTCGGTCCATTTCCAAATAGTCTAAAGGCATGATTTTAAGCGCTTCGGTCACTTTTTCCATATCTGCGCCAACTTGCTCCCCCGAAAATCCATGTTCGACTCTACCCAATTTTTGTGAACCTCGAATCATTTGTAAACACCCATTTTCCTTGGTTGCAGGCGTAAGTGCGGTCAACACACTTAGCATATCAGGGAATAGAAATCCGTTGTTTTTGTACCAATAACCATAGTCCTGATGCCACTCCCATGCTCCTCCCTTTTTAGGCTCTTTCTGCATCAACTTTGAAT
Organism: Aquirufa sp.; assembly: GCA_044349095.1. Classification (GTDB taxonomy): domain Bacteria; phylum Bacteroidota; class Bacteroidia; order Cytophagales; family Spirosomataceae; genus Aquirufa. The sequence goes on along the minus strand of JBIKRO010000008.1, from coordinate 52,204 downwards.
GGTAATGCGCTGCTTTGCCATTCAAAATTTGTTCTACAGCATCCACAATGCGCTCTGAACGAGCAAACTTACTGTATAAACTTTCATCCAAGGAATACCAAAGCGCTAACTTTGTTTTAAGGCCAGAGGCATCTGTCCGGTCAAAACTTTTTTTGCTCATTAAGTCGTCGTCAATGGCTATAGAGTACAATAAATCTACCTCCTCATGCGTGAAGAAATTACGAACTACCACATATCCATCTCGGTGGTAGGCCTCTAGGTGTTCTTTTGTGAATTTCATGGTATTTTATTTAAGATTTTTCTGCGTCAATATTGGGTACTAATAAATGAATAATGATCAAGGCTATGCCATACATAGATGCGGCAATGACAAAAAGGATTTTGTAACTACCTGTGGCCTGAAGCAAATGTCCTGTAGCTGAAGCCATTAACATTCCACCGACTGCACCCGCCATTCCGATAAATCCAACGACAGTTCCCATATCTTTTTTGGGAAAAAAGTCGGTTGCCAAGGTGTACATGTTGGCAGACCAACCCGTATGCGCCGCCATGCCTAGGCCAATTAATATAACGGCTGGCCACAAGTCATCAATGCCCGAGGCCCAATAAATGGGTACCACCATGATGGCGCAAATGAGCAAAGTAGTTTTTCGAGCCGCATTTATACTCCAACCCATTTGTAGAAAATAAGATGAAAGCCAACCGCCTCCAATGCTCCCCACGTCGGCAATTAAATAAGCGACAATAAGTGGCAGGCCAATTTTATCCAATTTCAAACCATAAGTGGTATTGAGAAATTTAGGGAGCCAGTAGAGAAAAAACCACCAAATAGGGTCAGTCATGAACTTTCCGATGGCAATTGCCCATATTTTGCGGGTACGAATAATTTTCCAAATAGAGGTAGGTTTCTCCAGGTCCTCCTCCGTATCTGCTTTAATTAAATCCAGTTCAGCAGCATTAATGCTCACATTTTCTTCAGGACGACTCATTAATCTAAGCCAGAAAAACAACCAAATAAAACCTAATAATCCGGTAAGAATAAAAGCGGCCTGCCAACCAAAGTTGAGCGCTATGATAGGTACAAGTAAAGGGGCAACGATTGCACCAATGTTCGATCCCGAATTGAAAATACCCGTAGCTAAAGCTCTTTCCTTTCGAGGAAACCACTCAGAAATAGTTTTAATTGCAGCGGGAAAATTGCCCGATTCACCAATCCCTAGCGCTAATCTTGCCAACCCAAATCCTATCGGCGTACGAGCTAAAGCATGTGCCATTGCCGCCAAAGACCATACGATAATGGAAAGTATGAATCCTTTTTTCGTCCCTAAAAAATCAATCAATTTGCCCACCATCAGTAAACCAACCGCATAAGATAATTGAAATGCCGTCACGATGTACCCGTACTCTATTTCAGACCAACCAATTTCGGTTTGAAGTTGGGGAGCCAAAATAGCAAATACTTGACGGTCAATGTAATTGATCGTCGTGGCAAAAAATAACAGCGCACATATCCACCAACGCATTGCTGTAGGTTTTTGATCAATCGATGGTTGGCTATTTATCATCTTTTTTCAGTCTCCAATCGTGTCTTATACTGATTCCAAACGTACATGGTGTTTTGAATAAGCTGGGGTTTATTCCCTTTAATGTTGTAACACTGAACGCCAATGGGCTTTTTATATTTGATTGTTTTGACCATGTATTTCAATAGGTCATATGTGTCAATGCTGCCGGTACCTAGGGGTAAAATATAATCGTCAAATACTGATTTTTTCTGAGAAATGATGTCGTTTGCACCAGAAATGGTTATCATTTTTAAGTAGGGTTTAAGCTCCTTTAAATGATTTTTCAATTCAACGCGTTCAGTCAAACTAGTTGTGGCCAGCCAATGACATAGGTTAAAAGATAATCCTACATTTTTGCGATTTATTTTTCGGGCCAATTGCAAGGCATGATCCGTGCGCTCAACATAAAAACCCAAATGTGGATAAATGGCTACCTGTAATCCGGATTTTTTTGACCATAAGGAAATTTGCTGCAAATGGCGAAGGGCCTCCGAATCACCCTCGGGAGAATTTGGTTTAAAACGTTTGGTATCCGCTAGAATATAAGGAGCAACGATGGTATTTGTGCCTTTAAGCTGATGGATGGCATTTTCTAGTCGATTGTCAATGGGCTCGCCCAATTGGAGTTTTACATAAAAATAGGACCCCTTGAAATTAAAATGGTCAAGCGCTGTTTTCATGCCGTCAAAGCTTTCAATTTGATTGATTTCAATTCCCTCAAAACCTGCATTTTTCACTAATTCAACTTGCTTATCAAAAGTATTGTAGGTGCTGTCCCCTCGAATGATATTGTGCAAGGCGAAAAACTCATTTTTTACTTTTTGAGCGAAAAGACTATTGGAACAAATCAAAATCAATAAGAGGTAGGTACGCATGGTTTATTGTGATTGATAATTTTGAATTTTCACAAGGATCTATCGTTTGAAAATCATAGAAATTTTATGTCTATTTCGACCAGTCGATGAAATTCCTACAACCATTTTTCCCTCAAAATAGGTGCTGCTAAAAGTGCATTTGCCGCATTATTGCCAGCAAAAAGCTCTTTTTCTGGCTGCCAAATTAGTTTTTCCCCGAGTTGGCAAGCGATTAAACCGATTTGAGAAATCGTAATGCCCCGATGACCGACTTCAATAGGTATAAGTGTTTCTTGCTGGTTACGAACCCCTTGAATAAAGTCATTTTTGTCCCACAAAACACCTGATAAATCCATTTCCCCCTTTTTAGGTTTAAGATCCAATATGGCGGGATTACTGCTCGTTGCCTTGCCCGGATAGCCATCTATTTTCACCCATTCCTTTGAACCGAAATACGTAATTGAAGGTGTGCTGGTGGGCGATTGTTCGCAAGTCATTTCAACCCCATTGGCATATTTATATTGAACTTTAAAGTTGATCATCGAATTCCAAAGACTTTTAGGGAAAACGCCCGATCCTTCAACCTCTACAGGTCCTGAATGCTCACTATTATTGGCCCACTGAGCCATATCAAAATAATGCGCACCCCAATTAGAAATCATTCCTTGCGCATAGGTATCGATTCGCATCCAATTTGGACGTTTATTGGTTTGATTCAGGTCATGCACCCGCATTTGCGTATAAGGCACAAAAGGCGCGGGACCTAGCCACATATCATAATTTAATCCAGTAGGAACGGGCATATCCACTTGCGTTGCCACGGGTGTAGGGTCAGAAGGAAATGTAATCTCGATGCGCTTTAAATCCCCTATATATCCGTTTCGAACTAATTCTACCGCCATGTTTTGGTTGCGAACAGATCTAAATTCACTATCTGTCCGAGCAATAACACCGTATTTTTTGACTGCATCGGCCAGCTGTCGTCCTTGCTGGACACTTAAACTCAAAGGTTTTTCGATCGCAAAATGTTTTTTAGCTTTTGCCGCCAGTAAACCCATTGGAATGTGCCAATGGTCAGGAGTAGAAATCATCAGCGCATCAATTTTTTTATCGTTGATAACATCCCGATAATCGCCTACCGTTTGGCAACCTTTGTAAGCATTTACGCTATTTTTTTTGGTGTAAAATTCATTGACAAATTTTTGAGCCTCAGTTTGGCGCCAGATGTCTACATCACAAACAGTCGTCACTTGGACGCCTTCTACTGCCAACATTTGAGGTAAATTAGACGCAAAAACTTGTCGGCCTGTCCCAATAAAACCTACCGTAACTCGATTTGATGGTGCATTTTTACCAAAAACAGAAGAAGGAACAATGGAGGGAATACCTATCGCAGCGCTTGTTAATGCTGTATTTTTTAAAAAATCTCGACGCTTCATAGTTCTTTTATTTTAATATTTTTAAACGCTACATGATGTCCATGATCTTGCAATAAAATATGCCCTTCTGAAAGGGTAGCGAAATTGGGATAGTTTTTAAATTTACTATCTAAAACTCCATTTTTGAAAACATCTGTTGATCTGTCAATCGCCAACACGCGTTTATTATCAAGCCAATGTTCAATGTAACTATCTTTAATTAGGATTCGAGAAGTGTGCCAGATATCTATTTTGGTATCAGGTTTATCTGCGGCAATAACATCGTAAATGGATGCTGTTTTTAGATCTTGAGGCAAATGCTTTTCATTGTAAATGTAATCGGAATCGTCAATTAATTGATATTCATATCCAGGCTGTGATCCTTGGGGTTTAGGTAGACGTTCTTCGATAAAATATTTGACACCTGAATTACCCCCTTGGCCTATTTTCCATTCAAAAACCAATTCGAAATTGCGGTATTTTTTTAGCGTTACAATATCACCAGCATCGCCAGATTCCACGCCTGCTGATAATTCGCCGCGTAATTCTCCATCTTTTACGGCCCAACCGTTTTTAGGAAAATCTTTTCTGTAAGCTCCGCGCCACCCTTTTGTCGTTTTGCCATCAAAGAGTAAAACCCATTTTCCTTTTTGATTAGGTTTTGCTATGGCATTTGGAAGAAAAAAACTTGTTAATAATAGGGCAAAACTGATTTTTTTAAAATATGTAAACATTGAATTTTATCTTTTAAGAATTTATTTGAATTAAAATGTAAATATTAATATTAAACCGATCAATAGCACAAAAATATGGGATAATTTCATCCTTTTGTTTCATAGAAATTTGCTAAAACGTTGGATGTATTTGCAATTTTATAAATAAAAAAGCACATTAAATTAAATTTTCAATATCGATCAAATACATCTGTCTTCCGTTTCCTTCATGAGGTGAGTCAATGACCACTTTTTTTCCATCTGGACTAAAGCGAGGATGTAAGTCACAACGCCATTCACCTGTATATTCGATGGGTGATCGAAATTGGCCTAAGTCGATTCGTTTATCGGTCGGAATATGATATAAATAGAGTGTTTGCAATCGATCTCTATTAGGATAGTTGTCATTTAAAATCCAATCCATTTTGTTTCCAACAGGTAAATAAGTCTGATGTCCATTGGTTGGCATTTTTTCTTTCCCAATTCTTCTGAATTTTCCCGTTTTATCTTCAATTTCATAAAATCCATCTTCTTGTCCTTCAGGTTTGGTATAAACGCATACTTGTTTACTATCATTCTTCCACACAAAGTGAGAACTGAAGCCCGATGGGTCTATGCAATACAGGTCTTTGCCATTTGAATCACATGTAAACATTCTTGTGACAAAACCTCCTATTGCCATTTTTTGACGCTCATCTTTTTTAGCCCTCCATCGGTTCAGGAACAGAAATCGCTTTGAATCTGGACTAACCAAGAGATGATTGAACCAATGCCACTGATCTTCCACTGACTTACCTTTACTAGGAATTTTGGCTATATCGGCAATGGAAAAAAGCATTTTACTTTTGCCGGTTTTAAGATCTATTTTATATAATCCTATGTCTTTGGGCGTTTTCTCTTCCGCATATGGATCAGGAATGCCCGCATATCCATACCCAGGTCGAAGATCTTGAATACGCGAAAACTCGGTGCCAATAGCCCATTTCCCATTCGGACTAATGGTATATATTGCTTTAGACAAAGTCCTAGTAAGCCCTGTTTTTACATGATAAATATGGCTGACAAATTGATTATCAATTCGGTTATTCCAAATAATTTCCGAATTTGATTTGGGAACCCATTGCAACATACAACCTTGTTGCCACCCCCATGCATTACTAGTTCCTATTTCAGTCCAACGATCACCCTCTTGCAAATCAATGATCCCAATTTTTACTATGTCTTGAGCTGTTGGTGTACGATGTTCAAAATCAACCTGCATGCCTAACACATAGCGGCCTGTTGGGTCAAACTGCAGTTTATCATAATACCCAAACCAATGAAATTTTGGGCCTTTTGTGATTTTGCGAACGGGTGCTAGCATAGGTTGTGGCGACGCTCCATGATTTGAATTTGCTCCAAAAACAAAGGGTGATATGGAGGTGATTTTTAGAAAATCACGTCGATTAATTCCTGCTTGGTATTGTTTCATTTTTTTAATCTAAATAGGTTTATTTTTTAAATTATTTTAAGTCAGAATCGATGATTACATCGCTTTTGTTGGCATACACTTTTGCTGAGAATTTTTCTCCTAACTCCATATTGTTAGTGGTTTTTAGATAATTATTCATGGCTTTATTAACACAAATAAGTCCTTTAATCGTCAAAATTAATTTGAATGTATCGACTTATTGAACCCTTCAATCTGTTTCATCTCTCGTATTTAATTTTTAAATGATCCAATTTGGGTGGATATTTTTTCAGTCGTTTCATTTCATACCCGTGAATATCCTGACCTAATTGTTTCAAAAATGGGAATCCAATCCGATCATATTCGTAGAGGTCATCATTAAATATTTCATCTTCATTACATAAAATAACAGCGGATACCATAAATTCAATTTGGTTTTCAAAGTCGACGACATAGGCATTGTCCAATAAAAACCCATACGCATCTCCCACTTTATTGAAAATTCTAATGTTCTTATTCAAGGGTTCATTTTTATCAGAACCGTAATAAATGAATTTACAATACGTTGGATGATAGGTCGAGTCCAGGAGGTAGTTGGGATACCTGGTTTCAGTCGGATATTGCGACATGTATTGATACAGAAATGTATAATCTTCTTGGGTCAATGAAAATTGTTTCCTTTTTGGAAAGGTTTCGGGCAACAAAAGTCTTTGTAGGAACTCATGCTGAGCCGCTAAAGGAAACGCATTTTTTAAAGTAAAATCATAGGGGGCATGCTCGATTTGACCCTGTGAATTCATGAATCCCTGACCCAATAAAATGGGCTTTTTAGACTTGATGGGTCGATGATTAAATGCCGCCTCTTGAAAATATTGTATGCGTCCCATCGAATCAACAAACTCGATGGGATTTGTAAATTGATTCTCCAAGGGCGTTAGCGGAACTTGCAATCGATGCGTAAATCTCACCCCTTTAAATCCCTTTGATCTCATGGATTCGTTAAACTCTTTTTGTCCCAGAAACTCATAAAGCCGATTGTAGGCTTCATTATCCGAAACAAGTAAGATCTTTTTGATGTAATGCGCCACGCTAGGTTTCCCGCTTTCAGCGCTGGAATCCCTGAGAATTTCTTGTTGGCCCTGCCGACTTTTCCGCGTATACATGAACGCATATTTATCTAATTTCAAGGCATTGATTTTCTCTAAAGCCAAGACACTAGCAGCTAATTTAACGGTACTAGCCGGGTAGAAATATTCTTTGGAATCTGTTCGATAGGAATACGTTTTGAGTGAGGGTTTGTTCTGCTTATCTCTGTTGATTTGCGTATATAAAATCTGAACCCGGTATTTTAATGGGTTTTCCGTAATCTGTTTGAATTTCTCCGATTTCAATATCGAAGCCAATGGATTATCCTGTGCTTGTAAGAGCAGACTATTGATCAATAAACTAGTCAGGAATATGTTTTTACACATCTTTGAAATGTAATAATACCTCTATTAAACCTTCGATATCCTCTTTTGTCAATGAGCTGCTGATGGTGGCTCTGCAAATCGCCGGAGCATTAATATCCGGATAAGAAAATTGATTAGTTAAAAATCCATTGTCTTTTAAATAATCAAATAAGTCCGGAGAAGATGAACAAAATGTCGGATATCCATGCAATCTTTTTATCGATTTACTTACTTCTTTCAGCCTCTCATCCATCAATTTTACGGATTGCCTTAATTGGCCCATTTGTTCCTCATAGGCCTCTTGCGCATGCAAACAGGCATAGCAAAATGCCGGATTGGGTGGGGATGAGCCTACCCAAAAAGGATCTGATTTTAGCTGCTTGATTACATCCACTTCTCCTAAAATGATTCCGGCTGGGATTCCAAATGCTTTGGACAAGGAGGCCGTTTGAATCAAATTAGCCTCCGTTTTTATACCAATATCTTGGATGCCAATTCGGTGAGATTCGTCAACTAATAATACATTTTCCTTTGCCAAAGAAGCCGCAAAACCAAAATCGATTCCTTCCACCCAAGGGGATCCGGTACCGTCGATGGCGACAATATCCGTATGCTGCAAGTTGGCCTTCCATGCTTCAAATGTTCCTAAAAATGGCTTATGAGTTATGCTCCATAAAGCAGGATGTGTTTTTGGGGCAATGTTTAAAAGTCCCTTTTGATTGAGTTGAAAGGCTATTTGGAGCGCCGTTTGTCCGGCCAACATCCCCGATGAACTTAACGCGGCCGCTGGCCTACCATATTTTTTGGCGAATAAATCTTCAAGCTCTTCCCAAACAGATATTTGTAGATTATTTCGCCTGGAACTTCCCCAGTTTTGAGAAAACTTTTTTATTCCCTCGGCCAACTTTTCCTGAAATAAAGGATGAGTCCCAATCGAAAGGTAATTGGTGCCGCCGAGCCAACGAAGTTTTTTGCCTTCGTGTTCGACCCATCTTGCGGGAATGTGGTCACTATGTAATTGGTAGCTTGTCAATTGCGTTTTATTAATTCAGCTCCTGTGCCGGCGATTTTCGAATAGATAATTTTTCCATATTCAATGCGAATGCCTCTTGAGATCGTATCGTCAACTAAAAGGCAACCGTCCATATCCACAAAATCTAATTGAGGAACTAATTGGGCTATCGCCGAACAGCCAATCGTTGATTCCGTCATGCAACCCACCATCACTTTCAGCCCTAATGACTTGGCTTTTTTGATCATTCTTAAAGCTGGCGTAATGCCCCCGCATTTCATCAATTTTATATTCACTCCATGAAAATAGCCTACACATTTCTCCACATCTTCCTCTAGAATACAACTTTCATCGGCGATGATTGGCAACGCTGATTGTTCAAAAACTTTTTTCATTCCAGCCCAATCAACCGCTTTTAAAGGCTGCTCGATAAACTCAACTCCCATGTCTTTTAAGGAAGTCGAAAAATAAATCGTTTGTTCAGGTGTCCAAGCCGTATTGGCGTCAACCCTAAAAATAGCATCCGTCTCTTTTCGCAAGGCCTCTATGATTTCCAAATCATGGTCCGTGCCTAATTTAATTTTATATAAGGGGAAAGGCATCTCATGCATTTTTTCAATCATTTTTTCGATCGAATCCATTCCGATCGTGTAGTCGGTAAGGATGTTTTTGGCAGTCGAAAACCCCCACATTTCATGCAAAGGTTTATCATGCATTTTACCCCATAAATCCCAATAGGCCACGTCTATGGCACATAAAGCAAAAGGATGATCATCCAATAAATGCTGCGACATTAACTTCCAAAAATCATGTGGATGTGGTAAAATATCGGTCGGCAGAATTCCTTTAATACTCGTTAATTGGCCAATCATTTTTTCCATACTGACGCCATAATAAGGCGTTTCGGTGGCTTCGCCGAAACCACTTTTGCCGTGCCAACAAAGTTCCACGATCAAGGTAGGTTGGATGTCCCTAGATTCATGGGTGATGGAAAAGGTATGTTTTAACCTTAAGTCAAAGGCATGTATTTTTATTTCCATATCACGGTCTTAAAGGAAAAAATGGAAGTAATTGATCTGTTGACCCCGCTTTTTGCCACACGAGTCCGTCCGCAAATTTCCAATGAATTAAATCCCCTGATCCATTATTTTTTAGCGTTTCAGCTTGTTCGCCATTTATTTTCACGGGAAGCCATTGGTCTAATTTAGGATTTGAGGCAGGTAAATTTTCCACGGATATTGTGGATAAAATCAATCGGTTTCCAAGTACCCATGGCAAAAAATAAATCCAGAAACAGGTTAAGGTTGATATAGGATTTCCAGGAAAAGCAAATACCAATTTCCCATCGGCCCGATTGCCCACATAAAGCGGCTTACCCGGTTTTTGGGATATCTTGTGAAAGAGCGGTTTAAAGCCAAGTTCTGCTAAAACTTCTGGAATAAAATCTTTTTTGCCGGCAGAAACCCCACCTGAAAGTAACAGGATTTCATGAATTGCCAAGGCTGATTCCAGCGATTGTTGAACCACTGATTTTTCATCCTTCATATGAGCGACTGTTGGCGAAAATCCATGTGATCTCAACGCAGCTTCTAACATAACGGAATTGGAACTACGTATTTGATGTGCCTCTGGCTTTTCATGAATGGCGACAATTTCATCGCCCGTCGAGAAAATGGCGATACCCGGTTTCTCAAAAACACTTAATTCCGATTTCCCAATAGTCGCTGCAATGGCAATTTCCACAGGGCCTATTTTAGTCCCAGAGGAAAGAATTAAGTCATTTTGCTTGCAATCACTCGCTTGGGTGTGGACAAACTGTCCAGGATTCACTAAGTCTTTTCCAATATATTCCGCCCATTTTTCCCCAGCTGTGTCAACGAACACAATATCCTCAATTTTAATAATACTGTTGCATTGTAATGGAACCGGAGCTCCTGTCATAATTTCGATGGCAGCATCTGAATTGAGCAAATGCTTTTGTGGTTCACCCGCAAATGCAATGTCCTCAATCAACCATCTATTTAGCGCTGTATTTTTGATGGCAATGCCATCCATCATCGCCCGATTAAAAGGCGGGAAGTCTCTGTCGGCCCTTAAATCTTCAGCAAGGATCAAACCTAGGGCGTCTTGAATAGCTATTTTTTGTACTTTTTGGGGTACAATTAAACCTTGAATCAAATTTAAAGCCTCGTTTGGGTTGATCATTTTGGAAAAGCTATTTCTATAAATTTCTAAAAAAATCATTAAAATGAAACATAGTCATGTATTTTTGTTGATAAATTTATTTTAATATGTCAAATTCCTTTTCGCATTTGGATGAAAATGGCCAACCAGGCATGGTGGATGTGAGTGCTAAAAATGAAACGGTTCGTGAAGCGCGCGCTCAATCCATTGTTTATTTAGGGAAGGAAGTTGCAGCTCAATTATCAGAGGCCGGTTGGCAAACCAAGAAAGGAAGTATCATTCAAACCGCCACCATTGCAGGAACGATGGGAGCTAAAAAAACATCAGACCTCATTCCCTTATGTCACCCCTTAGGCCTTGATTCCTGTAAATTTGAATTTGAAACTAGCGAAGATCAGGTGGTCATCACGTGCATTTGTCGATTAGAAGCCAAAACAGGGGTGGAGATGGAAGCACTCGTGGGTGCCAGCATCGCGGCCTTAACGGTATATGATATGTGTAAGTCGATTTCAAAAGGAATTGTCATCAAGGAAACGAAATTGATCTCTAAATCAGGAGGTAAATCTGATTTTAAGGCTTAATATGTCCTCTCATCATATCATTCGCGACAAGCAAGAACCTGCACTCATTATTGCCAATGGGGAAGAATGTACCATGGATTTACTGGAACAATTGTTGGAATGGTCGCCCACCGTGGTCGTTCTCGATGGCGCCATTGAGCGTGTCATTTCGTTAGGTATAAAAGTAGATGTTTGGTTGGGCGATTTTGATCATTCCGAAAAACATTCCTCTGAATTGGAAAATTATCCCTTGAAAAAAATCCATACTCCTGATCAGAACAAAACCGATTTGGAAAAAGCTTTTGACTATTTATTGGCGGAGGGTTATCCGGCCGTGAATGTCGTATGGGCGACAGGAAAACGAATGGACCACACCTTAAATAATTTCCATTCATTGGTGCGCTATGGTGAGCAATTGAAAATCGTCTTTTTTGATGATTATTCGACGAGTTATTTGCTGCCCAAACATTTTGAAAAGTGGTATCCTGCAGGGACGCCCTTGTCCTTAATGCCTTATGGGGAAGCTAGGGAAGTTAAAAGTGAAGGTCTTGTGTATGAATTAGATCATCCGGTTTTAGTGTTGGGCCAGCAAACCAGCTCCAGCAATCAATCGAAATCCGATGGGATTGTTAAAATTTCGTATCAATCAGGCGCATTGCTTATGATGGAGTGTCACGATTGATTTTTGCCAATTTGTCTTCGTTGGCATTTTTTCCAGGTTTATAAAACACCGGCTTTTTTTCCACTTCAGGAAAGTAATTTTGTTCGACAAAATTGCCCGGAAAATCATGCGGATATTTGTAATCGGCCCCATAATTTAAATCCTTCATTAACCTGGTGGGTGCATTTCGCAAATGTAGGGGCACCGGTAAATTTCCTGTTTTCTGCACATAATCCATGGCTTGATTGATGGCCATGTAGGCGGAATTGCTTTTGGGAGAAGAGGCCAGGTAGATAACGGTTTGTGATAAAATGATTCTGGACTCAGGATTTCCAATCACTCGAATAGACTCAAAACATGTTTGTGCCATTAATAGTGCATTGGGATTGGCTAAACCAATATCTTCGGAGGCCAAAATCAATAGTCGGCGACCGATAAACTCCAGGGATTCCCCGCCTACCAACATACGTGCAAGCCAATACACGGCTGCGTCTGGGTCAGAACCTCGAATGGATTTGATAAAGGCGGAAATGATGTCATAATGTTGCTCGCCATCTTTGTCGTATAAGGCCAAATTTTTCTGAAGCCTTTCCGTAACGAGCGCATTCGTGATTTCTAATTTATCTGAATTTTCAGAGGAGATTAATAACTCAAAAAGGTTGTACAATTTCCGTCCATCGCCTCCAGAAAAATGAAATAGGGCATCTGTCTCTTTTAAAACAATTTTTTTTGATTTGAAAAGCGGATCTTTTTCGATCGCCTTTTCTAACATTTGTTGGAGATGCTGGGTCTCCAAAGATTCCAGCACATAGACTTGACACCTAGACAATAAGGCTGAAATCACTTCAAAAGAAGGATTTTCTGTTGTTGCCCCCACTAAAGTAACCACGCCTTTCTCGACGGCATTGAGCAAGGAATCTTGTTGGGACTTAGAAAAACGATGAATCTCATCTATAAATAAGATCGGAGATTGAGGATTAAACATCCGATTTTTCTTAGCCATTTCTAGCGTTTCGCGTACCTCTTTTACACCAGATTGCACGGCTGAAAGGGTGTAAATTGTTCTTTTTAAGGCGCCGGCCAACAAAGCAGCCAGTGTAGTTTTTCCTACCCCCGGAGGGCCCCAAAGAATACAAGAAGGTAGATGTCCCGCGTCAATCGCTTTCCTCAAAGGAGCGTTTGGGCCTATGACCTTTTCTTGGCCAATGTAATCCTCCAAAGAGGTGGGACGCATGCGTTCAGCGAGAGGTTGCATGTTCGAAGTTACGCGATTTTTGTAAAATTGAAATAGAATTGCTAAGTTTAGACCTATAAAAAAAACCTAATTATGAATTCATCAAGACGATCTTTTTTAAGAAAAAGTGCTTTTGGCCTTGGAGCTATCGCTATCGCTTCTCCGGCCTTACAATCTTTGGCCGCTGCCAAATATAAAAAACTAGTTGGTATTCAATTGTATTCCATTCGCGCAGAAATGAAGGCTGATCCCATGGGGACTTTGACCAAATTGGCCGAAATGGGCTATAAATATGTGGAACATGCAAATTACATTAATCGCAAGTTTTACGGTTGGTCTGCTCAGGAATTCAAAAAACGCTTAGATGATTTAGGTTTGAAAATGCCATCGGGTCACACGGTGATGGGCAAGCCACACTGGGATGATTCGAAAAAAGACTTTACTGATTTATGGAAAAATACTGTGGAAGATGCGGCTACCTGTGGTCAAGAATTTGTCATTAGCCCGTCGATCGACATGGGCATTCGTAAAGACAAAAATTTGTTATTAAAATACATGGATATATTTAATAAATCTGGAGAATTATGTCAAAAATTTGACATGAAATTTGGATATCACAACCATGATTTTGAATTCTCTGAAAAATTAGAAGGCGAATTACTTTATGATATCATGCTAAATAATACGGATCCTAAATTGGTTACGCAGCAATTAGACATAGGTAATATGATTAATGGCGGCGGTATTCCAGGAGAAATTTTGAAAAAATGGCCAGGCCGTTTTGTGTCGATGCACGTGAAAGATGAAATCGTTTCTAAAGCGGGTGAAGATAAATACGAAAGTACTATTTTGGGCAAAGGAATTATCAATGTGTTGGAAATGGTGAAGTTGGGCGACTCTCTAGGGGGTACCAAGCATTTCATTATTGAGCAAGAAGCATACCAAGGAATTGCTCCGATTGATTGCGTAAAAGAAGATTTGCAAATCATGAAAAAGTGGGGATATAAATAATCCTTAAGGTAAATTTAATTTAAGAGTCCTGAGATAAGTTGCATTGCGGAAATTCGAATTTGATTCTAAGATTTTATTTTCTGCTTTGTGCCTTTGTTCTTGGGACTTTTTTTATAGTATTAAAGGGAAATAAATTTTTGAATATCAACGACATAAAATGAAAAAACAATTACTCTTACTCGCATTTTTTATTTTACATTTTTCACAGGCAGATGCCCAAACTGCACTGAAGCCTGCCATTAATCAAAAATCTGATGCCCTGAAAGATCAAGTGATTGCTTGGCGCCGCGATTTTCATGAGCATCCTGAATTGGGAAACCAAGAGTTTAGAACGGCTGGCATCATCGTAGCCCACTTGAAATCTTTAGGTTTGGAAGTCCAAGAAAAGGTCGCCATCACGGGTGTTGTGGGAATTTTACGCGGTGGAAAGCCGGGTCCTGTCGTTGCGCTGCGTGCTGATATGGATGCTTTGCCAGTGACTGAACGAGGGAATTTACCTTTTAAATCTAAAGTTGAGGTGGTCTATAACGGTCAAAAAACAGGCGTAATGCATGCTTGTGGTCATGATTCGCATGTGGCTATGCTGATGGCCGTAGCTCAAATTTTAGCTTCTGAAAAAGCTAATTTAGCTGGTACGGTGAAGTTTATTTTTCAGCCTTCCGAAGAGGGAGTGTACAATGAAAAAGGGGAGAAAATTATCTCAGGGGCTGAGTTGATGGTGAAGGAAGGAGTTTTAGAAAACCCTAAAGTGGATGCGATTTTTGGATTACACATAGAGGCGCAGTCCGATTTAGGTTTGATTGAGTATAAGCCAGAGGCTACGATGGCTGGCGTGGACCAGTTGGATATTAAGGTCAATGGAAAGCAAGCGCATGGGGCATATCCATGGGCGGGAGTGGATCCGATTGTTATTTCATCTCAAATTGTCATGGGTTTGCAGACCATCGTTTCAAGAAGCGTCAATATTTCAGAAAATCCTGCTATTGTGACTGTGGGTGCGATTCATAGTGGTATTCGTCAGAATATTATTCCAGAAAGTGCGCATATGATTGGCACGATTCGGACGTTTGATCCAGCTCAGCGAGCGTTAGTGCATCGTAGAATTAATGAAATTGCGACCAATATTGCTCTTAGCGGGGGAGGAAAAGCGGAGGTTACTATAGGAAATGGCTATCCGGTGACCTATAATAATCCCAAATTAGTTGAAAACATGCTGCCTACTTTAGTGGGCATCAGTGGAAAAGAGGGCGTTAGTTTGATTCATGCGCACATGGGTGCGGAAGACTTCAGTTATTTCCAAGAAAAAACACCGGGCTTTTTCTTCTTTTTAGGGGCTAGGCCTGCTGATAAAAAAGCCACTGAAGTAGCTGCACATCATACGCCGGATTTTTATTTGGACGAATCAAAATTCCAAATTGGCGTAAAAGCATTGAGTCATTTGGTCGTTGATTTTTTTGAGCAAGCCATGAGTGTTAAGAAATTGAAAAAATAAGACTATCCTTATCCCTAATAGGATTGTTGGACTTTTATTTCTACTTATTTTTGATTACAAATTGCTATTTAACTACTTCCTATTAATAATTAATTTAAGATAATGTCGAAAAAATACAATCACGTTTCATACCTCTGGGACGACGCAAAGGCCGAAGCAATGAAAGGCAAAGAGGTGGATTTGTTTATTTATCGGTCTAATTTATTAGGAGCCGACTTGCGCCTAACAAATTATGGTGGAGGAAATACTTCCGTGAAGATCAAAGATAAAGACCCTTTGACAGGTTCTGAGACTGATGTGATGTGGATAAAAGGATCTGGTGGAGATATAGGTACCTTGAAAAAATCAGGTTGTGCGGCATTGTACATGGACCGATTCAATTCTTTAGAAAATGTGTATCGTGGTTTGGATCATGAGGATGAAATGGTTGAATTGTTCAATTATTGCATTTTTGATTTAGCGTCAAAAGCTCCTTCGATTGACACACCCTTGCATGGATTTCTTCCATTTAAACATATTGACCACCTTCATCCAGATGCGGCTATTGCCATAGCTGCAGCGAAAGATGGTAAAAAAATAACGGATGAGTTGTTTGGTGGGCAAATTGGTTGGGTTGGCTGGCAACGACCTGGATACGATTTAGGTTTGCAATTGAGAGCTTGTCTTTCAGAAGCGGCCTCTCGTGGAGTGGCATTAAAAGGTATCATGTTAGGTTCTCATGGACTATTTACTTGGGCTGATACCTCGTATGATTGTTACATCAATACCTTAGAAGTCATTGAAAAATGTGCTGAATATATTGCTTCCAAAGAGGGCGTTGCACGTCCTGTTTTTGGTGGATCCAAAATTTCAAGTTTGGCTCCAGAAGCGCGCAAGGCTCAAGCATCTGCGTTAGCACCTATTTTGAGAGGTTTCTGTTCATCTCATGTGCAGATGATTGGTCATTTTTCAGATGACGAACGCATTTTGCAATATATCAATTCAAATGATTTGGATCGTTTAGCGCCATTAGGTACTTCTTGTCCAGACCATTTCTTGCGAACTAAAATTTCTCCTTTGGTTTTGAACCTTACACCGGATCAAGATCTTAGTGATTTAAATGCGATCAAAGCTCAATTAGAGCCTTTATTTGTTGCCTATCGGGACATGTATGCCTCATACCATGAGACATGTAAGCATCCCAATAGCCCAGCGATGAGAGATCCAAATCCAGTGGTTATTTTATATCCAGGAGTGGGAATGTTTACTTTCGCGAAAGATAAGCAGACCTCTCGAGTAGCGAATGAATTTTATTTAAATGCGATTAATGTGATGCGTGGAGCGGAGGCTATTTCTTCGTATACATCATTGCCACGCCAAGAAGCATTTGATATTGAATACTGGTTGTTAGAAGAAGCCAAATTACAAAGAATGCCTAAGCCTAAATCCTTGTCGGGCCGAGTGGCTTTTGTGACGGGATCTGCAGGAGGTATCGGAAAGGCGATTGCCAAGAAAATGGCTGAAGAAGGTGCTTGCATCGTTTTGAATGATGTAAACCCCGATCGTTTGGCTGAGGCTAAAGATGAGTTTATTGGTTTATTTGGCCGTGATTCAGTGACCACGGTGATCGCCGATGTGACGAGTCAAGCATCGATCGAGCAAGCTTTGAAGGATGCTAGTTTAGCCTTTGGGGGTATCGATTTGATTGTCAATAATGCTGGAATAAGTATTTCAAAAGGAATTTTGGAGCATACGCAAGAGGATTGGGATCGCTTATATAATATTTTAGTGAAGGGTCAATATTTAGTCTCTCAGGCAGCTGTTGCCATCATGAGAAAGCAAGGCTTAGGTGGCGATATTATCAATATCGTTTCTAAAAATGCGTTTGTTGCCGGACCTAACAATGTGGGTTACGGATCGGCTAAGGCTGCTCAAGCACACATGACGAGGTTATTGGCTGCTGAACTTGGCGAAGATCAAATTCGTGTAAACACAGTAAACCCAGACGCTGTTATCGCTGATTCCAATATCTGGGCTGGCGGTTGGGCCGAAGGAAGAGCGAAGGCTTACGGAATTACGGTTGCCGAATTACCTGCCTTTTATGCTAAAAGAACTATTTTAAATAAGTCGGTATTGCCTGAAGACATCGCTAATGCATGTTTTGCTTTTGTGGGTGGTTTATTGAGCAAGTCTACTGGAAATGCCTTGAACGTAGATGGTGGAGTAGCTGCTGGTTTTTTAAGATAGATATGGATATTTCGAGTCATAATGAGAGTTTAGTAGGGAAACATAAGCGCCAACTTGAGTTTTTGACCAATGAGGTAAATGTTCCTTCTAGCCTTATTCAAAAATTGAAAGATTTTCAAATTGCGATACCATCTTGGGCTTTAGGCACAGGAGGAACACGGTTTGGACGTTTTTCCGCTGGGGGAGAACCTAGGAATTTAGAGGAGAAAATCGCCGATGTCGGTTTGTTGCATTCGTTAAATAAATCTTCTGGTGCCATTTCTTTGCATATTCCATGGGATATTCCTTCTGATCCGAAGGCCATTATGAATTTAGCTGCTCAGCATGGTTTAGCTTTTGACGCAGTGAATTCAAATACATTTCAGGACCAGGCAGGACAAGCGCTTTCTTATAAATTTGGCTCATTGCAACACGTTTCTAAAGCGACTCGTAAGCAAGCGATTGATCATAATATCGAAGTGATTAAGCAAGGGGTGAGTTTGGGTTCCAAATCCTTAACGGTTTGGTTGTCAGATGGTTCTTGCTTTCCTGGCCAATTGAATTTCAGAAAAACGTACCAAAGAACGGTCGAGAGTTTAGAAGAGATTTATGCAGCCTTGCCTTCCGATTGGAAATTATATTTAGAATATAAAGCATACGAACCTAATTTCTATTCGACGACCGTGGGCGACTGGGGTGCATCTTATTCCATGGTGAATAAATTAGGTCCGAAAGCGTATACTTTAGTGGATTTAGGCCATCATCTGCCCAATGCAAACATTGAGCAAATTGTGTCCATTTTGTTAATGGAAGGTAAATTAGGCGGTTTCCATTTCAATGATTCCAAATATGGAGATGATGATTTAACCGCAGGGTCTATTAAACCCTATCAGTTATTTTTAATCTTCAATGAATTGGTCGAAGGGATGGATGCTAGAGGAATGAATCATGCCAAAGATTTAGGTTGGATGATCGACGCTTCACATAACGTGAAAGATCCTTTAGAAGACTTATTGCAATCGGTGGAAGCGATTCAAATCGCCTATGCTCAGGCATTATTAGTGGATCAGAAAGCGCTAGAAATTGCCCGCGATGAAAACGATGTTGTTCAATGCCAAGAAATATTACAAGCCGCTTTTAGAACGGATGTACGTTCACTCGTGGCTCAGGCTCGTTTGGAATTAGGGGGTGCATTGGATCCATTAGCTTACTTTAGACATTCAAAAGCGCGCGCCAATTTGATTGAAACGCGCGGAGAAAAAACGCAGGCGACTGGATTATAACATGGGGGATCGCATGAAGGTCATGGCAGTTTTTGACATTGGTAAAACGAATAAAAAAGTTTTCCTTTGGAATGAATCGTACCAAATCGTCTTCGAGCGTCAACAAAATTTCAATGAAATTCCTGATGAGGATGGTTTTCTAGGGGAAGACTTGCCGGCTGTTCGTTCTTGGATGTTGCAGACTTTTGATGAAATTAATGCCCTCGCTGAATATCAAATTTGTGCACTTAATTTTTCGGGGTATGGGGCAACGGTGGTGTTTGTTGACGAAAAAGGCCATGCAGTTAGTCCACTCTATAATTATTTAAAAGCTTTTCCAGAAGGACTTTTTCCTTATCAAAATTATGGGGGTCAAGATGAATTCGCCCGTGCCACAGCTTCTCCGATATTAGGTAATTTGAATTCAGGACTTCAGGCCTTCCGAGTGTCTCAAGTTAGCCCTGATGTTTGGAGTAAAACTAGGTGGGTTATGCATTGGCCTAATTTTTTATCGTCCATTTTTACAGGAAATTTTGCTTCTGAAATCACGTCGATTGGTTGCCATACAGCCCTGTGGGATTTTGATAAAAAAACATACCATGATTGGGTGACCGATTTTGGTCTTAGAAATAAATTACCAGAAATAGCGCCATCAAATACTTCCTATCTGAATGAGGAAACGAACATTCCGGTGGGTTTAGGCTTGCATGATTCTTCATCTGCCTTAGTTCCTTATTTGCGGGTGATGAAATCCCCTTTTTTGCTGTTGTCTACAGGGACTTGGTGCATTGCGATGAATCCCTTTGACGAAGCAGCGCTTTCGGCGATCGAATTAAAAAATGATGTCTTGTGCTTTTTACAAGGAAATGGAAAGCCGGTCAAGGCGGCAAGGTTATTTGCCGGAAATACCCATGAGATTCAGATTAAGCGATTGCAGGAGCATTATCAAGCATCGCCAACCCATTATAAGAATGTGGAATTTAAGCCTTCCTATTTGGAGGTTTTGGATAGCCAAATGAAAAATATTCCTTCTGTTGAGCAAGCGCACATGGATTATTTAGTGGATTGTGTTTTTAATGAAAGAGATTTAAACAAATTTCCGACCTACGAGTTAGCCTATGTGCAATTGATGATGGATTTGGTGTGCCAACAAATATTTTCATTGAGGTTGTTGTTGAAAGCGGATACTCCCGTAACCAAAATTTTAGTGGATGGCGGATTTAGTCAGAACCCTTTATATATGAATTTTTTAGTGCATGCTTTTCCAGCATTTGAAATTTATGGGGCGGAAGTTGCTCAGGCGAGCTCATTAGGAGCCGCATTAATGATGCATGAAACTTGGAATACCAATGAAATCCCTTTGGATCTCGTAAAAATTAAAAAATTTTAATATGCGTGTAGCTCTATTTGTTCCTTGTTATGTAGACCAATTTTACCCGCAGGTGGCGATAGCTTCTCTCGAGTTATTGGAAAAACTAGGGATAGAAGTGCACGTGCCTTCCAGTCAAACTTGTTGTGGCCAGCCGATGGCCAATTCGGGTTTTGCTTCGTCAACGGATGGTTGCGACACTAATTTTTCTAAAAATTTCGAAGGTTTTGATTACATCGTAGGTCCATCAGGATCCTGCATATTGCATTTAAAGGAGCATCATCCCTCTGAAAAAATCAGAAATAGCGTGTATGAGATTTGTGAGTTTTTAGTGGATGTGCTGAAAGTAAAATCGTTAACGGCTAATTTCCCTCATAAAATAGGTTTGCATCAGAGTTGCCATGGTCAGCGAGGCTTACGCTTAAGTTCCATGACCGAGTTAAATGAAGCGCCTTTTTCTAAATTAGCGCAATTGCTGGATTTAGTGAATGGAGTCGAATATGTGTACCCTGAGCGAGCAGATGAATGTTGTGGTTTTGGGGGTACTTTTTGCGTAACCGAGGAGGCTGTCTCCGTACGAATGGGCCAGGATCGAGTGGAATCGCATTTGAAAAATGAAATTGAATATATTGTTGGGGGTGATACTTCTTGCCTAATGCACATGGAAGGAATTTTAAAAAGGCAAGGGTCAAAAGTTCAAGTGAAACACATTGTAGAAATTTTAAATCATGCTTAATCACGCGGAGGCTTCTGAGAAATTTATTGAGGATGCTGAGCGCACGACTTGGCATGATGAAACCCTTTGGTTTGTAAGATCCAAGCGGGATAAAGTTTCTAAATTATTGCCTGAGTGGGAGGCTTTGCGTGAGCAGGCATCCTCAATTAAAGATCATACATTGGCTAATTTGGGTCAATATTTAGAAGAATTTGAGTCGAAGGCTCAGAAAAATGGAATTAAAGTTCATTGGGCCAAAGACGCGCAGGAGCATAATGAAATTGTCCATTCAATCATTTCAAAACATGGTGGAAAGGCGTTGGTTAAGAGTAAATCCATGCTAACTGAGGAATGTCATTTGAATGATTATTTGACTAAAAAAGGGGTAGAGGTTGTAGATACGGATTTAGGTGAACGCATTGTCCAATTTAGAAATGAGGTGCCTAGTCATATCGTTCTGCCTGCAATCCACTTGAAAAAAGAGGATGTTGGCGAAACATTTCATGAATTTTTAGGTACACCCAAAGGAAATAAAGACCCTCAGTTTTTGACAGAGGCGGCGCGTCAACATCTTCGCGGATTTTTTTTAGGAGCCAATGTAGCCATCACGGGAGTTAATTTTGCCGTGGCGGAGACGGGTGAATTTGTGGTGTGTACGAATGAGGGAAATGCGGATATGGGGGCTCATTTGGCCAAAGTCCATATTGCCTGCATGGGCATAGAAAAAATGATTCCTAAACGGAAAGATCTCGGTGTATTTTTGCGTTTATTAGCTAGAAGTGCTACGGGCCAATTAATCACCACCTATTCAAGTCATTTTGCGAAACCACGCGAGGGGCAAGAAATGCATATTGTTTTGGTGGATAATGGCCGTACGCGCCAATTGGCCCGCGACGAGTTCCGTAATTCCTTGAAGTGCATTCGCTGTGCTGCATGCTTTAATACCTGTCCTGTATATCGTAGAAGTGGCGGTCATAGTTACCATCAGCCGGTGGCTGGACCGATTGGATCCATTTTAGCACCTAATTTTGATAAGTCGGCGAATGTCGATTTACCTTTTGCCAGTACACTTTGTGGATCATGTTCCAATGTGTGTCCCGTGAAAATTAATATTCATGAGCAGCTTTGGTTTTGGCGTCAGGATTTAATGAAAGATGGATTAGCGCCATTGGGCAAGTCCTTGTCGATGAAGGGAATGGCCTTTGTATTTTCCAATCCAACTATTTTCAAGATGGCTGGATATATGGGGCGTATGGTGATGCGTTTTGCTCCTTTCATTGTAAATAATAGCTTGAATCCTTGGTTCAAACAAAGAGAAATGCCAGAAGCACCTAAAGAGAGTTTTCAATCTTGGTATAAAAATCGAAAATAAATGAGTTCTAGATCAGAAATTTTTGGGGCTATTCAAGCATTGGAGAAGAGAGAAATTGCTCATCCTGGCGATTTTAAGAGCTATAAGGCCACTCAAGATGTCGTAGGAGATTTTAAAAATTCCTTGTCGATTGTTGGCGCCATCTGTGTAGATGCCGAAAATAAGCAGGAAGCGGCCACTCGCTTAAGTGAGATTTATCCAGACTTGCTGCGCTACACCTCACATGAAGTGGTGACTAATGGCCTTGATTTAGAAGCCGTTGATGTCTTAGAAATTGACGGAATGTTTGGGGTAGCGGAGAATGGTGCGATCTGGTTATCCGATCAGTTTTTGCCTAATCGAGTGGCGCCTTTTATATGCCAACATTTAGTTATTTATGTGGCTAAGTCCGAGGTGGTAGCCACGCTTCATGAAGCGTATGAGCGTTTGGATGGGAATTATGCCGACTTTGGTCTGTTTCTTTCTGGCCCTTCAAAGACAGCTGACATTGAACAGTCTTTGGTCATTGGGGCTCATGGTGCACGTAGTTTGACTGTCGTTCTTGTCTAATATTTAGGCTTACATTAAGATTTTATTATTTTGTGGTTTTGTCTTTTATTCACTTAGAAGAAAAGGATTATTTTTTGCATTTTTTTTTATAACTTGGTATCTCAACCTATTTAATCAAAATGAGTGTATCAAGAAGAAAATTTCTAGGACAATCAGTCCTTGGTTTGACCGCCTTTAGCATTGTACCCCGTCATGTGTTAGGTAAAGGATTTTTAGCACCTAGTGACCAATTAACAAAAGCGATTGTGGGTACTGGTGGCATGGGTCGTGGACATATACCCTATGCCGGTACTCGAGTGGTGGCTATGTGTGATGTAGATAAAAAAAATCTACAGCTGGGCCTCGATAAGGTAGAAAAAGGAGTCAAAGCATTTAGTGATTACCGAGAATTAATCCAACTACCTGAAGTGGACATCGTTCACGTGGCAACTCCTCCTCATTGGCATGGAATTATTGCGGCTGATGCGGCGCGTGCTGGCAAGGATGTTTGGTGTGAAAAACCGATGACTCGTACGATTGGGGAAGGCAAAAGGTTGGTGGAAGCTGTTCAGCAACACGGAAGAATTTTTCGTTTAAATACATGGTTTAGGTTTGAGAGTAATTTTTATGGGATGAATACGCCTGTGAAACCCATAAAGAAATTAGTGGATTCAGGATTATTAGGTTGGCCTTTAAAGGTGACTATTAGTAAGCATACTGGATTTGATTGGAAATTTTATTGGATTGGAAAAACGGATTTGACGCCTCAGCCGGTTCCTTTGGAGTTGGATTATGAGGCTTGGCTTGGGCCTGCACCTTATAAACCTTATCATGTTCATCGTACGCATGGTACATTTAGAGGGTATTGGGATTATGATGGAGGTGCTTTGGGCGATATGGGTCAGCATTACATGGATCCAGTTCAATATTTATTAGGAAAGGACGGCACAAGCCCCATTTTTATCGAAGTAGATGCGCCTGTTCAAGATAAAGATGCGGTTGGAATTTTTAATCGCATTACTTATACGTATGCGGATGGATGTCAAATCGTGTTAGATGGAGAAGGAAAAGATGATAAAGTAGCTTATATCGAGGGACCAAAGGGTAAATTATATAAGAATTTCAAAACGGACATTCCAGACTTGGATCGTAAGTTGGCCGAGTTCCCTGAACCTGCAGCCCAACAAACTGATTTTGTAGACGCCGTTAAGAATAGGAAAACATTTGCCTTAAATGAGGCTAATGGACATAAATCTTGTACGCTTGTTAACCTTGGTTTGATTGCCATGCGGGTACATCGCAATTTGAAGTTTGATCCTATTAAGCAGGAAATCGTAGGTGATGAAGAAGCTAAGCAGCTGATGGACCAACCGATGCGAGCACCTTATATCCTTTAATGTTGAAGAAAATGAAGACAAATAAAATAATTTATATGATGCTGATGGGTATTTTGTTCCCGATCAGTTTGCTGGCTCAAACGCCCATCGACAAGCAGAAAGAATCTCGTGAGACTCAAATTCAATTGCGAAAACTATCTAAGGAAGGTAGCATTGAAGATGGGAAAAAATTGAAGAATTTAGCTTTACAGGCAAAGGGTGCGTATGATCCGACACAAGCTACAGAAGCTTATTTGGACTATTTAAAACGTCAAAAAGATGGTTTAGCTGAATTGAAATCGTTTCTTTCAAATGATTTGCCACCAGCTATTCAGATTCGCGTGGTGGATTTAATTATTCAAAAAGAAGTAAACCCAGGCGCTTATCTAGTAGGTAAATTTGCGAAAGCGAATCCTGAATTGTCCGGATATATGTTGAAAAAAATAGTATCGAATCCACAACCTGCTTTGTTGCCGATATTAGCCAAGTCTGTAAAAACTTGGGATGAAGTACATCAAAAAATGTTTGTGGTTGCTGTAGGTAATTTAAAAGCAAAATGGGCTTTGCCTGTGACCTTATCTACATCACCGAGTTTAAAAACGGAGGTAGTTATTAGTCACATTAAGGCTTTGGGTTTACAGGCATTACCGAAAGCCTGGGATATCGCGGCCGTTGGCAGCGTGGATGTCATTGCGTTAGGGGAGGCATTTTCAACGCTTTCTGCCAATACATTCTTTATGAAATATGTAAAGGACTTTTCTAAGTTGGCCCCAAACCAACAATCAATTTTGATGATTTATGGCTCTTATAGGCACTGGGATGCTATTCGTCCGCAGGTTTGGAGGGCTGTGCAATCGAATGGTTTAACAAGAGCCGCTGGATTTCAAAGCTTAATTCATTGGTCTAGCGCTCAAGATTTCACATTGATTGCCGATAAATTATCCAATGCCGTGTTGGAAAATGAAGTGGCAGCGCTTCAAGCTTGTGTAACCTTTATTCTTAAAAATAATCCGGCATTGGGTGGACAAATAAATAAGATGGCTTTAAAGGCTAATAAGAAGGAGAATTTTGTGCCATTTGTTCAGGATGTGGAAAATTTGAATTGGCTTTATTCGGCTGCGAAATTAAAAAATGAAAATGCATTGCGCGCTTTTGTTCGTATTAATGGGAAGGCGGGTTCGAATGTAACCCAACAAGTTCTTCGTTTTCGAAATGCGTTAGCTTTGACAGAGAATAAGGAAATACGTGATCAGATTTATAAGGGATTAGGGAAGTGTAATACGCTAAATGCGATGAGAACTTTGCATTTAGGACTAAAGGAGCCTAATTCTAAGTCGACTGCAGCGGACGGACTGGCGACTATATTTTTAGCATCTCCGGAATTTCAGGGTCAGATGACTCGGGAGTGGATGCAAGAAGCTATGTCGGCTTTATCCGAAGCGGATCAAAAATCAGCCGTTCAAAAAGTGATGGCGAAAGGTGGTACACCAACTGGTTTTTACACGATGTTTAATGGGCAAGATTTACGCGGTTGGAAAGGATTAGTTGACAATCCTGTGAAGCGAAGAAATATGTCAGCAGATACCTTGGCTAAAAAGCAAATTAAAGCGGATGCCGTGATGCGTACGGGTTGGTATGCCAAAGATGAAGAATTACATTTTACGGGTCATGGAGAAAATCTTTGTTCTGTGAAGGATTATCAAGATTTTGAGATGTATGTGGATTGGAAAATCGAGAAAGATGGAGATGCGGGAATTTATTTAAGAGGATCCCCTCAAGTTCAAATTTGGGATTTGGCGAGGACTAGTGTGGGTGCTCAAGTTGGCTCAGGAGGATTGTATAATAATGTTAAAAATCCTAAAAACCCTTTAAAAGTAGCGGATAACCCGATCGACGAGTGGAATACCTTCAGAATTATTATGAAGGGAGAACGAGTAACCGTTTATTTAAATGGAGAATTAGTGGTGGATCAATCGATTTTAGAAAATTTTTGGGATCGTAAAATTCCAATTTTTGTAAAAGATGCGATTGAATTACAGGCTCATGGAAATCACATTACGTATCGCAATATTTATGTGAAGGAGTTAACTCCAGAGGCTGCATATCAAGTTTCAGACCAAGAAAAATCAGAAGGTTTTGAGGCCATGTTTGACGGTTCAAGCTTATTTAATTGGACTGGAAATACAATTGATTATGTGCCTGAAAATGGGGAATTAGCGATATATCCTAAAAGGGGAGGTAAAGGAAATTTATACACGAAGAAGGAATACGGAGATTTTCATATGAAATTCGAGTTCCAATTGACCCCTGGGGCCAATAATGGCTTAGGTATTCGTGCGCCATTAGAAGGAGATGCGGCTTATGTGGCGATGGAACTACAGATTTTGGATAATACGGCTCCGATTTATGCAAAATTGCAACCTTATCAATACCACGGATCTGTTTATGGGATTATTGCTGCCAAGCAAGGATTTTCAAAACCTGTGGGCGAGTGGAACCAACAAGAGGTTATTGCCGTAGGAAATAAAATCAAAGTCATTTTAAATGGCGAAGTTATTTTGGATGGAGATATTGCGGAGGCAACTAAAGCTGGAACTGCAGATCACAAAGAACATCCGGGATTATTAAACAAAACGGGGCATATTGGGTTCTTAGGTCATGGTGACTCGTTGAGATTTAGAAATTTAAGAATTAAAGATATTGTTGAACCCATTTTACCTGTAAAAAAGAAAAAGAAATCATGAGTATTCAACTAACTGTAAACAAGAAAAAGATGTCATTAGACATCGATCCCAATACACCACTTTTGTGGGCATTGCGGGATCACATGTCACTTAAGGGGACAAAATACGGCTGTGGTATTGCACAATGCGGAGCATGCACAGTTTGGGTTAATGGAGAAGCTACACGTTCATGTGTGTTGCCCATTTCAGCGGTTGCTAATGCTGATATCACTACGATTGAAGGCTTAAGCGATCATGGAGATCATCCTGTCCAAGTGGCTTGGGATGAGTTAGATGTTCCTCAGTGTGGATATTGCCAAGCGGGACAAATTATGACGGCGGCTTCCTTGTTGAAAAAGAAGCCGAATCCCTCCAAGACAGAAATTGTCGACGGAATGTCTGGAAATATATGCCGTTGCGGTACGTATCACCGTATTCAAGAAGCTGTTAAATTAGCCTCTGAAATTGCATCAAAGAAAAAGACTAAATCAACTGTTAAAAAATCAGCCTAATCATGAAAAGCACAAGAAGATCTTTTATACAGAAAACGGCTTTATTTAGTGGAGCCTTTTGCCTAGGTTTTGATTGGTTTCAAGCAAATGGTAAAGAAGTTTCTATGGTTCAAACAACCATGGAATCAGGACGGTTTAATGCTTTTTTAGCGATCGACCCAAGCGGTAAAATAATTTTATATTCGCCAAATCCA
This sequence comes from Aquirufa sp., assembly GCA_044349095.1. Classification (GTDB taxonomy): domain Bacteria; phylum Bacteroidota; class Bacteroidia; order Cytophagales; family Spirosomataceae; genus Aquirufa. The sequence goes on along the minus strand of JBIKRO010000008.1, from coordinate 24,343 downwards.
GAAATTGGACAAGGAATTAAGACTGCCTTCCCTGTGGTTGTGGCTGAGGAATTAGATGTGGATTGGAAAGATGTAGAAGTTCGTCAGGCCAATTTAGATACGCAGAATTTTGAGCGTCAATTAACGGGAGGAAGTGGTGCGTTGAAGCATTCATGGGAGCGTTTACGCAAGGCGGGCGCTACGGCTAGAAAGATGTTTATTCAGGCTGCCGCTCAAACATGGAATGTGGATGCAAGTACATGTAAAACATCCAAAGGGTTTGTTTTAGGACCCAAAGGTCAGAAAGCAAGTTATGGTTCTTTGGTAGCCATTGCTGCTAAATTGCCGGTGCCTACGGAAGTGACCTACAAGAATAGAAAGGATTATCAGATTATTGGTAAGCGAACGAAAGGAGTTGATAATAAAAGTGTAGTGACTGGAAAGCCTGTGTTTGGTTTGGATATTGAAAAGCCAGGAATGGTGATTGCGCAAATCATTCGCCCTCCTTTTGGAGCTACCTTAAAATCTTTTGATGCGGCTGATGCGCTTAAGATGCCAGGGATTGTAGACGTGGTATCGTTTAAAAATAAGGTGGCCATTGTCGGAAAGAGCACATGGGAAGTAATGAAAGCGCGCGGCACTGTTTCATGTAAATATGATTCAGGCGATTTTGATAGTGATTCAACACATCAGAAATGGTTTGATGAAGGGATGAAGACCGATAAGGCGACGGTTCAAAGAAAAGATGGGGATTTTGCAGCGGCTCTAGCTCGTTCTGCTAAAGTGGTGGAAGCTACGTACGAATGTCCTTTTATTTCTCATAGCCCGATGGAGCCTATGAACTTCTTTGCAGATGTTCGTTCAGACGGAACGGTTTTATTAGCCGGTCCTACCCAAGTTCCTCAGTCTGCCCAAAAAGCAGTTGCATCTTTATTGAAGATTGATGAGAAGAAAGTTGAAGTAGAGTTATCCAAAATGGGTGGAGGTTTTGGCCGTAGATTAAACAATGATTTTGCCTTAGACGCGGCGGAATTGTCTAGTATTATCAAAAAACCTGTCAAGGTGATGTGGACTCGTGAGGATGATATGGGAGGTGGAATTTACCGTCCAGCAGCTAGGTATCACTTTAAAGCAGGTTTGGATGCAGCTGGCAATATGATTGCTTTCTATTTACGTGGAGTAGGTATTAATGCTGGTAACGCGACAAGACAGGATAATTTCCCTGTGGGTGCCATTGAAAATGTGTTAGTTGAGTCAGTAAACCAAGTGTCTGCCGTGACTACGGGACCATGGCGAGCTCCTATTACTAACTTTTTAGGTTATGCTGAACAAGCATTTTTAGATGAAGTAGCTGAGGCGGGTGGTAAGGATCCCGTGCAAATGCGTTTGGATTGGTTGGCCCGCGTCAAATCAAATCCAGTAGGTAAAATCACGTATGAGCCAGATCGTTTTATCGAGGTGATTAAGCAAGCTGCCGAAAAATCAAATTGGAAGAAAAAACCAGGTATACATCAAGGGTTTAGTGTTTATTTCTCTCATTTGTCTTATGTAGCTCAAGTAGCTGATGCGCAAATGGTGGATGGTAAAGCTAAAATCACACATGTAACCGCGGTAACCGATTGCGGAGAGGTGGTCAATTTAAGTGGTGCAGAAAACCAAATTAAAGGAGCGATTATCGACGGTATGGGACACGCCTTGTTTGCTAAGTTGAGATTTAATGATGGTGTTGCTTCGCCAACTAATTTCAACGGATATCGATTAATTAAAGGAAATGAAATTCCGACGATTAATGCATATTTTGTTGACAATGGGATTGAGCCGACAGGTTTAGGTGAGCCAGCTTTGCCGCCAACCGGTGGATCTATAGCGAATGCACTTTATGCCGCTACAAAGAAGCGACTTTATAAGCAACCATTCGAAGTATAGGTTTTAATTGATTAGATGAGAGAGGCGCTCAATAAGCGCCTCTCTTTTTTTATGTCTAAATCTAATTTACAACGGGAAAGGCCACCACTCTTAGTCGGGTAAAGCCAAATGGAATAAGGCGAATCGTTTCTGATTCTTTGTTTACAGTTCCTTCATAAACCCCAGTTCTCGTGGTGATCGGTTGATGTGCCACCCCATCTTGCGTTTTCCAATCCGGAATTTTTTTACCTAAGGTCGTAATTTCAAATGGGCTGCTCATGGAATTCCATTTAAAATCCTTTGGGAAAGGAATGGAGTGAAAGCTGGTATTTGGGATTGGATTTGCAATGGTGGTTTTTAAGAGTCCAAAATTCCAGTCACTTTTAGGCATGATTTCTAAATACTCACCTTCCTGTGGATGCATTTGTTTTGTCACTTCTTCTTTGATTTTTAGGGCATAAATGAGTGCTCCTTTTTCGATGGATCTTGAGTTTTTTGCCCAATTTTTAGTTGTGATTTCATTGGGAAAGAATAGGTCAACTTGGTCATTTTTGTTCCATGTTCTTTTGATTCGAACGATTTGGCCACCTTTTTCTCTTTTAATTTCTTTCCCGTTGACATGTATGATTGCCTCTTTGCACCAAATAGGCACTCTGAATTCTATCGGAAATTCGGAAGATTTAGAAGGTTGGACGATGAATTTAATTTGATCTTCAAATGGATATTGTGTTTGCTCGTCGATCGTTAATCCCACTCCATTGGGCAATGTAGTTTGTAGTTTATTGGGTCCATAAACAAGTGCCGCTACGCCACCATCTGTCGTCGCATACCAAAGATGTGAAATGTATTTGGGCCAGCCTTGGTGCATATTTGCGGTGCAACATGTATATCCGGCAAAAGGTCCATACACATTATTCATTTTTCTGGAGAAGGGGAGGGAGAAATTATAAATTCCTTTTTTGACTTCTACTTGGTTTGCGATTCCAAAATACTGTCGGTGATAAAAATCCTCCGTTGTCTGTGCAGGAAGGGCATTGAAAGTCATTCTTTCCAGGGCATCCATGTAATGGGTTTCGCCCGTAATACTGATGATTTGCTCCAATGAGTACATCGCTTCCACCGTGGCACACAACTCGGTTCCTTGAACAGGATCATTTCCATGAATATCTTCATCGCCAGAAAACATGCCATGCGGTAAGCCATGTAGGGTCATTAAATCTTTAAAACCAGTGCGCAAAGAATTTAAAAAATAGGGGTCATTTTTTACTTGATACTGTATGGCTGGCATTTTTATTCCCATACCTACGTTGACAGCATGTCTTTCCATCCACCTTTCCCCCGTTTGATTGTAGGCTGCCGCGATCGCCCAATCTCTTTTTCCCAGCATATCAGTCCATTGAAAGGATTGGCTGTAGATCAAATCACCCAGCGTAATCAAGTTGGGATCTTTGGTGATATTATAAAGCCAATAAACGATTAGTAAATTGTCTCCACCTCTTGCTTTAGCCCATTCTGTCCATTTTTCCAACGGATTTTCCTTCAAGTTTTTCAATTGGTATGCAAAATATTTTTGCATGAACGGAATGACTCTCGGGTCATTTGTTGCTTGATAGTATTGTTGGAGTACTTTCAGCATCACCATTCTCGGCCACCAGTCGGCACCTTGAGAACCTAGCTCAACAGGCTTCCCCGTTTCCGTTTCATATTTTGAATAGGGCCCAAAAAAACCTGAAGGTCTCTGGGTATTTAATGTCCATTGGACATATTTGTTAACTTTTTGAATGAGGGCCGGGTCTTTTGTAATGTAGGCCAAAGGCAAGGCACCATCGAGCCAATAGGGAGTTTCTTCCCAGTCGTCGCCTTTGCCACCGAGCCAACCGTTATCTATTTGAATTTTTTTATGGAACTCATCTAAATGCCCAGTAGAACCATTTTTCAAAATATCACTTTGCTGTTTAAGCCAATTTGTAGGTGTTATTTGGCCTAAGGGAATTTCAGCATATTGAAATTTTAGGGATTGACTTTGAATATTGAAAATGAAGGTCAACAGGATGCTTCCTATTAGGTAGAAAATTTTCATATTTTTATAGGTTTTATGGGCTAAATTTAGGTAAAAATATTCTTATTATTTTTGACTTATTTTTAATCATTCTTTTTACCTAACTTCGATGAGTTCTAAAATTACAAACCGTGAAATATTTTAAGATTTATATATTCATCGCTTTAAGCTTGAGTGTAAATTTTCTTTTTGGACAAACCGTGGAATCGTCTACATTCGCCTCTGGTGGTGCAAACACCGTGATTAATGGCAAATATTATTCGCATGTGATAGGACAATCCAGTGTTGTTGCGGGTACCGCTATCAAATCAGGAGTTACGATGCGACAAGGCTTCAAGCAGCCTAATTTATTAGCAAGGACGATTCAAAAATCAGGTTTAAAAATTCAAGTAGCGGAAGAAAATCCAATGACTTACACTGTTTTTCCTAATCCTTTTTCAGATAAAATAAAAATTCAGTTTTCAGAGATCAGTAAATCACCCACTTTTATTGCCATTTATAATATTTCTGGTCAATCCATTTGGGAAAAAATGTATCCTGAAAAAATTGATGAAATTAATTTGACTGATTTTGACAATGTACGTTTAGGAAAATACGTTTTACACATTGTTTACAAAGGAAAACCTTTTGTAGCGAGCATTGTAAAAGAATAAATTACATTCTAATTATTTGGCCATCCTCCATTTCGATGATTCGAGTAGTTCTTGCGGCAAATTCATTATCGTGAGTCACAATTAAGAGCGTTTGTTTAAATTCTTGCGCTAGCTCTTGGAAAATATCAAAGACAATTTCAGAGTTTTTCTTATCTAGATTTCCAGTGGGTTCATCGCCCATGATTAACAATGGGTCGTTGATTAATGCTCTTGCAATGGCAACGCGTTGCTTTTGACCTCCAGATAACTGATTAGGTAATTTCAAAGCTTCCTTTTCGATGCCTAATATTTTCAATTTTTCATAAGCCCTATGCTCGATTTCCTTTTCGGAATATAAACCAAGTTTCAAGCCGGGTAACATCACGTTTTTCAACACGGAGAACTCATTCAATAGGTAATGAAATTGGAATACAAATCCGATTTTTTCATTGCGTACTTGGGCTAAGATTTTCTCTGATTTCCCTTTCATGGATACCCCGTCGATGACAATGTCGCCTTCGTAATCCGTGTCCATCGTGGACAAGATGTACAGTAGTGTTGACTTTCCACAACCCGATTTACCTATGATGGAAACGAATTCGCTTTCATAGAGTGAGAAGTTGATGTTATTCAGAATTTTAATCGTCACGGGATCATGAAAATACTTCGTGACATTCAAAGACTCCAATACCTTTTTTTGCTTATTATTTTCCACGAATGATAACGACAGGGTCTATGCTACTTGCTTTTCTTGCCGGAAAGTATCCCGCAAAATAAGTAGTGATGATGGAAAAAATTCCGCCAATGAAATAAAAATTCGGGTTGTAATTAATGGGATAGGTCTTGACAGTTGGCAACGAATCCGTATTAAATGGTATTTGGTCGATTAAGCTAGAAAGTCCAAATCCTCCCAATAAACCCATTGCCCCACCAAAAATCCCTATACTTAACGCGATCGATATGAATATTTTATTGACATCCCCTCCTGAAAATCCCACCGCTTTTAAAATGGCTATCGAATCCATTTTCTCATATATCATCATATTAAGGATGTTGTAAATGCCGAATCCTGCGACAATCAACAAGGTAATCCCCACGGCATAGGAGATTAAACTCCGAACGGAACTTCCAGTTTCAAATTGAGAATTGGCTGTCTGAATATCGATTGCATCCACTTCATAAAAGGATTCAAACTCTTTTGCAGCAGCAGGAGCACCCAAAATATCTTTTAGTTTTACTTGAATATCCGTAATAAAACTAGCGGAAGCGCCCAATAATTTTTGCGTGGTTTTTATCGACGCATAACTCTGAACCTTATCGATATCCTGTATGCCCGACTGAAAGAAGCCAACCACCTTTAAGCTTAAGCGTTCACCCTTGCTTGTCGTTACTTGCACTACATCGCCGATATTCACCAACATTTTTTCAGCCAAACCTTTTCCTAGAATAACGCTATTTGGAATATTTTTTAAATCTAAAAAATTTCCGGCTGTGACATAATCGTTGAATTTGAATAACCTGTTTTCTTCCAAGGGTTCAATTCCATTAATAACTCCTGTCAGATCGATGGATCCCACATTGTAAAAAACTTGAGCCGTTATTTTTGGAGCAACACCTAACACACGAGCATCTTTTTGTAGGGTGGATATAATTGCCCCACTATTAGAAATATCTAAGCGCTCATTTTTTGGCTTAATCGAACGGATGAAATTATGTCCTTTGGAATTTTTGTAATATAAGTCTGTAGGTTGGTTTTTTGAAATACTTAGTTCTTTAAATAATCGAACATGGGCTGTTCTATTTAAAAGCAAGCCATCTAACAAATCATTTAAGCCCGTCATGAAACTCAATAAAGTAATGAACATGGTGATGCTAAATGTTACGCCAATGGCCGCCACTAAAGTTTGTTTCCATCGTGCGAGCAAGAGCGAAATGGCAATCTGAAAAATGAGCTTATTTTTCATTATTTTGGCTTGATAATTTCATCCGTCACGGATAAGCCAGACAGTATTTCTATTTTTTGAAAATCTTTTAAGCCTGTTTTAACGATTTTTTTATCTCCATTGGCTAATGTGGCGATTGAATCTGCCAATAAATAATTTCGGGGTATTAATAGGCCTTTCTCCTTCGTGCGTAAAATGATATTCGCTTCAAATGTCATTCTAGGGTACAATTTAGCGGGTGCTTTTATGAATTTTGCTTCCACCAAAAATGTTTTGCTTCGCTCATTCATGATGGACGAAATTTTAGTAATTTTTGCTTCAAAAACCTCGTTTTTATAGCTATCCAAAGTGATAACCACCGGCATTTCTTGGTTTATTTTAAATATGTCATTCTCGTCTACCTGCAATTCCAGAATATAAGCGTTGGGATTTCCAATGATCGCTATGGGCGTTTGAGGGCCGACAATCTCTCCTTTATTTTTTAAGATGGAGAAAATGACCCCAGATGTTTTACTCTTAAGCGTATAATCTTGCTGCATGGAGGTAGAAAATTCTAGGTTTTTTTTCGACTGCGCAGCACTGAAATCTATTTGTCTTTTTAAATCTTTGTACTTCTGAATGGCCGACAAATAATTGCTTCTTGAATTCTCAAAGTTTAATTCCTTTTGTTCTAAATCGACACGTGTGCCAATCTGTTGGCCCCACAAGGATTTTTGTCTTGCATAAAGGCTAGAATCTAAATGAAATTTACTTTTAGACACATCTATGAAATTCTTGGCGTCGATTAACCTACCTCTGTTTTCTCCAGCATCAGCAAATTTTGCAGCCAAAGTTGCATTTTCAGTGTTAATCTTTTGAGCTTGGTTGGAAATACTCATGAGGGCAGTTCCCACTTGAACCGAATCACCCTCCTTGACTAATATTTGGTCAATCACCCCATTGACCGTTACAAATGCTTGATATTGATCTTGGCTTTTTAATGAGCCCGATGCATATATCGATTCAGTGATTTTCCCTTCTGTCGGGAAGGTGGACTCCTGCTTTTTGCTGCAAGAAATCGCGAATATCAGTAGACCAATTAAAACGGTATTTTTCATGAAGCTAAAATTAAGGATAATCTCTTTAAATAAAAATGATTGAACGGGGCGCCTTTAAAACTTATTTAATTGTTGTTTTTTAGCCTTCTTTTTCCTTAAAAAAAACCTATTCACTTCCTTCATCTAAGTCGTTTCGTTATTTTCAATTACATTTGTTTTCAAAAAAATAGAAAAATGAATATATCGTACTTTGATACCTATGACGAATTAAGTCAAAAAGCTGCCGACATAATTGCCAGTGACCTTAAGGTAAAGAAGAACTTGTTTTTTTGTGCGGCTACGGGTGGTTCGCCCACGGGAATGTATGCGCAAATGGCTAAAGTGAAAAAGTCTGAGCCAACTTTATTTGATCAAATGCAAGTAATGAAAATGGATGAATGGGGCATTATTCCTTCTAGTCATCCTGATTCTTGTGAATCATATTTACAAAAACATTTGTTGGCCCCTTTGTCCATCCCCCAAGACCGGTATTTAACCTTTGATCCCAACATATCCAATCTTTCGGCTGAATGTGCACGCGTTGAGCAAGAAATGGAGTCGATCGGTCCCATTGATATTTGTATTTTAGGATTAGGAAAAAATGGACATATCGCTTTTAATGAACCCGCAGAATATCTGCAGCGAGGATTCCATAAGGCTATTTTAGCGCCTACGACTACCCAACATGATCCTTCGTTGAATGAGGGAAAGGAACCAGCTTTTGGGCTTTGTGTTGGAATGTCAGGAATCATGCAGTCTAAAAGAATTATTTTTTTAGTCACAGGCAAAGGAAAACAAGAGGCAATCAAAATGATTTTGGAAAGAAAAATAACCACGCAGTGGCCAGCTTCTTTTCTTTGGATGCATGGAAATGTGGATTGCCTGATTGACCGAAATAGCTTGTAATTCTAAAAGGACTAATTGAATAAGGTTTCCTTGACTAATTGCACATGATCGGTTTGGATCAGGTCAATTTTCAATTTCCTTGCTTTTGTGTAATTAGTCGTTTGATCAAAAGGTCCTAATAGATCTGAAAATATTCGAATCCCTTTTGAATGAATCTCGTCGACTAATGATTTATTGAGCGCCGGCCAAGATACATCAAACGCGTAGGGTTGTAAATTTTGAACCTTCGCAGCTATTTCTTCTTTATTTTTTAAGGCAGGCAATAATTTCGCTTTTGGATACACTTGTTTTAATTCCATGAGAAAAGCATCGTTTCCATAAAAGACACTTTCTTTGGCTAGCTTGTATTTCTTTAAAATATCAATGAGTGGTTGGGCCGCCACTTGCTTACAATCCACATAGATAAATGTTTTTTGGGTGTGCTTTTTATTCCATTGATGGATCAATTTGGCCGTTTCTTCTAAGGTGGGTATTTCTTCTTTGGCAAATTCCTCCCCATATCCTTTACCTGCCGAAAGCTTTTTAATTTCCTTTAAAGTGAGATTTTTTATGGGACCTTGACCGGAAGTCGTTCGATCTAAATTCCCATCATGTAAAATAACAAGTGCTCCGTCTGATGAGGTTCTGACATCTATTTCTATAAACTCGACGCCCAAGGCTAACACTTTACGAAAAGTGGCCAACGTATTTTCAGGGGCAGCCAAAGAATTACCTCGGTGAGCAGAAATTTTTATGTTGGGCTCTATGGAATTTTGGGCAGAAATTTTGCCCAAAACCACCATAGAAAAAATGAGTACTAAAATGCAACGGAATGTTTTTAACATCCGCTTAAAGATTGGATTTTTTACGTTCGCTGATAATGTATTCAGAGGTACGTAATGATAAAGCCAAAATGGTCCAAGTGGCATTCTTATCACCTTGAGACACAAAAGGAGAAGCATCCGCTAAGAATAAATTCTTCACATCGTGTGCTTGGCAATTCGAATTAACGACCGAACTTCTCGGATCATTTCCCATTCGAGCAGTTCCCACTTCATGAATAATTCTACCTGGATCTTCTAAGCCGTAGTTTTTATCTGCGCCTGGTTTTGGTCCAAGCGGTTGGCCTCCTAATTCATGAATGATTTGCTCAAAAGTCTCATGCATGTGTTTGGCCTGCTTGATCTCATAATCGCTCCATTTGTAGTGGAAACGCAAAACAGGTATTCCGTATTTATCCACCGTATTCGGATCAATTTCACAGTAATTATCTTCACGAGGGACAGGTTCGCCACGACCGGCAAAACTGATATATGAACCGTAGAAACGTCTAAAATCTTCTTTTAAAGTTGCTCCATAACCACCAGCGGCCATTTCGATTCCTTCCCGTGATCTCGCGTATTTACCGTTGATTCCCTCGATACCCCAACCGAAACCATAGGTTGGCATTCCCATTCCTCCTCCATATTCAATGTGATATCCGCGTGGGAAATCTAATTTTTTATTGTCCAACCACCATGGCGTATATACGTGTAATCCACTTACTCCGTCTTCATTATATGTTTTTCGATCAAATAAACTTGGGATAATGGCTGATCTAGATGCTCCCGTGGAATCGTTTATGTATTTACCAACCACACCACTCGAATTTGCGATGCCTTCTGGAAAACGTGAGCTTTTTGAGTTCAATAATAAACGAGCTGTTTCTCCTGAACTTGCTGCTAGGATGACAATTTTTCCTCGAACCGAATACTCGCCCATGGTTCCTGTATGTACATAAGAAACGCCTGTAGCCAAACCTGTTGCTTGGTCTGTCATGACTTCTCTTGCCATCGCAAAAGGCAATAATGTTAAATTTCCTGTGGCTAGAGCAGGTTTAACATGGACGGATGACGATGAATAATCGGCATAGGCCTGGCAGGCACGTCCACATTGTCCGCAATAAAAACAGGATCCCCTTTCGGAGTTGATGGGTTTTGTTAAGATGGATTTCCGAGAAGGTATCGTGGGAATTCCTAAGGCTTTATTGGCCTTCAGCAACATTAATTCATGTAACCTTGGCTTTGGAGGTGGTAAGAAAATACCATCGGGTTCATTCCTAAGACCTTCCACACTACCAAATATTCCTACTTCTCGATCCACGCGATCATAAAATGGCTTTAGATCATCATAGCCTATTGGCCAGTCGTCCCCTAAACCATCAATACTTTTTCTTTTAAAATCGTCTGGACCAAAACGTAAAGAGATTCTTCCCCAGTGATTGGTTCTTCCTCCCACCATTCTAGATCTAAACCAGTCGAATTTGGTGCCATTTTTACGCGTATAGGGTTCCCCGTCGATTTCCCAGCCGCCATAAGCCGCATCAAAATCACCAAAAGCACGAACGGTATTCGCTCCTCTTCGTGGCGATTCGTAAGGCCATTTCATTTGGGTTATGTTTTTGGGATCGGCTGGATCATAGGGTTGACCAGCTTCTAATAAACAAACTTTGGCACCTGCTTTGGCTAAGGTATATGCGGCCATTCCACCACCAGCTCCTGAACCTACAATCACTACGTCGAATACCGTTTGTTGGGATTTTATGTAAATGCTATCGTTAATCATATTGTTGTTTAGAGATTTTGTTTTGTGTTCAAAACTAAAAATTTATTGCTTGATTTAAAATTTTTACTAAATATTATACTCAAACGAATAGACTAAATAAATACCCAAAAATGGATATTTTTCAATATTTTATGCCAAAAAAATTATATCATAACAAATAAAAATAGTTTTTATAAAAAAAAATTATAATTATTGTGACATTAAAAATCATATAAATACAAAATTTATGAAAATTTACTTTACTAAACACGTAGTTAGGGTATTAATTTTTAGTGTATTGAGCTTAAGTTTATTTGCTCAATCAATTAAAGCCCAAACGATTACAGGTAAAATCACCTCTAAGCAAGACGGTTTTGCAATACCTGGAGCAAATATCACTCTGAAAGGAACGAATAGGGGAACAAGTTCAAATGAAAATGGGACTTATTCGATTGAGGCAGTTGGAAACAATTCAGTTTTGATTGTTTCTTTTGTTGGATTTGAAACGCAGGAAATTCGTGTTGGAAACCGCAAAATAGTTGATGTATCATTGGAACCAAGTACTTCTATGTTAAATGAGGTGGTTGTTACTGCTTTGGGAATTAAACGCGAAGAGAAATCATTAGGTTATTCCGTTGCCAAAGTGGAAGGAAAAGAGATTAATCGTGTGGCTCAAGAAAATGTGCTGAATGCCTTGTCAGGAAAAATGGCTGGTGTTAGTGTCAGTTCCACGGGGGGTACAGGCTCTTCTGTTAGCATCGTTATTCGGGGTGCCAATTCATTAAGCAGTGATAATCAACCACTTTTTGTCATTGATGGTGTGCCAATCGCGAATACGTTAAACAATATAAGCCAAGTAGGAAATGATAACCGAGCAGATTTTGGTAATTCTATTTCAGGTTTAAATCCAGATGACATTGAAAATGTTTCTGTGCTTAAAGGTCCTAGTGCTGCCGCTCTTTATGGATCTAGAGCTGGAAATGGGGTAGTTTTGATTACCACAAAATCGGGAGCTAAGTCGAAGAAGATGACCGTAACGGTTACTTCGAATACGGTATTTGACCAACCCTTTAAATATTTAAAATGGCAAACTAAATTTGGTCCAGGTCAGTTTTCTGCCATTCCAGTTTCCATCACGAAGAATCCATTGTCCAATGCTTTTGGAAAATTAATCCAAGAAGAAATTGGGGCTACCTATGGGGCTGAGTTGGATAAAGGATACAGTGAAGTACAATGGAATAGTCCATTGGATGCTAACGGAAAGCGAGTTGCAACTCCCTTGATTTCCTACAAAGATAATGTAAGGAATTTTGTTCAGACCGGAATTACAACAAGCAATGGCGTTTCCATTGCGAATAGTTCAGATACGTATTCGTACCGATTGTCGTATTCAAATATGCAAAACCGAGGGATTATTCCTAATTCAGATTTGTTTAGAAACACGCTCAATTTGAATACCTCTCTAAAAGTGAATAAAAAGGTAACATTGAGCAATAATTTGGATATAAGTAGGTCATCTTCCAACAATCGGCCGGCGTCAAATCGGGGGGCTAACCCTTTAGAGTGGGCTTATAACGTCTCGCCACATATCAATATTTTAGATTTGAAGAGTTATTGGATGCCTGGACAAACGGGTTTACAACAACGGACTCCCTTCAATTCGGTCTATAATAACCCCTATTTTTTGGCTAATGAGGTCAATAATGGGTTTGTTCGAGATCGAGTATTTGGCAATGTACGTTTAGATTATCAAATCAGTCCTGAGTTTAGTTTAATGGGTCGTTACTCACTTGATTTATACAATGAGCAGCGTGAAATGAAAATTGCCAATAGTTACACGAATGATCCTAGAGGAGCTTATGGAAATATTAATTTGGGGAATTTTGAAAGCAACGCTGATTTCTTAGCGACGTATAAAAAAGACCTAAAAGATTTTAGTCTATCGCTCTCTGTGGGTGGGAATGCGCGTTATCAAAGGGGTTCAAATTTAACCAATGCCTCCAGAAGTGGTACAGGCTTAATCGTTCCAGGCGCCTTTAATGTTCAGAATATCGCACCGGCTAATTTAGATTATTCGAGCTCTTGGTTCCAAAGAGGAATTTATTCAGGCTATGGATTAGCCAATATTGGTTTTAAAGATATGATCTATTTGGATGTGACAGCTCGGAATGATTGGTCAAGTACTTTACCTGAAGCAAATCGGTCTTATTTCTATCCTTCGGCCTCTTTGAGTGTTTTGCTGAATGAAATAATTCCTATGCCGAATCAAGTCAACATGGTGAAAATGCGGGGAGGTGTGGCCCAAGTGGGTAATGACGCGAATCCGTACCAGTTGTTGGGAACCCTAGGCAATGCAGGTACCTGGGATGGAATTCCACGTTTAGGTACTCCAGGAACTTTGCTTATCCCAGATTTGAAACCTGAAATTGTCACTTCGTATGAAACCGGGTTGGACGTAACGATGTACAATAATAGGCTTCGTTTTTCTGGAACCTATTACCAAGTAGAAAATAGGAATCAAATTTTAAGTACCAAACTTCCTCCATCCTCTGGCTATTCATTGAAAAATGTGAATGCTGGATTATTGGTGAGTAAAGGATTTGAGTTTACTTTAGGAATGACTCCTGTTAAATCAGCTAATTGGAATTGGGATGTGAATTTAAACTGGACACGTAATCGCACATCGATTATGGAATTATCAGATGATCTTCCTTATTATACCTTGTGGCAAGATGCTAAAGGAGGCGCTTGGACCTATGTGGGTGAGGAAATTGGTGACATTTATGATGCTCAAATTGTGACGGTTAAAGACGCATCTTCTCCCTATTTTGGATATCCAATTTTAGATAAAACAGGGAAATGGCAGTCCATAGATGCCATCAATACCAGAAATAAAATTGGTAATTTCAATCCTGATTTTATCATGGGAATGCAAACTTCCATTTCATATAAGGGCTTAAGTCTGAATATGTCTTTTGACTGGCGCAGTGGGGGCCAATTTGTTTCTCAAACCTATCGGTACGGAGAAGAGAATGGACGCTCTCAGTTGTTTTTAGATAAATTGATTAATCCTAATGGACTTACAGGGGATGCGTTGAAGAATTATTTAGTAGCTAACCAAGAAGATTTAATTAAAATTCATGGCAATTATTTTCCTTTAGTCGGTGGGCCGACTCCGGAGTACGGCAATTATGGGTTTAAATATGGTCCTTATACTTTTCCACATGGGGGTGTGTTCATTCCAGGAGTAATAGCTAAAGGCTATGATGCTCAAGGAAATCCAACAGGCTATATTGAAAATTTAGGAGGTACCGGAACAACTACTTTGCCTTTTGCTGGAAGTACGGCTTGGTCTTTCACTCGTGCATTTTTATATGACGCGGATTATTTGAAATTGAGAGAAATTTCAATTGGAATTGATTTGCCACAGACTTGGATGAAAAAAATAGGCGTTCAATCTGCCAACTTCTCTGTCTACAGCCGTAATATTATTCTGTGGACTAAAGCCAAAATCAATATAGATCCTGAAATGGCATTTCAGCAAGAGGCAGGAATCCAAGGAGGAGGTTCTCAATTCAAACAAGGAATTGAACGATATAACGTAACCCCATGGGTAATTCCAGTAGGTTTCAAATTAGGTTTAACTTTTTAAGCAATTAATCAGATCGTAATATGAAAAATAGATCAATAAAAATATTCGCAATAGGAATTCTGCTAGCTTCGGCGCTTTATTCTTGCAAAGATTTAACGGTGTTAAATCAAAACCCAAACGGGATTAATCCACTTACGGCAAATCCTAATTTAGTTATGTCAACGGTCTTGACCGAAACGGGTAAATCATTTGTTAATTTGGGATATCAAGACATGGCAGGCGTAATGCAACATACCCAAAAAGATGGTTGGTCAGGAGGCCATAACACCTATGAATGGGGGGGGAGTCAAAGTTGGGCCTCGTATTATGACATCTTGCGCAATAACCAGTATGTGTATGACCGCTCAGTCACCCTAAATTGGGAAATGCACCAAGGAATTTCCTTAGTCATTAAATCGATGATGTTTGGATTAATCACTGACCTTTGGGGCGATGCGCCTTATAGTGCAGCTTTGAAAGGTGCAGATGGTGGCACCGCAAATACTTTTCCTGCATATGATTCCCAAGAAGCAATTTATACCGGAATCTTAGCCGATTTAGAAAAAGCCAATACGCTTTTGTCAAAAAATGCCGTAGAGTATACAAGCACACCAGGGACAGCCGATGTGTATTATCAAGGAAATCCTACCAAATGGAGAAAGCTGGCTAATTCGTTGATGCTGCGTTTTTACATGCGTATTTCAACCAAAAAACCGGATGTGGCTAAAGCGGGAATTGAAAAAATTATGGCAAATGCTGTCCAATACCCAATTATAACTGCGATAGCAGATGATGCTGCAATGCCATTTGCCGGAAATAGCAACGATGATTCTTGGCCTGCTAATGCGGTTTATGACGCAAGTGCGTCTAATTACCGTCGCTTGAAAATGGCGGCTACATTTGTGAATAAATTATTAGAACTCAAGGATCCTAGAATAGCAGTTTGGGCTAATAAAGTACAAATTCCATTAGTCGTAGATGCAAATTTGCCGAAAGGAACCGATAGAATTGAAAATGGAAAACGTCTTTTATCTCCTGATAAGGTTGTGGGCAGGGATGTAAATACGAACCCTGATTACGTGGGTTTACCTACAGGTTTGATAGGTGGAGCTTCGTATAATTTGAGTCCTACTGCTGAGCAGGCAGCGAACAATCCACACGTATCTTGGCTAAATGACATATACAAACAAGCCAAAGGTCCTTTATTGAGATCTCGTATGATGTCCGCTGCTGAAGTTAGATTTATTTTAGCTGAAGCCGCATTGAAGGGATGGTCTGTCGCAGGTGCCGCCAAAACGCACTATGAGGCTGGTGTAAAAGCTTCCTTAGATTCATGGGGTACAACCGCCGCATATGCCACATACATGACTCAAAAAGGCGTGGCTTACGATGGAACACTTAAGCAAATCATAGAGCAAAAATGGATTTCTAGTTGGACTGCAGCCCAAGAAGCTTGGTTTGATTACCGCAGAACTGGATTTCCGGAATTAACTGTTGGCCCTGCCTCTATTCGTAAAGTATTACCAGTTCGTTTCTATTACATGTTAGACGAGCGTAATTTGAATAAAATAAATACGGAAGCGGCCATGTCAAAATTAGAATCTACCATACATACCGAGGCTGATGGTAAAAATAGTGCATGGTCTAAACCTTGGCTTTTGCAAGGTGGATCTAAGCCTTGGTAAATGTATTTTAAATTAAACTAATATTACCCCTATGAAAAATTTAAATCGTTGCTATTATTTGTTTTTACTTTTTGTCTCTTTTGCTTCGTTTGCTCAAAATAAATTAACACCGGAAAAGGCGTTAAAAAGCTATATTTCCAATGGAGACGCTACTTATTCTTGGGTACTGAAGGATTCCACCAAGCTAGGTAGCTCCATGGCGTACCAATTAGTGTTAACCTCTCAGAAGTGGCATAATATTACTTGGCGTCACCAATTGACCATTGTCGTTCCAGCGACGGTGAAATACGACGGGGCCATGTTGTTTATTACAGGGGGCTCTAATAAAGACGAACAGCCCAATTGGAGTACGGATGATAAAATGTGGCCCATTTTAGCGGCTATTGCTTCTAAAAACAAAGCGATTGTTGCTTTAATTAAGCAAGTACCCAACCAACCGCTTTTTGATGGGAAAACAGAAGACGAATTGATTTCATTCACGTTACACCAGTTTAAGCAGGATAAAGATTATTCTTGGCCTTTGTTATTTCCAATGGTAAAAACGGCGGTTCGATCGATGGACGCAATCCAAGAGTTTTCAAGCAAAAAAATACATCACACGATTAATAATTTTGTTATTTCAGGTGCATCAAAAAGAGGTTGGACTACCTGGTTATCTAACGCCATCGATGACAAACGCGTGAAGGCGATTGGCCCCATGGTGATTGATATGTTGAACATGCCTAAATCATTAAGCTATCAATTGGACACCTACGGTGAGTATAGTATTCAAATCGAGGATTACGTGAAACTAGGTATTCCACAGGGTGCAGATACCCCAGACGGAAAAGCCATCACGACCATGGTAGATCCTTACTCGTATCGAGATAAAATGACGATTCCTAAAATTATTTTTATAGGGACCAATGATGAATATTGGACGGCTGATGCCATCAAACATTATTACGATAAGATTCCTGGTAAAAATTTAATTCATTATGTACCCAATGCAGGTCATGATTTGGGAGGCGGAAAGCAAGCGCTTGAAGCGTTAAGTGCTTTTTTTGGCCTAACATTGCAGGACAAGGAATACCCTGTTTGTACTTGGAATGTGGTGAAAGGAAAAGGAGGTTTTGAACTGACCGTGAATGCCGCCCCTGGCGATTTACAAGATGCCGCTATTTGGGGCACGACTTCAGCGGATCGAGATTTCCGAAATAATTTATGGTTGACGCGCCGAGTAAAACCCGAAGGTTCGGTAGTAAAATACACTATTCCTTATACCAAAAAAGGTTTCCAAGCTTTCTATATGGACTTGAAATATAAGGATCCCAACGGTGGTAGCTATACGGTTAGCACGCGTGTGTTTACAACGAATACCAAAGAGGTTTTGTAGGTAAGGTATTAGGTAAGAGGGTATCAGGTATTAAGTATTGTTTGAAGTAATTTTTTTACCTATTACCTAATACCTCTTAGCTTTTTTCTGTTACCTATTACCTCTTTTTTATTACCTCTTACCTGATTTTACTTTATTTCATGAAGTTTGAATAGAAACTCGGAGAAGTTGACAAGTGTATGTACCAGTGCCGCATAGAATACATTTCTCGTTTTCAAATAGGTGTACCCATAAGCCCAACCGGCGACCGCGGCTAAGCCAACAAAAATAATCGAACCTTTATGGTAATGAGCTAATCCAAAACTCATAGCTATAATCGCTAAGGCGGTATATGTTCCCATGGCTTGATATTGTTTCTTCTCTAAAAAATAGGCTGGAACAAATAGGCCAATAGCTATAGCCACAGGGAACCAAATCAAATTTAACTCAAGCGCATAGCCCGCCCAAGCCGATAAAATCACTAAAATAATAAAACCGTTGCGCCAATATTTTTTCCATTGGCCTGACTGTTTAATTTGTTTGGCCAACATATTTTGCAATAAGCCCCTGAAAAAGACTTCCTCTAATAAAGCGGTTCCAATAAATATGCGTAATAATTCTTGTAAGGATTTCATGAATCCATCTTGCCTAATTTCAAGGAATGGATCCGGATTGACAAAACCTAAAAAGAATGCAATCACCATCACAAAGGATAAAAAGGAAAGCCATGACAGTACCGCCACGCCTAAAAATTTCAATTTGAATATGGGATAAAATCCGATATCCTTGACCTTTCTGATTTGGCCAAAAACATAAACCATCATTAATACCCACGAGATTTTAAATATGGCCCCAAAACCATTTCCTTTCACAGGTAATGTTGTATCACCGTCTAAATCAATTAAGGTTAATGGGACTAAAAAAACGAGTAAAACGATATAATCGATTCGCCCAATATCTGTTTTTGGGAAGGCTCTATAATATAAAACTGGGCATGCAAATAGAAAGGGAAGCAATGCTGCCGTTCCGGAAAAGGGGGTCTCACCATGAGCAAACAAGTAATAGTAAATGATGGTAAGAATAATAAAAGGAAATAAAAGTACTCGGTTTCCTGCAAGTATATTTGAATTATTCACCTCATCGACAATCTCAGGTTTCCCCATATTGAAAATTGAAAAGTAGATGATCATGAAAGCGGGGAGTGTTATGATCCATTCTTTGGCAGGTAATGGGGCATTAAAATAAACAAATAAGAGTAGATATATTATGGTCAAAATGGACCCAGTCATCCAATTTTTTGATATTTTTTCCATGCTTCAGGTATGTTATATATTCAGTAAATCAAATAAAATATGAGTAAAAAAGCTATAATTATTTATAAAAAACATTAATTTAGTCTAAACTAAACCTTAATTAACCATGCAAGCAAGTTTTTTATCTGTGGTTTTATTGCCACTCGCACTCGCCGTCATCATGATGGGCTTGGGCCTATCCCTCAGAATAGATGATTTTAAACGAGTTCTCGTTTTCCCCAAAGCGGTATTGATTGGTCTTTTATGCCAAATGATTCTTTTGCCTGTCATTTGTTATTTTATCGCATCCGGTTTTGGACTTTCCCCTGAATTAGCGGTGGGTTTAATGCTGCTTTCGGCTTCGCCTGGGGGGCCAACGGCCAATCTGTATTCCCATATTGCTAAAGGGGATGTGGCTCTAAATGTTACATTGACAGCGATCAATAGCCTTATTTCAGTGTTTTCAATCACCTTCATTGTTAATTTTGCAATGGCCAGTTTCATGCAATCGGACCAAGCAATTCCTTTGCAGTTTAAAAAAGTAGTGGAGGTTTGTGTGGTTGTTCTTGGGCCTGTTTCGATCGGTATGTTGATCCGCTCATATGCTAGTTCCTTTGCCGAAAAATTAAGCAAGCCAGTTAAAATAGCTTCTGCTTCTTTTTTAGTGCTAGTCATAGTATTGACCATTATTAAAGAAAAGGCACACATTGTCCAAGACTTTCAGATGGTCGGTTTTCCTACATTATTGTTAAACGTTCTTAGCATGGCTATCGGGTATTACGTTCCGCGTTTATTTAATTTGGCCAAAAGTCAGGCCATTGCCATCGGAATGGAAATAGGCATTCACAATGGAACTTTAGCGATTTTTATCGCCTTAAGTGTCATAGGAAATAGTACCATGAGTATTCCTGCTTTAATTTATAGTTTGATTATGTTTTTTACGGCAGCCATCTTTGGCTATTTGGTGAACTTGAAAAATCAAGAGTAAGTGATTACCTATAGATTTCCATCGGAATAAAACCCATTGGAATAGTAATAAAAAGACCGAAGATTGTTTCTTCGGTCTTTTTATTTAAACCCTTAAGAAAATGTTTTTCTTGTATAAAACATACAGGAATGTCCATTTGATACCGGTATAGCAAATGGCTAAGGCGACGGCATTAAATGGATCGCCGATCAATTGTCCTAACCAATGAAACATTCCGTCTGTGGCATATTCCCAGTCGATGATCATTCCCGACAAATAAATTAATATGGAGTTCATTCCAATGATACGAAAGAAAAAGGCCCATTTTTGATATCCCTTAACATCGATGATGTAATAAAAGATGGAGAGCAGAATTAAGCTTATTCCTCCCACGAGCATCACAAATGAACTTGACCAAAGGTTTTTATTAATCGGGAAATCGATATTCCAAATCAATGCAATCACAACAAATATCGCTCCAAGGATAGCCATTTTTTTAGTTTTGTTGGTTCCATCGCTAGGGTCATTTTTAAGAAAATTGCCTGTTAGGATTCCCAGTAGTCCAGTTGAGATAGCCGGTATTGTCGAAAAAAGACCTTCTGGATCATGAATCCCTCTATGTAATTTTCCGGGCATCCAAGTGCGATCTAAATAAGAAGCGAAATTGCCCGCTTCTGTTAAGTCACCCGCCATAAAACCCGGCGCGGCATTAAACTTAAGTGCTAAATAATAAAAGATGATTATACCTACAAACCAAATGAATTGAGTCAATTGTTTTTGGGTGTATAAAAAGATGATGTTGGCAAACATATAGCCTAGACCGATACGTCCTAGCACACTTCCAAAACGAATTTCTTCTAAGGGTTTAAACTCTAGCCCATTGTTGTATATGATGCCTAAAATAACGAGAATTAACCCTCTTTTGATTACTTTTTGAAGGAGTTGCTCCCTGGATTTTCCTTTTTCCAACTCTTTGCCTAACGAATAGGGAGTGGCTACCCCTGCCATAAAAAGAAATAATGGAAAGATCAGGTCATTAAATGTAAATCCGTTCCACTCAGGATGTTCTAATTGGTTCGAGATGAAGCCCCAGAATGGTGATCCAGTCGCTTTATACAAGAATTTAAAAATTTCTTCTGCGCCCATAATCCAAAGCATATCAAACCCGCGAAGTGCATCTAAGGATTGAAGGCGTTGAGTAATAGGAGAGGTCTCTAAAGTTGACGTATTTGTTTTCATAGATTTCGATTAACCCCTAAATATATAAATAAAATAGCTTTTCCACTTATTTGGCCAAAGCAAATGAGTGAAAAAGCTACAATATCAGTCAATTTTAATTCAATTACTGGCTGACTAAATCTTTCATTTCAACCTCAATAGAAATATCTTTTTGGATTACCAGCCTGGCCAATAAATAACTGATGGTTGATTCAGCTCCTTGATTCAGGTTTACACATTTTTCTTCTAGCCCGTCAAAACATCCCCCTGTACATGGATTGTAGATAATTTGGTTTATGGAATTATCACCCAAAAACCAATTGAACGAGCTTTTCATTTTATCTAAATAATCTTGATCACCAAATTCTGTATAAAAACTATGTAGGGCCATAATCGTATAACTGACGTCAATGGCCTGTTCGCCTCCTGTGAAAATTTTATGGCTACTCTGTGCGGTATAATTTTGCCCTTCCTCTAGCCAATATTTATTTGAAATCACTTGGATGTGGTTTTTGTCAAAGGTTTTGGCCAATAAAAAATTGAAAGATCGTTGGGCTATTTCCCTGTAAATAGGCTCTTCCGTTGTCAAGTAGGCCAACAATAACGCTTCTGGGATAATGCTATTTGCATAGCTTAAGTAGCTTTCATACCATAGCCAAGATTCATTATTCTCGAATTCAAACATGGCGACTAGTCGGTCCGCTAATATTTGAATAACGTCAACCATTTTTTTATCCGATCGGTTTTCGTGCGCATAATGAAGACCTTTAATGATAAAAGCCATGCTTCTAGTTGAATAAATGGATGTTAATAAGGGCAAGGCATTTTGCAAGATTTCATCTGCTTGATGAATAAAATGGATTGGCAGAATTCCTTTTTTTGACAAGACAACTCCTAAAGCCCAAATAGTTCGGCCATTGGAGTCATCTAAATTGGTTTCATCATTTTGAATCGTGAAATTTTTATGTTCATCGACATAATTTAAAAATGACCCATTAGGTTGTTGGCAATACGCTATGAAATCTAAATAGGTCTGAATTAAAGTTAAATGCTCGTGATCTCCAGTGTTTTCGTACAGTTCACATAGCGCAATTAAAGCCCTGGCATTGTCATCAATGGTATAACCGGAACTTAAATCAGGTTGGTTTACAATGGCAAACTGGACCATGCCTATTTCGGTGGTCATCTTGTTCATATGAGCCAAGTTGATTTCAGGAATGGCATATTCGAATGGTATTTGGCTCCTTGAAATCTTGTAAAATAAATTCATGTGTTTGATTGCTGAATTTTCCCATGCAGTAGGTGCCATTTGATGCTGGGCTTGAATGGCCATTTCATTTCTCATTTGGTCATTTGTCAACAATAAATTTATTTTTTCAGCTAATTGGTTCGGATTATTGAATTCTACGATAATTCCCACTTCCTTGCCTAATACTTCAATCGCGTGTGGGATTGGGGTGGAAATGACCGGACAGCCAGATGCCACTGCATAAGAAAAAGTACCACTTACTGCTTGATTTGGATCATTTGACGTAAAAAGATAGATATCCGTCAACTGCAAATATTCTAAAAGGGTAGGGGTAGGTAGAAAATCGTTGATGAATTTAACATGATTCTCTAAACCAAGAGCCTTAATTTTTTGCTTTAAAAAATCACGGTATTTTTCACCTTCCTGTTTAAGAATCGACGGATGTGTTTTCCCAATGATTAGAAAAAGCAAATCAGGATGGTTTGCAATGGCTTTTGGAAGTGCATCTAAGGTAGTTTCAATGCTTTTACCAGAACTTAGTAATCCGAACGTGGCTAATATTTTTCTACCCGGAATTTTATATTTTGTTTTCAATTCATTTTTATTGGTATGTGGCACTAAATGTGTGCCATGTGCAATGAAATTGATTTTTCCTTCAAAAATTCCGTAGTATTTAACTAGGATATCCTGAGCAGATTTAGTCATGACAATCATACTTTCTGAAGCCTCGCAAATAGCTCGGACATGTTCACGTAACTCCTCAGACGGTTTGGGTAATACCGTATGAAAAACCGTACAAATGGGTTTGTTTAATTTTGCCAACAAACTCAAAAAAGAATCTTTGTTCTTTTCAAAAAAACCGAATTCATGCTGCACCACGATCAATTCGATTTTTTGATTTTGGTTTAATTCCGCTACCAGATTTTTAAAAGAAAATTCATGGTCTGTATTTAAGATAAAAGAAACCTCTTCCGTATTTATAGGTTGTTGGGAATCTGTTTCTAGCGCACAAATAACGGGTTTAAAAGATTCGCCAAATTTCTTTTTCAAAGAATCAATTAAGTCCTTTGAATAGGTCGCTATCCCACATTCTCTGGGTGGATAAGACGTGATGAATGCAATTTTTGGCGCAATTTTCGGTTGGTCAAATTGATAAAAATGCCTAGGAATGATCTTGCCAACAGGTAGAAAATTAAATGTGTTTACTGGAACGTAATTTTTCATTTTTTTTATATTTTTTGGTTAAATCATTTAATAATTTCGAAAGGGAAAGAGAGGCGCAAGCGATATGCTCATCT
Organism: Aquirufa sp.; assembly: GCA_044349095.1. GTDB lineage: Bacteria > Bacteroidota > Bacteroidia > Cytophagales > Spirosomataceae > Aquirufa. The sequence goes on along the minus strand of JBIKRO010000008.1, from coordinate 587 downwards.
GCCGCTCCATAGTATACGTATAGGGTGTCATCAATCACTAAGGCGCCTGATGGAAAGCAAACATTGTTTACATATCCCTCTTTTTCCCAGTGGATGTCTGGCTTGAATAGGGGATAGGGCAATCTTGAAATTTCTTTTAGTGGGTTTTCTAAGTCCATTAAGGCGACGCAGGCCGAGTACACATATCCTTCAACCGTGTCATGAACGCCGTGGTAAATGATGAGCCAACCTTTCTTCGTTTCTATGGGCGGACATCCTCCGCCGATGTAACTGACTTCGTGGGGAAATTTTGGACTTAATAAAATGTGTTTTTCTAAATGAAGAAAATAATGTTGCCAAAATTCCACCGTTAAATCATTCAAATTTTCAATCGCTACTAATTGAATATCGGGTCTAATTCGGTGCATAAAATGAAGCTTCCCATTAATTCTTCTTGGAAAAAAGATGAGATTTTTATCCCATAGGTATATTTTTTTGCCTTCTTTTTCTTCAAAACCTTCATGAAGATTATACCTTAAGTATTTTTCATTGACTTTCCCTTTGGCCTCAGCCAATTTGCTGAATTCGTCAAACGAAAATCTTGGAAC
>JBIKRO010000054.1:0-18699 GCA_044349095.1 Aquirufa sp. | reverse complement strand
TAAACTTTTTCAATTGGCTAAAGTCGGCCATATTTTTCAGAAATATCCATTTCTCATCTTTTTCCTCATCCGTTTTTTTAACTTCATTGGGGTCAAAAATCATCCCTGTGCACAAGCAAATTTTACGTTCGGTCCGAGTTAAAATATCATAATTCACGCAGGATTGACATCCTTTCCAAAAATTATCATCCACAGGAAGCTCCGAAAATGTTGTAGGCTCATAGCCTAAATCGGAATTGATTTTCATTACGGCCAACGAGGTTGTAATTCCGATAATTTTGGCCTCTGGGTAACGCTCTCTCGATAATTCAAATGCTTTAGCCTTCACAGCCTTAGCCACCCCATATTGCCTATAGCTTGGGTTTACAATTAATCCTGAATTGGCCACAAAATTACCATGCTGCCAAGTTTCAATGTAGCAAAAGCCTACAAAACTCCCATCTACATCATCGGTGGCGATAATCGCTTTACCTTCGGACATTTTTTCGCGTAAATATTCTGGGGTACGTTTGGCTATGCCGGTGCCCCTGGCTTTGGCAGACTCAGCCATTTCGTGGCAGATTGACTCGGCCAAAACAAAGTGCTCTTGACTGGCAACTTGAACGGTATAAGAATTCATGAATAGACGAAGAAAAAAATGAAACAATAATTAACGTATTTCTAAGGCAAATCAGACCCTAAAAATAAATCGTCGCCTTCGTCGGAGGGGAGATATTAAAAAAGATTTTACGTATTTTATTTTCATTCTCTTTTGTAAACTTTGGTGTTTAACCATTAAGTTTGTCTCAATTTAGAGGCCAAATTTCAATAAATCCTAGCTTAAATCCCAATATTCCTTTAATTATTTCATGGAAAACGAGAATCCCCTTTGTGCAGAGTCTTTGATTTATGCCTATGCACAGGGATATTTTCCAATGGCCGATGAGCAAAATGGGCTTCAGTGGTTTAACCCAGACCCACGTGCCATCATCCCCATCGAAACCTACAAGCCAGCGAAATCATTGCGTCCCATCTTAAATAAGGGCCTTTTTGAAATTCGTGTCAATGCTAATTTTGAGGCGGTCATGCGGGCTTGTTCGATGCCCCGATCAGTGGAAGATGGGGTTTGGATTTCAGAGGAGATGATTTTTGCCTATACCGAATTACACCGCTTGGGTTTTGCGCACTCCGTGGAGGCTTATTTGGATGGTGAGCTCGTTGGCGGACTTTATGGCGTCAGCATTGGGGCAGTTTTTTGTGGGGAATCCATGTTTTCCAAATTCCCCAATTCCTCCAAAGTAGCTTTTCATTATTTAATTCAAATTCTGAGAACCCAAAAATTTGAATTGTTGGACACCCAATTTATCAACGATAATGTACTGAGGTATGGAGCGATCGAAATTTCTAGAGCTATTTACCTGCGCCGATTGGCTAAAGCGTTGAAAAAAAACTGTAAATTCGAAATGATTAATACGATATGATTTTATCACCCATTACACATTCGGAAGAAGTTGTTCATATTAAAGACTTGGACACCAATAAGATCATTGATTTATATCGACGTGATTTTGGCATCGATGTCATTCCAGAACTAGGAAATTTTCCGCAAATCGGAATTTACCAATGCAAGTCTAGCCTACTTCGCTTTTATGCCCACTACGAAACCATTGCGGGCAAGGATGCTTTTTATTGCCAGTTGGCCCAAAAATACACATCCTATTATTCAGAAGATAAATGGGAGTTCAACGCGGTGCTTCCTTATTTTAAGAAGACATCCAAGGTTTTGGAAATCGGTTCGGGCAACGGATATTTTTTGGATAAATTAAAAAAACTTCAAATAAAGGATATCACGGGATTAGAAATCTCTAGTGATGCCGCAAAGACATGCCAACAAAAAGGCCATCAGGTGATTAATTCGCCCATCGAAGCCTTGGATGAGGATAAAACTTACGATATCATTTGTTCCTTTCAGATTTTTGAGCATTTACCAAATGTGGATGCGACCCTATTGAAATCTATCCAATTGCTCGAAAAAGATGGGCTTTTAATGATTTCGGTGCCCAATAACCTTTCCTTATTATTTTCATTAGATCCCTACCATACTTTGAATTTGCCTCCACATCATGTGATGTTGTGGGATGAGATTTCGTTGAGGAAAATAGGCCAATTATACAATTTAGAAGTGGTTGACATATTGAAATCGGAAGCGACCATCTCCGAGAAAAGCCGTATTTACAAATTGCAATTGGCGGGTATTTTTGGATCCTTTTTTGGTTCCATTTTTCACACGCTTACTCGTTTTTGGGCTAAAAACCTGATGGGTCAGCGCTATGGTGCGGCCATCATTGCGATTTATCGAAAGAAATAAAATTCAATTTTTCGCGCTTTTGAGCTACCTTTGAACTTTTTACAGTCAGTATATGTCAAAGTCGATTTTAGTCATCAAGTTTGGTTCTTCATCCATCACTCATGCAAATGGGGAGGTGAATGAGCAGACGTTGGAAAAAATCGCAGCCCAAGTAGCCACTTTGCAACCTAATTATCACATTGTATTAGTGTCTTCTGGTGCGGTGGCCGCAGGAAAATCCGTGATCAAAAACTACAAAGGAACTTTGTCTGAACGTAAAGCAGCTGCGGCTGTCGGTAATCCACTTTTGATCGCTAAATACAACCATTATTTTCAAAAATATGGGATAGCCATTGCGCAATCGCTCTGCGAAAGGCATCATTTTTCTCAAAGAGAGCAGTTTTTACAGTTGAAAGAAACCTATCAGGAACTTTGGAAAAATGGGGTGATCCCGATTGCCAATGAAAACGACGTGGTGAGTAATGTGGAATTGAAATTCTCCGATAATGATGAGTTGGCGACTTTAATAGCCACCGGATTTGGAGCCGAAAAATTATTAATCAGTACCTCAGTGGGTGGTTTATTGGACGCAAATGGCGAGATCATTCGCCATGTACATAAAATTGACTCCGATATTTTATCGGTGGTCAGTAGCGATACCTCAAGCACTGGTTTGGGTGGGATGATTTCCAAATTAACCTTTACCCGACTAGCTTCTAGGTTAGGCATTAAGGTAGTGATTTTCGGATTAGAACAAGGCCGCGGAATTATCGATGCTTTGGAAGAAAAGATCGGAACCGTTTTTGAGGCTCAGGAAGCAAGTTTGACCGCGCGCCAAAAATGGTTGGCCACCGGAAGTTTAATTGCTGGGAAAGCCGTTTTGGATAAAGGGGCTGTGAAGGCGATAGGCCAACGAAAAAGTTTACTTTCCGTCGGGGTAATCGAATATCTAGGCGATTTCGACAAAGGAGAAGTGATTGAATTATTGGATATCTCTCGCAACCCGGTGGCTATTGCCCGTGCTAGGTGCTCGAAATCTGAACTCCAACAAGCAATTTCAAGCATTGAAGTAGCTCATGCGGATGACATCGTCATCTGGTAAATTGCTTAGGCAATCACCACCGCCTTACCACTTTCCACATCTTGTTCCACCACTTTGTACTTCACATTTTCTTTGGTGCTACCATCCATGTATTGTACCGTCACGCGCTGATTACGATCCGCAATCTTAATCGCCTGACGAGGAGCTACTCGCTCAACCGAACGTTGAGATGGATCATGGTAATCCATGTCCGAGCCAACTTCCGAGCCAGAAGCTAAACCACCAACTAAAGAGGAAATAGCTTCATCTTTGCTTAATTGGAGTTTTGGTGCCTTTTCCTTGCTTGGTTTTTGAGATTGATTCGTCGACTGTACCTCTGGGATTTCCGCTTTGATCACAAAACTAATCGTGTCCATATTCACCCTCGCCACAAATCGCTGAAATAAATTTACCGCCTCAAACTTATAAATCAATAATGGATCTTTTTGCTCAAATACCGCATTTTGCACCGACTGCTTTAAGTCGTCCATCTCACGTAAATGTTCCTTCCACTCCTGGTCAATCAAGGATAAGGTAATGAATTTCTCCATCTCCGTCAGCACTTCCTTGCCGTTTGAATCGATTGTTTTTTGTGCATCTACCACCACACCGGTGACCATCGCCCCATTGGAAATAGGTACTTGGATTCCCGAATAACCCTGGCGCTGTGCCTCGCGAGCGACCTCAATTACCTGCTTGCCAATGGCTTCATTTTTCGACTTATAATGCTGCTCGGCCGCTAAAAACAATTTTTCTGTCTTCGCGTCCGGTGACATTTTATTGAACTCCTCCTCGCCAAACGGCGGCTCCATGCCCAATAACTCAATGACCTTTAACTCTAACTCAGTGTAGTTGGTGTAGGTAGTTGAGATGTCTTGACACACATCAAACAAAATATTAATGATATCCAACGATAAACGCTCGCCCAAAAGTGCATTTTGTCGACGCTTATAAATCGCATTTCTTTGGTAATTCATCACGTCATCGTATTCCAATAAACGCTTTCTTATTCCAAAGTTATTTTCTTCTACTTTCTTCTGTGCTCGCTCAATCGACGAAGTAATCATCGAATGCTGAATCACTTCCCCTTCATCCATGCCTAGTCGGTCCATTACTTTCGCAATACGATCCGAACCAAATAAACGCATTAAATTATCTTCTAAGGAAACAAAAAACTGAGAAGATCCCACGTCGCCTTGTCGGCCTGCGCGACCTCTCAACTGCCTATCGACACGTCTAGATTCATGTCGCTCAGTTCCTATAATCGCCAAACCACCTGATTCTTTCGACGCCGGACTTAATTTGATGTCGGTTCCACGACCTGCCATGTTGGTGGCAATGGTTACTTTTCCAGACTGTCCCGCCTCAGCCACAATCTCAGCTTCCCGAGCATGTTGTTTGGCATTCAATACATTATGTTGAATCTTACGAATATTCAATAATCGGCTTAATAATTCTGAATTTTCCACCGAAGTTGTACCCACTAAAACAGGCCTTCCTTGGTTGACTAATTCCTGTATTTCTTCCGCCACCGCATTGTATTTCTCACGCACCGTGCGATATACTTTATCTTCATGATCATCTCGCTGGATGGGTTTATTGGTCGGTATCGAAACTACATCCAATTTATATATTGTCCAAAATTCCCCAGCTTCTGTTTCTGCCGTACCCGTCATACCCCCTAATTTGTGGTACATACGGAAATAATTTTGAAGCGTAATCGTCGCATAGGTTTGTGACGCATCTTCCACATTAACACCCTCCTTCGCCTCAATCGCCTGATGCAAACCATCTGAATAGCGTCGGCCTTCCATCACACGACCCGTTTGCTCATCCACAATCTTCACCTTGCCCTCCACCAAAATATATTCCGTGTCTTTTTCAAACAACGTGTATGCCTTGAGCAATTGGTTTACCGTATGAATCCGGGACGCCTTTTCGTTGTAGTCACGAATCAACTGTTCCTTCTGCATTAAACGCTCAGCGTCATTCAGCGAAGTATTTTTTTCAATTTTGTTTAAGTCGATCGATAAGTCAGGAAGCACAAAAAAGCTAGGATCTTCGGTGTTACCACTCATAAATTCTAGACCTTTTTCGGTCAACTCCACCTGATTGTTTTTCTCCTCAATCGTAAATAACAAAGGCTCGTCTGCCTGAGGCATTAATTTTTGGTTCTCTGCTAAATAAATTCCTTCCGTGTCGTTCAACAATTGCTTGTTGCCGCTTTCAGAAAGAAATTTGATCAAAGGTTTTGACTTAGGCAATCCCCTAAAGGCCCTAAATAAGGAAAGTCCTCCTTCTTTTTTATCTCCTGCGGCTACGAGTTTTTTCGCTTCGACTAAGAAGTTTTGAACGATTTGTTTTTGGGCTTCCACCAACTTATGAATACGCGGTTGGAATGCCTCAAATTCCTGCTCATCCCCTCTTGGAATAGGGCCTGATATAATTAATGGAGTTCTTGCATCATCGATCAACACGGAATCCACCTCATCCACCATGGCAAAATGATGCGGTCTTTGGACTTGGTCCTCAAGACTGCGCGCCATATTATCTCTCAAATAATCAAAACCAAATTCATTGTTGGTACCATAGGTAATATCAGCCATGTATGCCGCACGACGCGCTTCGGTATTGGGTTCATGTTTGTCGATGCAATCCACTTTCAAGCCATGAAACTCGAACAAAGGCGCATTCCACTCGGAGTCACGTTTGGCCAAATAATCATTTACCGTCACAATATGTACTCCACGGCCCGCCAACGCATTTAAATAAGTAGGAAGCGTGGATACCAAAGTCTTTCCTTCCCCCGTACCCATCTCGGAAATTTTTCCTTGATGTAAGACAATTCCACCGATCAACTGCACATCATAATGCACCATATCCCAGGTGATTTCATTGCCAGCGGCATTCCATTGGTTTAACCAAATCGCTTTATCGCCTTCAATTTTAACATTGGATTTTTTCGCCGCAATGACCTTGTCATCCATGGTCGCAGTAACGACTAATTGCTTGTTTTCAGTAAATCGCCTAGCTGTTTCTTTAACGACTGCAAAGGCCTCTGGTAGTATTTCAAGTAGGATAATTTCTAATTGTTGATTGCGGTCTTCGGTTAATTTATCGATGGCAACAAAGAATTTTTCTTTTTCGTCGATGTCCTCCGTGGCCTGACCCTGCTCGTGTAATGTTTTTATTTCGGCGTCGATATCCGCTAAAAATGTTTGAATTCGCTCTTTAAATTCGGCCGACTTAGCCCGCAAAGCATCATCAGAAATGGAGGCTAATTGGGCAAATGCACTTTTAATTTGATCGACAAGCGGTAAGATAAGCTTGATGTCACGATCCGATTTAGTGCCAAATATTTTGTAAACGGTTTTGCTTAGTATGGAAAACATTGTATTTATTCTGCCCTTTTCATCGGGTGGTGAAAAATTAAAACGCAATTTACCAATTTGAATTTTTATCCTTGCTATGTTGAACGAATTAATCCAAAAAAAATGCCGTAATCTTTTTTAAATTGTTTTGTTTTGTAGTGAAATATTAAAATATATGTCTGAATATCCCGTTCCACCTCGCCGCCCACCCCGAAAAAAACTTAAAATGCCCTTGTTTGGAGGCATGGGTGGTAGTAGTAATCAAGGCCCTTCCACTGACTGGGGAGTGAAGAACTTTAGTACGATCATTTTTGTGGTAGGCTGCTTGGGTTTATTGGCTCAGATTTTCTTGCCCGACCTATGGGCCGAAAAAATGTATGATTCAAAAAATGAAATTTCGGATATCTCCATCGACGGAGCTTTAAGGAAAAAATATACGGACGCCTCTGACCCTAGTGAAATTCATTATATCTTAATTGTCCGTGAGAAAAATGGGGCTAGAAAAAAGTTTGATTTTTTTCGAGTAAAACCGAATTTTTTTGATCAAGTGGCGGTACCCCAACGATTATTCAAATCCTCGGGAAGTTTAGATGTTCGAGTGACTCGATTTACCAAACCTGATACCACGCTTAAAATCGAATTTTTAGAGGATTGAGTTTTGAAATTCTATGATTAAATTAATATTAATTTTTAATTTTTTTTGATAAGTTTATTGATTATTCGGTAATAATTATTTAAGATTGTCCCGTTATAACATAATTTAATACTCTACATAAAAAGGATTTAAGTATTTTAAGAGCTATTTCCTCCCTAAAATTAAATATATGCCTATTTGGAACTCGTCCAACATGAGTCATTTATTAGCTAGGTCATTGTTTGGTTTTTCCAAAAGTGATTTAACTATGGCTCTAGGTTATGGTACATTCGCAGATTTTATAGATAAGGCCTTATTGAAGGACGCGGCTTTGCCTGCAGCCCCCAATGCTTGGGTAAATACGGTGCCGAATAATATTCAAAATACTGACGGAAGTACTGGTAGATGGTACAATGAAATGACTGCTTGGTGGTATACTCGCATGGTCAATGAGAGTTTAAGCATGCGTGAAAAAATGGTTTTATTCTTTCATAATCATTTTGCGAATGAGCGCGCCAAGGTGAGTTACCCTCAAAATATGTATGCCCAAAATCAATTGTTTCGCAAGTATGCCTTTGGGAATTTCAAACAATTAGTCAAGGACGTTAGCAAGGATCCTGCGATGCTAATTTACCTAGATGGAAATAACAGTCGAGGAGTGAACCCCAATGAAAATTATGCCCGCGAACTCATGGAATTATTTACCATGGGCATCGGAAATTATTCGGAGACTGATGTTAAACAAGCGGCTAAAGTGCTTTCTGGTTACCAAGTTTCTGGTTTAAACGCAAATTTTGTAGCATCTCGCTGGTATACGGAGGCCAACGTCACCGTGCTTGGTAAAACAGCGAAATTCGATATCAATACATTAGTAGATCATATTTTTGATCAAAAAGCAACGGCTCAATTTATTTGTCGTAAGTTGTACCAAGAATTTGTGTACTATAAACCGGATGAAGTATTCATCACTAAAATGGCGACGGTCTTTAAAGCGAATAATTTTGAGATGAAGCCAGTGTTGAAATTTTTATTCACTTCAGATGAGTTTTATAAAACAGAAATCATTGGAAGTAAAATTAAAAGCCCAACGGAATTATTAGTTGGAAGCGCCAAATTATTACAAGTTAAAACTCCCGATTTGAATAATTTTTATGAGTTGGCCAGGACTTTGCAAATGCAATTGTTCCAACCGCCTGATGTGGCAGGATGGCCCGGTCAGCGGGAGTGGATCAGTTCCACCACCTATTCTTATCGCGGTGGATTCACCGATTCTTTATTGTCCGGTAAACGCTTTAATGGAGTTGCGGTTACTTCAAAATTGGATCCTATACCCTTTGCCAGATCATTCTCCACCTCTGAAAAGGCAAGTGAATTTGTGAATGAGATCATCGGTTTAGCTTTGCGATTTCCATTGTCAGATACACGCCGCAAGTTTTTATTGGATACATTGTTGGACGGTACGATTGCCGCCAACTGGAATACCTATACGGCCAACTCGGACGCGCGGGTAAATAAATTTTTAAAAGCGCTGATGCGATTACCTGAATACCAACTTTGCTAACATGAAAAAGAACGTATCTAGAAAGCAATTTTTACATCAAATGGCCTTGCTCAGTGGCGGGGCTGCTTGGGGTATGGGCTCGGTGACTGGAAAAGCATATGCACAAGTTCCCGCCTCCATGGCTTCCATGGTTGCTGGAGCACAACCTGGTAAAGCCTTAGTAATCATTCAGTTAAGCGGGGGAAATGACGGATTGAATACTGTCATTCCGGCTGAAGATGATCAATATTTTATCAAAAGACCTGATATTGGAATTAAAAAAGATGCGGCTATTCCTCTTAAAAATGGCATGTATTTAAATCCCGCGATGCTTGGGATTAAAAAAATGTATGACCAAGGGAAGGTAAGTGTGCTTCAAAGTATAGGTTATGCCAATCCGGATCGTTCTCATTTTCGAGCTACGGATATTTGGAATACAGGATCAGATGCCAAAACGGTATGGGATGATGGTTGGGCCGGAAGGTATTTGAGTATTAAATATCCGCAATACCCAATGAATTTGCCTAAACATCCGATGGCCATCCAATTGGGCTCCGTGGAATCTCTTTTGTTTCAGTCCGATATAGGTCGCTTTGGAACGGTTTTTGAGGATCCCAATTTATTTTACCAGTTGGTCAACGGAAGTACGGCAGATTCAGATATGCCTCCTGCTACATTAGCTGGGGAAGAATTAGGTTTTTTGAAGCAAATAGCTAGTTCTTCTATTCAATATTCGAAAGTTATTCAAGAATGTGCTGCGAAGGGAAAGATAAATATGACTTATCCTTCGAGTAACTTGTCGCGCCAATTGCAAATCGTGTCTAAATTGATTTCAGGGGGTATTGAAACGCCTATTTTCTTAACTACGATTGGTGGTTTTGACACCCACGCTAACCAGTTGACGCAACATGCCAACCTATGGAAAACGATTTCAGAGGCAGTTACAGCTTTTCAAGCTGATTTGGAAAATATGAATTTAGCTGATTCCGTATCAGTGGTTACGTTTTCTGAATTTGGGCGAACTGTGAAACAGAATGGGACCCAGGGAACGGATCATGGAACAGCCGCGCCTATGTTTGTCATTGGAAAAACTGTGCGAGGTGGATTGATAGGAGCAAATCCTAATTTAAAAATTTTAGAAGCGAACGGGGAGTTGAAATTTAATTATGATTATCGCCAAGTTTATTCGACCATCATACGGGATCATTTGGGCGTAGATGCGGTGAAGACGCAGCAAATTTTTAATCAGGCTTTTGAGCGTCTGCCTATTTATCAGAATTCTCCAGACCAATTGCCAGAATTTACTTCGTTGGAACTTGTCACCTCAGTACCTAATCCGGTTATTGATTTTGCTTTAATTCAATATTCAGTATTTGAAAAGATGCAAATTAAATTAGCGGTTTATGATCTTCAAGGTCAGGAGATTCAAGAGATTTATCAGGGCAATCGAGAGGTGGGATCCTACCAAATTACGGCGGATCTAGCCCGAATCAGTTCAGGTTTTTACATCATTAGTTTGTCTGGGTCAAATGGACAACGCCAAAGTAGGCGTATGATCAAACAATAATTTGTATCTTCGTGGTTGAACGTGTACAACATTTTTAAATGGTTGTCGTTTGATGGTATAATATTAAATGTAGGAATTACATGATTCGATCAGTCTACTTATCATTTGCACTTATTATTTTAGCCGCGTATTCTGCGGAGGCACAGTTTTGGTTTTTAGGCCAAAAAGCCAAAGAACGTTACGAGGGAATGCCATTTAAGCCACATTCTTCGGTTAGTTTTGGAGCTGGATCGTCTAATTATATAGGTGATTTAGTGCCTGCGGGTGGGTTATTCTCCGTAGCATCCCAAACGATGCGTTGGAATGCAGGTCTTCAGTATACCCGCCATTTAAGTAGACATTTCAGTGGAAATATTCAAGTAAGTTATATTAGAATCGCTGGAGATGACAATTATTTTTCTTCTACGGGTGTTTTTGAAGGTAATTATTTGCGAAATCTGCATTTTAGAAATGATCTTAAGGAGCTTTCCGTAAGTGCTGTTTACGAGCCGATGGGCAATGCAGAGAATTTGTCTAAGCGACCTTTATTGTCGCCCTATTTATATGTAGGTGTGGCTGGATTTACGCATAATCCTGTGGCGAGAAGGGATCCAAGTTTAGTTCCTGGGACACCAAGTTTACAAGCTTGGCAAGACTTACAGCCGGAAGATATTGAAGGGGCTATGTATTCGTTGGTTAATATTTCCATTCCCTTTGGGTTTGGTTTTCGATATAAAATAGGGGCTCAAATGGATTTGGGATTTGATTTTGGTTACCGTGTTTCTTTATCGGATTATTTGGATGATGTGTCGGATGACCGACCGAATGTGTTGACCTCACCGAGTATTTATTTTAACCGTACCGGCGAGCCTTTTGCAGCGAATACTTTGGTTAACAGAATTCCATTGTCTACCACCACTACTGCACCTATTTATTCCACGGGACCGGATCAGTATTTTACTACTCAAATTCGATTGATATACCACATTAAGAATAAGATTGATTGTCCGCCTTTGCCGAATTAATGAACGATTCCTGTGCCTAAAATACTTCTAACAAGTTTATTGGTTTTTATTTCTGTTCTTGTTTTAGGACAGCGTTGGCAATTTGCGGCGGGTCCTGGCGCTGTATTATATAAGGGAGATTTATTGGATTGGCACTTGGCTCCCAATGCGGCCCAATTGAAAAAAATGTCCCCTTCAGTTAATTTCCAAGTACGTTATCAGGAAAAAAATGCTTTTGCGTATCGGGCCAAATTCAATTTTTCATCCTTGCAAGGAGACGGAAGCCTAAACCCATTACCTGTAATTGGCTACTCGACAAAGACTTTTTCTAGTCCTTTGATTGACCTATCGTTAATAACGGAATATAATTTTTTGGATTATCAAAGTAATCGGAAGATCAAAAATTGGACGCCTTATTTATATGGAGGTTTTTCTGGGATGTTTGTTAGCCCAACAGGCTCGATTCCTAATCCGATGACTTTTTTCACTTTTTCTATTCCTTATGGGATAGGAGTGAAGTATCAAATTAATCCAGCTTGGGGAGTGCAATTTGAGTTTGGGACGAGTAAGGTTTTAACGGATGTTATCGACGGAATGCCTTCTTACCTAGGCTCAACGGATAAATTTTCTTTTTCACAGGGCGACCAGTTTTTAAACTCTTCTTTGATGTTTACCTATTCGATTATTTCTATCTTTTGCCCTAAGGAATAAGCGAATAATTACTTTGAATAAGGTTACGAATTAGCTACCTTTGCCTCTTATTTGATAGCTTGAATTACCATTTACTGTGGACCAAAATATAAAAGATGCCATTGACCTAAACAATTTGCCAGCACATATTGCTGTCATAATGGATGGGAATGGTCGTTGGGCCAAGCAGCAAGGATTTAAAGATCGGATTTTCGGACATCGCAATGCGATTTCTGCGGTTCGGGAAACGATCGAGGGTTGTGGAGAATTAGGAGTCGATTATTTGACATTGTATGCATTCTCTACGGAGAATTGGAATCGTCCGCAATCGGAAGTGAAGGCGTTGATGAGTTTGTTGATAGGTACGATTCATGATGAATTGCCTACGATGATGAAGAATAAAGTACGTTTGAAAGCGATAGGAGATATAGCTTCTATGCCGGCTAATTCTCAGAAGGAGTTGGCTGCGGCAATTGAACAGACATCTGAAAATACGGGATTGACCTTAGTTTTAGCCCTTTCGTATTCAGGGAAATGGGATTTGGTGCAGGCCACACAGGCGTTAGCCAAAAAGGTGGCAACGGGTGAGTTGAAAGAGTCTGATATTGACGCTGATTTATTGGCCTCTCATTTATCGACGGCTGAAATGCCAGATCCTGATTTAATGATTCGCACGGGTGGCGATCATCGGATAAGTAATTTTATGCTGTGGCAATTGGCCTACGCGGAGTTGTATATTTTTGAAGATTTATATTGGCCAGATTTCAGAAAACTGCATTTGCATCAAGCGATTGTTGATTTTCAAATGCGAGAGCGGAGGTTTGGTAAAACAAGTGAACAAGTTAAAAGCGAGGGCTAAGGCTCATTTATGAAAAATATAGTTTATTTACAAGCGATCCATTCAATGAAGAAATATCGATTATTTCTGGTATTCTTCCTTTTGAGTTTATTTTCTATTTCGAGGGTTTCCCACGCACAAGTGTTAGGTGGAAGGTTGTTTTCGACCAGTCCCACGGCTGCCGAGCCAACTTTTTCTTATGCCACACCTACGGAGTATGAGATAGCTGAAATCACGGTTTCGGGTTCTCAATTTTACGATGGAAATTCCATGATTAACATCTCAGGTTTGCAGGTAGGAGATAAAATTAAGGTGCCGGGTGACATGATCGCTTCAGCTATTCGCAAGATTATGGATCAAGGAATTTTGGAGGAAGTGGAGATTTATGCCACCAAAACGGAAGGGACTAAAATTTGGTTAAGCATTATTTTAAAAGAACGACCTAGGTTATATGCGATCCAATATACCGGGGTGAGAAAAGGGGAGCAGGAAAGCTTAAATGAGAAAGTGAAAACGTATAAGGGAAAGATTATCACAGAAACCCTTCGTAAGAACTTGGAGTTAGCCATTCGAAAATTTTATCAGGAGAAGGGCCGATTAAACATAAAGACCAAATCAGTGATTAAGACGGACACATTACGCGGAAATAATGCTACGTTGATGGTTAACGTTGTGAAGGGGGAAAAGGTAAAAGTAAATAAAATATTTCTGACAGGAATTGAGCCAGATGCCCGTAATTTGATTTTGCGAAAAATTAAAAATACAAAGCAAAGAAGGTTTGGGCGGATCTTTAAACCTTCCAAATTTGTGCCTAAAAAGTGGGATGAGGACAAGGAAAAATTGTTAGCCGCCATGAATAAATTGGGTTATCGAGATTTTCAAATTAAATCGGATTCCATTGCAAGGTTTGATGAGGAGTCGATTAACTTGACGATCAATTTAACCCAAGGAAAAAAATATTATTACCGGAGTGTTTCCTTTGAGGGAAATTATATTTACCCAGATTCTGTGTTAAGAGATGTAATAGGAATCAAGAAGGGTGACATTTATAATACGGAAGAATTAGATAAGAAAATGAATCAAAATCCAGGGGAGGATTTAAGCTCTGTGTACATGGACAATGGGTATTTGTATTACAATGCTGAGCCCATAGAAACAGCCATTGAGGGAGATTCGATTGATTTGACGATCCGTATTTCTGAAGGAAAGCAAGCAACTATCAATAAGGTAATTTTGAATGGAAATACTAAAACTTCCGATCATGTGGTGATGCGAGAGATTCGGACATTGCCAGGTCAGAAGTTTAATAAATCAGCCATTATTCGTACGGTGCGAGAACTTTCGACGATCGGTTATTTTAACCCAGAAAAAATTTCGCCTAATCCAATGCCTCGTCCGGATGGAACGGTGGATATTGAATACAATGTGGAGGAGAAACCTTCAGACCAAATAGAATTATCAGGAGGTTGGGGTGGATACATCGGTTTTGTAGGAACTTTAGGGGTTGTTTTTAATAACTTTTCCGCTAAGAATTTAACCAATCTATCTGCTTGGCGACCTTTGCCGGCAGGTGATGGTCAAAAACTTTCTGTGCGTTTCCAAGCGAATGGCGCGGCCTTTCAAAATTATTCATTGACTTTTACTGAACCATGGTTAGGTGGTAAAAAACCTAATTCATTCTCGATTGCTCTGAATAGAAGTGTTTCATATCCTTATCAGTTCAGAGCAACCGGTGGAGGTATGGGTGGATATGGCAACGGTTACGGCGGAGGTTATGGCGGAGGCTATGGAGGTGGATTCGGTGGGGGCTATGGCGGTGGATATGGAGGAGGCTATGGCGGCTATGGTGGATACGGTGGATTGGGAATGAACAATTATTCAGTACCAGATAGCTTATTAGATGCTCACTTTAATGTGAACAGCGTTACGTTCAGTTTGGGTAAGCGGTTGAAATGGCCAGATGATTATTTTTCATTAAGTCATTCTTTGGCCTTTTCTCAATTTGATGTGGATCGTTATTATACTTGGGCTTACCCACAAGGTATTTCGACTTCGATTACGTTTATGACTAATTTTTCGCGAAATAGTATTGATAACCCTACTTTTGCTCGAATGGGCTCAAGCTTTTCTTTAACAGGCTCCCTCACACCTCCGTTTTCTTTGTTGGGTGCCAACGAATCAGGCTCGTTAATTGAATACCATAAGTGGATGTTGGATGCGAGTTGGTTTAGCCCACTCGTTGGGAAATTTGTGCTTCACACACGCGCACACTTAGGATTTTTGGGTTCATATGGAGGGAAAGAAACAACACGGTTTGAGCGTTTTGATTTAGGAGGCTCTGGAATGGTTCAAGGTTTCTCATTTAATCGTGATATCGTGGGTTTAAGAGGATATAAGGACCGAGTAATTGGACCTTCTGGATCTTATGGAAATGGAGGAGTAGCGTATAATAAGTTTGTCATGGAGGTTCGTTATCCTGTTTCTTTGAATCCATCAGCTACGATATTTGTACTAGGTTTTGCTGAAGGAGGAAACAACTTTTCAAGCTTAAAAGAATACAATCCCTTTAATTTGTATAAATCAGCAGGATTTGGAGCACGTATTTTTATGCCAGCGTTTGGTATGATTGGTATTGATTACGGATTTGGATTTGACAAACCAAGGCCGGGTGATTCAGATTTCGGTCGCCAGGCGTTTACGTTCTCAATAGGTCAACAAATCAGATAAGCAAATCGATCGGCAAATGAAAAAGGTTATTTTTTTCTTGTTGGCTTTGAGTTTGTTGGTTGGGCCTACCTGTAGCGCTCAAAAATTTGGATATATTGACACGGAATTCATTACTTCTAAAATGCCTGAATACCAAAAAGTGCAGGTAAAAATGGATGAAATGACCAAACAATGGATCAAAGAAATAGAAGCTAAAAAGGATGAAGTGACTGTTCTTGAGCGCGCATTTAAATTAGAAGAGTTATTGCTGACCGAGGATTTGCGCCAGCAACGTCTTCAGCAAATTAAACAGAAAGATCAAGAAGCTAAACTGTTTCAAAACTCTGTTT
The DNA here is from genome assembly GCA_044349095.1 of Aquirufa sp. Taxonomy (GTDB): domain Bacteria; phylum Bacteroidota; class Bacteroidia; order Cytophagales; family Spirosomataceae; genus Aquirufa. The sequence continues at coordinate 2,613 of JBIKRO010000054.1, read as the reverse complement.
TTGGTGCCGAGGGCGAACTATTTAAAGCAAAGAAAAATGCTTTAAAACCAATTTTGGATGAAATTTCGAAAGCGGTTGAAAAAGTCGTGAGACAAAAAAGGTTAGATTTCTTATTTGACAAAGCAAATGACGGCTTAGCTTTAATTTATACGAATCCTGTACATGATTATTCAGATTATGTATTGGAGGAATTAGGCTTAGAATTGGATCCTAATTTGAAAAAATAAACATTAACCCATTACTTTAACATAAACATTCCTAATTTTACAAATAACAAATAGAAAACAACGTATGAAAAACAAATTTTTATTGGCCGTAGGCCTAATGTTCGGTATGGCAACATTACCATTAAAGGCCCAAGTTAAAATCGGATTTATCAATGCTGATTATATTTTAAGCCAAATGCCTGAGGCAAAACAAGTAGAAGAAGATTTAAAAAATACTCAAAAGCAGTATGAAACTCTTTACCAAGGAAAAGTGAAGGAATTTCAAGATAAGTTAGCTGCTTTCGAAAAATTGAATGCGGATACAAAAACTCCAGACATTATCAAACAAGATAAAGAGAAGGAATTACAAAACTTACAAACTTCTATTCAAGAGTTCCAACAAAATTCTCAATCCTCTTTACAGAAAAAGCAAGCTCAATTATTACAACCTTTGTTGAAAAAAATTGAGGAAAACATGCATGCAGTAGCTAATGAAAATGCGTATACACACGTATTTAATTATGATGCAGGTATGGGAACAGCTCCTATTTTATTACACTATCCTACGGAAGCTGCTATTTCTGATTTAGTTTTAAAGAAAATGGGCATAACGCCTAAGCCAGTTTCTGCTGCTCCAACGGCTGCAGCTCCAGCGGCTGCTAAGCCTGCTGCTGCTCCTGCTGCTGCTGCAAAGCCAGCGGCTCCAAAGAAATAAGGTAATTTAAATACCAAGTAAAAATAGACGCAAGAAATTGCGTCTATTTTTTTTGTTTCAAAATTGTAAAGCAAGTTCAATTAAATTAATGGTTGAAATAATTAAAGAGATAGTTTCCGATTTGCGTTATAGAAACCAAAACGATGATGCCAAGAACGAGGTAATGAAATGTTTTTTCCGGTATTTTCTTTAAAATAATTTTTCCTATATAAGTTCCTATAAAACTTATGGCAATTAAAAATGGAATTAGAATAATGTGCTCCTTAGTAAAATAGCCATTGAAAATATATACTATCGCCCTTGTCGTATCTACCCCCATGTCGATCATGGCCGATGTGGCAATAAAGACTTCTTTTTCTAAATTAAATGCGGATAATACAAGCCCTCGGATTGCGCCACCTGTCCCAATAAGTCCTGCTAAAAATCCGGAAATTCCTCCGCCAATGTATAAATTAGTGTTTGTTTGTTGGATCGATTTTGCTTTTCGAGAGATCGAATAAAGCGCTATCATTAGGATAGTTCCATTGATTAAAACTTCACTTTCATTGATTGGAATATATTCAATCAGCAAGGCACCGAAAAAGACCGAAATTACCGCTGGAATTCCCAATCTAAACGCAATGTTTTTCTCAATGCTTTTTTGAAATAATACGAGTTTGGATAAATTACTGAATACGTGAAAAACAGCGGTAATGCCTAATACAATTTTGAAATCTAAAAATAAGGAGGCTAGGGGTACAAATAAAATGGATGATCCAAATCCCGACAAGGTACCTAAGATTTCTGCGAGGAGAGCTAATATGAAAAATAACGTATAGTTCTCCTGCATATTGAACTTTATTCTATGGGTTTATTGGCTTCAAAAAATTTGTTTTGAAAAATGATAATGGCGACAACTCCACAAAATATAGCCGCATCTGCAAAATTGAAAATAGGCGTTGAGTAATAAGAACCTCCCCAAACTGGTACCCATGTAGGCAAAATGCCCTCCCAAATATCAAAAAAGAACATGTCGATTACCTGGCCATGAAACCAATTCATGGGCGCTCCATAGGGAGCATTTTCTAAAAATACGCCATAAAAAACAGAGTCAATTAAATTGCCTATGGCTCCACCCAAAATCAGGGATACACAGATTAGAAGACCGTTTGGGCTGCTTTTTTTGGTCAACGAATATAAATAATAGCCAATACCAAACATGGCAACAATTCTAAAACTGGTCAATAATAATTTGCCATAAATGGAACCTAGTTGGATCCCAAAGGCCATTCCAGGATTCAACGTATAATGTAATTTAAATAAGGGTCCTATGAGTTCGATTTGCCCAAAATAACCAGGCTCCATATAAAAATGCACAGCCATCTTAATTCCTTGATCTATCAAAATCACGGATAAACTCAATATAAAAAAACGAAAATCCTTCATAATAACTTTCTTCTGTTCACTTCTTTTTTAATTAGGGCAAATTCCCTAGATGTTTGCCCGGCAATTGAGCTATTCTCCTCTGCGCGTCTAAATAAATAGGGCATTACAGATTCGATAGGGCCGTAGGGAACATATTTGGCAACATTGTATCCAAAATGAGCCAAATTATAACTGATATTATCTGACATGCCTAACAACTGCGCAAAGTGAATTTGTGGATGATTAGTTGATATGCCCATGGCATTCATCTTATCACATAAAAGAACG
>JBIKRO010000121.1:0-5615 GCA_044349095.1 Aquirufa sp. | reverse complement strand
AACCGATTGTCCATACAAGTTCAACGAGAGAAATATCAGTAAGAGAGTAAAATACTTTTTCATAAAATCAAAAAGGGTTACGCTATACAAGTATAACCCTTTTACTTTGATATTGCTCACCTTTCTGTGCTTAAACTCTAATGATTAATCATTATTCAAAATAGATTTATTTATATTCCAAAAATAAATTTATGTAATAACTAACTGGTTATCAGCCATTTAAATGCTTAATAATTTGGAATTGTCATTTTTTTTAGCTATCATTTATCTAGCCTCCGATGTTGGTGGTTTTAAAACATAAAACAATGGCAAGAAAAAAAAGAGAACTTGGGAATGACACCTACTTTACAGTTTACAACTCTGATCTTAAATTGATAAAAGATCCGGCGAAAAAAATCCTTTATTCTAAAATCAAGAATTGGATTTACAGAAATGAAGATAAGGAGAGTGAATACCATTTTAAAGCCGATAAATGGTGGACTTTTGGGTCATATGAATACTGGGCTGAAGAATGTGGATTAGATAAGAAAACAGCAGGTAAACATTTGCGTGAACTAGTTGCAACCGGTATTTTAAAGACTGGCAATTACAATAAAATGAAAATAGATAACACTATTTGGTATCGATTGGCAACAGAAGATGAATTGAAAAAAGTGAACTATAGATTATTATTTTATGGAAAATCCAAAGAGAAAAATAGTAATAACCTTAGTAACGAAAGGTTATATAGGATGTACCAAAATGGTATGATTGAAGTAAATAATAAGGATAACGAAAGAGAAGATTTGGGGTCAACAATACCAGAAGATAATTCAGAAGATATATCAGAGAATATTTTAGAAGATACATTAGAACATAAGTCAAACTATAGCACCGTTAAAATTGAAGATTATAATTATTTAATTAACATTGATGATATTCAAATTCATATTGAATATTTAACTAAAATTAATTTTGAAGATATTCCAACAGATATGATAAAATTATTTTTAGATAAATTTCATGATTGGAATATTGATAAACTTAAAGAAGACAATGGATTATATATCTATTGTTGTAGAATTGATGGGTTGTATGAAAAAAAATTAAATTTATTTCAATTAAATTTTATTAAAGAATTAGCAGGAAAATATTATAAAATTATAAACCTTCCTCAACCTGCGGAGCTGAATGGTAACGAAGTCTCTTCAACAATTGCCTCATCACCCCGAATTCCGCTCGACCCCTCTTCTCCAGAGACAAATTAGACGCTTAAATTTTAATTGAAATATGCTTTTGTATAACATACTTCAAATATGATTTTAAAGTCCTTAAAACGGCTATAATGGGCCAAAAATTGAATATGGAATGACACTACCTTTTATTCTTTTTTTCCGATAGGGATGAAAGGTGGTGGTATTCTCTTTTTTTCTGTAAAAGTGATTAGAAACTAGAAAGTTGGTGCTTATAAAAAGTTTCCCATCACTCAAGAAATGATCACTATCGTTATTACCATATTTTTTTAGGTATTTACGTAGCGTTGGATCTGATGTATTATATAATCCTAAAATTGTTGGTAGAGCTATATAATCGGTTTGATTTAGGGTCGCACCAGTAGTGATATATTCTTTGTTACCATCACTGTTCAAAGTTATAATTTGATGAAAATCTATTTTTTCCATGAAATATTGCTTAGGCTGCTTTCCTTTAAAAATAAATACTTTAGGATACACAAAAATTCAAACACCACGATTTTGGTATATACTAAAACAGGAAATTCGATTTTGATACTAGGACTTAATATGGGCTTCTGATAGATACTAAATTCACTTATCTAATGCTATGCAATATGGGGAACCTAGGAGGAAGGGAGGAAGGAAAGCAGGCAGGTTAGCTGGGATGTTAAAACTTTTCTATTACACCCAATACAAATAACGCAAAGTCATATTTTACTGGATCAATTGGATAGAGAGTCCTAAAGATATAGTCAAGTTCTTTAACTGATTTAGCATCATTCTGTTTTCGCACCAATAGACCTAATTTACGGGCTGTATTTCCTGAATGAGTATCTAGGAGGTATTGAAAGCTGCGATGTGCTAATTTTGCCCCAAATACCAAAATAAACACCTTTGTTATCATTCTTTATAAACCACCTAAGATGCATGTTATATCTTTTTGTTGGAGAACCACTAGTTCGGTCTGATATTGCCTCCTAGTTTATATTACATCAATGGAGATGCATGACTGTCTCTTCTTACTTGATGGATGGGGCGGCTGTTTATTTTAAGCGCCAATATCATAAATGTGCATTAAAATTTCTTAAATTAATGTTTTAGATAATAAATTTATATTACGTAAAATAATAAAGATAAAATTTTGAAAATTGCTGCAATCTATTCAAGGGTCTCGACTTCCACTGGTAAACAATCTACCTCTCGCCAGGTTAATGAGTTGATTGGCTATGCAAAAACACATGGTTATAAAATTGCAGAGGAAGATATCTTCGAAGAATTTAGGTCAGGCTACTCAAAGAAAAAAGAACGTGTTGAAATTGAAAAACTGCTAGAATTAATCAGATCTGGTAAAAAAAAATACCGCGCAATTTTTATTAGCGAAATTTCCCGCATAGCCCGTGATCCACAAGTAGGAAGACAAATAGTCGATGAATTAACAGAGCTAAACATCCCGGTCTATGTTAAAAATCCAGCGTTGGTTTCTATAGAAGCAGACGGTAAGAGGTCAGGAATGTTCAATATAATTTTTCAAATTTTACTAGAATTAGCGAACACTGAGGCTGAATTCATGAAAATGAGAAGTATTTCCGGTGTAATTGAAAAAGTCCGCCAAGGTGGTGCAATTGGAGGAATAATGCAACCATACGGGTATACAAGTGAAAAAAAGAAACTAGTCATCGAACCAACAGAAGCCGAGGTCATTAAGATGATTTTTAATTTATGCATTGATGGCAATGGGACTAAAAAAATTGCTAATAAATTAAACGAATTAGGTATTCCAACAAAGGTTTCAATTCTCTTCAATAAGGAGATGAAGCAAAGAAATGGTAGACCACCTGTTCATTCAAAAAATATAAAATGGAAAGACGGCACCATTTATGGTATATTGACGAACCCAATTTATAAAGGCCTTAGAAGGTTAATCCGTCATGATGAAAATGAACAGGCTCAAACAGAATTTACCCGTAATAAAACTTATAATTTATTTGATAGTCCACCAATAGTAAGTGTAGAAACTTGGGATAAGGCGCAAGAAACATTTAAAGAAAACTTTCGACATTCAATTCGTAACAAAAAATTCCATTATATTTTAAAAGACATAGTGATCTGTGCTAAATGTGGTAGCTCGTATGCTGGTAGAATGAAAACTGATAAACGTGATCAATTCTATATGTGTAGTGCGCGGCGCACAAAGACAAGACCATGTAATAATCCAGCTATTTCAATAGAATTGCTAGAAAGTGCAGTATGGACATTTCTTCAATTTAATACCGATGTCGATAAAATATTATTGGATATAAATGAAAATTACAATCAAAATATTACTGAAAAAGAAAAAACCGAGACGGAAGTTAGTCTAATAAAAGAGTCATTAAAAATTGAAGAGGCCAAATTAACTAGGATTAAAGACCTCTATGTTGAAGGACATTGGACTAAAGATGAGTATACTAAAAGATTACATTCTCAGTCTAATATTATTACTAAGATTATTAAAAACATCCGAGAAAAAGAGACACGCATTGACTTCTTGAATGAATCGATTAAGAGTGTTACCGATCTGGGTGAAATGAGCTCTGTTAAGAAGGCTTTGTTAAACGATAGGCTTAAAATTAGTGAACTTGTTTCAAAACTTCTTCGAAGAGTTAGTTTATTAGTCATTGATAAAAATTATGCAATACTATCAATGCAATATAAATTTGGTGATTGGCATTATTCTATCTTGATCGATAGAAATGATAAACTTATGATCCCCATTACTTACAACCTTTCAAACGGTATAGACAAAATACTAACGTTTGATGAATATGGCAGAATTACTAGCGATCAAGAAACGATCGACAATGTTGTATTTGATTTTTCTGACGAAGCAATCATGGGCTTTAGAGAACCTTTGCTCTGGATTCCGTTTTCTTAACCAATAGTTTATAAAAAAAATTTCTCTAGTATTTGAAAATCAGTAACTTGCAATACCTCTTTTTGTAATAGTACAACTTCCGTAGCTCTGATTGGCGGTGGATCCATACCCCAACCAGGGGAAATTTCATTGGCGCATCATGGGGTTCTTTTTTTAGATGAGCTCCCCGAATTTTCAAGACATGTGTTAGAGGTATTGCGCCAACCGCTTGAAGATCGAAGCATCCATATTTCTAGGGCAAGGTGGGTGGTCGAATTTCCGGCCAACTTCATGTTGATAGCGAGCATGAACCCTTGTCCCTGTGGATTTTACAATCATCCCATCAAGACTTGCACATGTGGTTCTGAAAATGTTCGTAAATATTTAAATAAAATTTCGGGCCCATTGTTAGACCGAATCGACATGCACGTAGAAATTACCCCAATTTATTATGAAGAAATGACTTCAGAAAAGCCAACGGAAAGTAGTGAAACGATCCGACAAAGAGTCATAAAGGCCGTTGGCATGCAGAAAAAACGATTTGCAGAAACCGTAAATACCTATTCAAATGCCTCCATGTCGTCACAGATGGTTAAAGAAATTTGCCTATTAGATGGGGCATCCCAACAACTACTTAAACGCGCGATGGACAATTTACAACTTTCCGCTAGGGCCTATGACCGCATTTTAAAACTGGCCAGAACGATCGCAGATTTAAGTCAAACGCATCAAATTGAGTTGGCACATGTGGCGGAAGCGATTACTTATCGAAATTTAGATAGAGAAAATTGGGCCGGATGATGTATTTTTGAAAAAAAATTGGTCTATGCTAAAGAAAATTTTCATTCTATTTATATTCATTCATCAAATTGCTTTGGGACAAAGCAAAACAGATAATCCTTCATTTAGGCCTTTAGAGAGTTTTGAGCAAATATTTGCCAAAGCTGTCAAAGAAAAAAAGCCGATATTTTTCGAAGCATATTTACCTACATGTTCCCATTGCTTAGCCTACGATAAAACATTACGAGATCCCAAAATCAAGTCCTATTTATCCACTAATTTTTTAGCTTATCAATTGGATTTAAGCAAAAGAGAAAATGGCTTATTTCTCAGGAAAAATAAAATATTTGTTCCATCCACTCCTTCCTTTATTGTTTTTTCACCAGAAGGAAAAGTGATCAATGTCGAGCCTGTAGGAGATGAAACCAATTCCATTGATGGAATTCAGTTAATTTTAAACAAGGCAAAAGATATGAATAAAAATATGGTCGCTAACCTAAAGAAATTTGATGCCGGGGATCAAGATTTTGAAAATATGTTGTCAGTGGCACTATTCGCTCGATATACGATGGATACCGTAAAAAATATGGAAGTCGTCAATAAGCTTGCAAATTCAATAAAGCCAGATCAGTATTTTGATAAAATGTCATTTCTATTAATGCAGCGAGTGATGTTAGATACGGACAATAAACTATTCCAATTTTTCATTCAAAATCTTCCGGCTTACA
>JBIKRO010000007.1:0-58129 GCA_044349095.1 Aquirufa sp. | reverse complement strand
GAATTAAAAAACTCGCATATTTAATATCAGAAAACGAATAGACATGAAATTTTCAAACACTTTATTGATTCTTTTAGTTAGCAGTTTTAGTTTGATGGCCCAACAAGCCGACATCGAAATGGCGGATCAATTCCGTGCAGATGGAAAAATCTATGTGGTCATTTCAGTTGTTTTGCTGATTCTCGTAGGTCTTTTTATCTATCTTTTCAACTTAGACAAAAAAGTTACCCGACTGGAAAAAGAGGTTTCTAAAAACGCTTAACATGAAAAAAACACATATTATAGGTTTGATTTTAGTGGCCATTGCCATCGGCATTATTTTAATTACGACGGGCGATGCAAGTACATATGTGGGCTTTGATGAAGCAGAAAGAATATCAAAATCTGACCCATCCCAAAAAGTACATGTCGTAGGAAAACTTAAAAAAGACGCACAAGGAAAAATCTTAGGTATGGTATTTAATCCAGCCTTGGATGCAAATCGACTAGAATTTACGGTGGAAGATAGTTTAGGCCGAGAAAACCAGGTTATTTATGCCGCTCCCAAACCTCAGGATTTTGAAAAATCCGAAAAAATTGTGTTGGTCGGAAGCATGAAAGCAGACAAGGTCTTTTATTGCGATAAAATTCTTTTAAAATGCCCATCCAAATATCAAGAGGGTAAAATTTCTGCAGATTCAAGCGCTTCACTTCAAGTGAAAAAATAAATATGATACACGAAAACATTGGCATTACGGGTCATTTAATGGTAATTGGGTCATTTGTAACGGCCGCTTTAGCCACATTTTCTTACTTTAAAGCGACTCAGTCGACCGACGAGCTCGCCGAAAATGATTGGAAAAAAACAGCAAGAACCTTATTTATCATTCATTTATTTTTAGTGATTGGCGTAGCTACTAGCCTTTTTGTCATTATCTATAATCACTATTTTGAATACCACTACGCATTCACTCATTCTTCGTTAGCACTACCCACCATGTTCATGATTTCATGCTACTGGGAAGGACAAGAAGGCTCATTTTTACTTTGGATTTTCTGGCAAGCTATTTTGGGGGTGATTTTAATGATCAAAAATCCTAAATGGGAATCGCCCGTAATGACTGTTTTTGCCTTAGTGCAAACCTTTTTGACCTCCATGATTTTGGGTGTCATTATCCCGTGGATCGATTTGAAAATCGGATCTTCGCCATTTCTTTTGTTGAGAGAGGCGCAGCCCGACTTACCCGTCTGGAGTTTACAGCCTAATTTCATTCCAAAAGATGGGCGTGGCCTAAATCCTTTGCTACAGAATTATTGGATGGTGATTCATCCGCCAACACTCTTTTTAGGATTTGCTTTGACGCTCGTTCCCTTTGCTTATTTAATCGCTGGACTTTGGAAAAATAAGTTGACGGAATGGATAAAACCCGCTTTACCTTGGGCTGCATTTTCAGCAGCCATTTTAGGGATTGGAATTACCATGGGTGCCTACTGGGCTTATGAGACTTTAAATTTTGGCGGATACTGGAATTGGGATCCGGTTGAAAATGCATCTTTTGTTCCTTGGCTTGTATTAATAGGAGCCATTCACACCATGATTGCCTACCGGAATTCAAGTGCAGCCTTAAAAACTTCCATAATTTTGGTCATCTCGACTTTTATTTTGGTTCTTTATTCCACTTTTTTAAATCGGTCAGGGGTGCTAGGAAATGCTTCCGTTCACTCATTTACAGATTTAGGTCTTTCGGGCCAACTCCTAATCTATATGTTCACGTTTTTAATTGTGGCCATAATTTTAGCGGCCTATCGTTGGAAAAGTTTACCCAAGGATGAAAAGGAAATTGGCATTTACCATAAGGAGTTTTGGATTTTTGTCGGAGCTTCTGTATTGACTTTATCGGCATTCCAACTCATTTTTACGACGTCCATTCCCGTATATAATAAAATTGCAGAGGCCTTTGGCATGGTTTCAAATATAGCTTTGCCTGCCGATCAAGTCGCACATTACAGTAAAATTCAAATTTGGATATTCATTGCCGTAGCACTTTTAAGTGGAATAGGCCAATATGTATGGTGGGGGAAATTAAAACAATCCACTTCATTTAAGCCGCTCTATTCATCTCTTTTGAGTTCGGTTTTATTAACCGTTCTGGTCGTTAATTTCGAAAAGGTTTATGAAATCCCATACATCGCTTTATTATGGAGCGGGCTTTTTTCATTAGTCGCGAATGGCCAAATATTGTGGTTTTTAACTAAGCAAAAATTCTCCATTGCCGGAGGCGCGCTTTCCCATGTAGGTCTGGCAATTATGATTATAGGTGTTTTGTTTTCGTCTGGCTATTCCAAAGTTGTCTCGCTCAATCGGTCTGGCTTTGCTATCTCCAATAAAGTAGAGCAATTCACCAAGGATGACAATAAAGAAAACAAGGAAAATCTGCCACTTTGGTTGGGTCAAGGAGCACAAATGCAGGATTATCTTGTAACCTATAAGGGTAGAAAAATTGAATTAAGAGGAAAACCAGGTTATTTTAATCGCAAAGATTTTGATATCATTGAAGGTGATTTTCATGCAGTTGCTTTAAAAAATATTGAAAAAGAAGGGCAATCCATCGCTAAAAAAGGAGATACACTGACGGTAGAACCGGAAAACAATTATTACGAATTGGAATTTAAAAACGCAGAAGGCAAAATTGTATCCTTGTTTCCTCGTTGGCAAATGAATCCCAAAATGGGAACTGCCATTTCGCCAGATGTGAAACACGCTTGGGGCCACGATATTTATACCTATGTTTCATTAGATCCACGACTTGCCGCAGATGCCGGATCAGAAAAACAATGGAGTCAAACCGTCGATGCGACGGTGTCTATCGGAGATACCTTATTTTTAAATGATTTTGTAGCTGTTTTGATGGATGTTACCCGCGTCACTAATGTGGAAAATGTTGTACTGGGTCCCAATGATGCAGCAGTTCGAGCTAACTTTAATGTATTGGGAAAGAATTTTCAGCAGTTCCAACTAGCTCCTACGTTTATTATCAAAGATCGGATGGTGGCTATGCCCGCATTTGAAAGTGAAGAAACGGGGATAAAAATTAAGTTTACTGCCATAAATCCACAAACTCAGGAATTTAGTTTTTCTTATAATACAACCCAACAAGATTTAATTATCATTAAAGCGATAGAGAAGCCTTATATAAATTTAGTTTGGGTGGGATCTATTTTGATATTTATTGGCTTATTTGTCTCTACATTTAGGAGGACAGAAAAAATGATCGCCTAATATGGGTAAAAAAGAAATTTTAAGTTTAGCGGCAGGGATTGGTTTTTTTATTATTTGGATCATTGATCTCAATTCTATAGTACCCAAAGATATTCAAGGTCATTTCTGGTCAGAAATATTTTATCATTACGGTTGGCTCATGTATTGCGTCGCCTGTCTTTTTTACTTCCAGTATTCAAAAAATGAACGATTGAAAAAAGAAGACTCACAAAAATCAAATAAGAAATAAATTGGATTCAATGGCCGACATACAAACGCCTCAATACGTAGGAATCATCTTAGCCATGGTTTTTTCAGCATTTTTTTCTGGGGTGGAAATGGCTTTTGTCTCGTCCAACAAACTTTATTTTGAACTTAAGGCGAAGCAAAACATCTTAAGTGCCAAGATCATTGCTCATTTCAATCAAAGTCCATCTCAATTTATTGGGACCATGTTAATCGGAAATACACTTTCATTAGTGGCCTATGGCATATTCATGGAAGAGTTTTTGCATCACCTAATTTTGGCCAATTTACCTTGGATTGCGAATGAAATTATTGCCAGACTTATCGCATCGATCGTTGCGACCATTATTATATTAACCACTTCTGAATTTACCCCAAAAAGCATCTTTTTAATTAATCCAGATGCCATATTAGAATTTTTAGCCATTCCTATTTGGATCATAAATACGCTGATGTTCCCTTTGGTCTGGTTGACGGTAGGATTATCAAAATGGTTTATTACTCGGGTATTACGTTTAAGCTATTCGGAAGAAAAACCGGCCTTTGGGTTAACCGACTTAAACCACTACTTGCAAAATTTAAATCGAAAGGTTTCCACTGAGGAGGAAAATGACGTCGATACGAAAATCTTTCATAATGCATTAGAGTTTAAGCAAGTCAAAGTGCGTGATTGCATGATTCCCCGAACAGAAATTACGGCCATCGAAATTGAGGAAGGTATCGAGGGACTCAAAAAAGTATTTATTGAAAGTGGCCATTCAAAGGTTTTAGTGTATAAAGAAACCTTAGAAGAGGTGGTAGGATACTGCCACTCGTTGGCCTTATTCAAAAAGCCAAAAGATATTCAAAGCATCCTTACTTCCATTCCCATTGTCCCCGAGGCCATGCCCGCGAATGATCTCATGTTGAAATTTTCCAAAGAAAGAAAGTCATTAGCGATTGTGGTCGATGAATTTGGAAGTACCTCAGGTCTGGTCAGCATGGAGGATGTGATGGAACAAATTTTTGGTGAAATTCAAGATGAGTTTGATGATACCGAGGATTGGATTGAAAAGCGATTGGACGACCATACGTTCATCCTATCTGGACGCCATGAAATTGATTATTTAAATGAAAAATATAACTGGAATCTTCCTGAGGGCGATTACGAGACCCTTGGCGGGATGTTAATCCATCTATATGAAGATATTCCAGCTGTCAATGAAGTCATTACTTTGTCTGCCTTTCAGTTTCAAATCATGACGGTAACAGATGCCCGGATCGATACGGTAAAAGTCATCATTTCAGGAAACCCGATCACAAAATAATAGGTAGGGTTTATTGATTAATCGATAAAATTCGCTGGAGTGTTTGACACTTCATTTCCGTTTCTTCCCATTCTTTTTCTGGGTCAGAGTCTTCTGTAATTCCGCAACCTGCATAATAAGTAGCTGAATACCCATTCGTTTCCTTCCTAACTTTAACCGTCCGCAAATTGACAAATAAATAAATCTCATCATTCAAATTCACGGGACCTAAATAACCGCTGTAAAACTCACGGTCATGCGCTTCGGCTTGTTTAATCCAATCAATGGCCGCTTCTTTAGGGGTGCCACAAACAGCCGAAGTTGGGTGCAATAACGACAACATAATCCCAGGCAATTGCGGGAAGTTGAGCGCCTTTGTATCCACTATATATTCAGTTTTCAGGTGCAATAAATTACCTGCTTGAATCGTTTTGGGCCCATTTTCAATATATTCTCGCAACCTGATTTTCTTAAAACATTCAATAATATACCGACTAACAAAAGCCTGTTCTTCGATCTCCTTTTGTGACCAGCGAGCTTCGTGAGGTATAGTAACTTGACCAACATTTGTTGACACAGGTTGCGTTCCAGCTAAAGAAATCGTTTTAAATATACCTTCGTGATTTAATGAAACTAAAACTTCTGGGGTCGCACAGATCCAAGTTTGCCTAAGCGAGGGGATGTAAAAAGCCGAAACAAAAGCGTTAGGGTATACTTGACATAATGATTCGAAAAAATGCAAGGTCGAATAATCAGCACCCAAAGCCTCCTCATCTGTCCTAGAAAGCACGACTTTTTGAAAATTACCGGCTTTGATTTCTTGAATACTTGCGTTCACCCAATAGAGAAAATTTTCTTTTTTAGGAGATCCGGCCTTAGATGGAAATACCTCTTTAACCGATACGTGAACGCTTGGCACCTCGGAAACAAATAAATACTCAGCCTTTAAAAAATAGGGATTCCCGACAAATGGAACTGCCATAAATCCTGGCTCAAAAGACTGAAGGTCAAGGGAATCTGTTACATGCCCACCTTGAGTGTCAATTAAAAATGAACGTGTTTCCGAGTTAGGCAAGCGCCAAAGAGCAATGGCCGCGTCATGTTGCTGAGCCTCATTCCAAAGTTGATTCCATTCCGTATCTTGGAGATATAGACTCGTATTCTTAGGCATTTTAATAAGACAAAATAGCTACTGTTAATCGGCTTACGCAAACCAAATTTCCCGATTCATCGTGAATTTTGATATCATATACATGCAATGTTTTACCTATTTTTAATGCGGTACATGTACCTATGACAAATCCTTCTTTCACCGATTTCATGTGATTGGCATTTATTTCAACACCAACACCGCGTTGGGTAGTAGGATCCGCCACGGCCAATGATGCAGCAATACTTCCTAAAGTCTCAGCTAAAACAACTGATGCTCCTCCATGTAACAAACCATAGGGTTGCTTTGTTCGAGAATCCACGGGCATTTTTGCCTTAATTAAATCCGGCTGCACGTCAATAAACTCGATTCCTAAAACATCGATCATATTTCCATGGCCCCATGAATTAAGTGTGTCTAATGAGATGGATGTATTAAACATAATATTCGTATTTTTGCACGTAAAATTCGGAATAATTTAACGAATTAAACTCCTTTTGACCCAATTTATATGCATGCTTTAAAAGACATTTACCTTATTCGTCATGGTGAAACAGATTATAATCGAATGGGGGTGGTTCAAGGTAGTGGAATTGACGCGGATTTAAACGAATTAGGAAATAGGCAGGCACAAGCATTTTTTGAGCATTATCAAGATTTAGCCCTTGACAAAATTTACACATCTGCACTACGCCGAACACATCAGTCGGTCAAAGGATTCATCGACAAAGGACTGCCGTGGGAACAATACGAAGGTTTAAATGAAATTTCTTGGGGAATTCGCGAAGGCAGAACGCCCTCAAATGAAGACGATGCCTATTATAGAAACTTAGTCCGAACATGGAGAAAAGGTGATGTGCACATCCCGTCTGAGGAAGGTGAAAGTCCAATCGACGTATTGGAAAGACAAAAGCCAGTGGTTGAATTAATTCTATCTCGAAGGGAAGAAAAATCCATATTAATTGCCATGCATGGGCGAGCGATGCGTGTTTTATTAACGCATCTTTTCAATCAACCCTTACAAAATATGGATCACTTTGCGCATCAAAACTTATGCTTATATCACCTGCAATATGATTATGAAAAAGGAATTTTTATTTCCTTAAAAGCGAATCATGCGGATCATTTACAAACTTTACCAGATTCCATCTAAATTCTGCACGCATGAATCGAAACCATTTGTATTGGAAATTTCAATTATCTGGCTGGTTCATTTGGGCGTTAAACGAAGCATTATTATACACAAATCAATATGGCTGGAAATGGGAATGGATTTTTTCATCGTTTGTCAATATCACATTAGCCGTATTTCTGACTCATGTTTATCGGCAAATTTCTCATAAATACCGTTGGCAAGATCTGCCTTTATTTACCTTAATCCAGGTGAATTTGGTCGCACTCATCGTAATGTCGGCTTGTCTTGTTGGACTCAATATCCCGTTGGATTACATTTTTCTATCGGAGAACTATGCCATTGAATTAAGCCCATTCATCATATTGCAGATATTTTTAAATTTTGCCAAACCACTCGCCATTTGGCAATTGATCTATTTCTTTTTTCAATACTCCAACAAAAAATTAGAAATGGAACGAGAAAATGACCAATTAGAAAGAACCATTTTAGAAACAGAAAGCAAAGTTTTAAGGGCGCAAATGAACCCCCATTTTGTATTTAACGCACTTAATAGTGTTCGGGCGCTCATCACTGAGGATCCTCAAAAAGCTAAAAAAGGCATCAATCAATTGTCTAAATTACTTCGAAGCTCCTTACTTACAGAGCGTAAAAAAACAATTTCTCTTTCCGAAGAATTGGACACGGTCACCAATTATTTATCCTTAGAAAAAATCAGGTATGAAGACCGATTAGCTTGGGAAATTACGGCAGACAAAAATTGTCATAAAGCACAAATTCCCCCGATGCTATTGCAAACGCTCATTGAGAATGCGATCAAACATGGTATTTCTAAAAAAATTACAGGAGGGACCATCACGATTGACGCAAAAAATAAGGAAGGAATTTTGACTATCAAAGTCATCAATCCTGGACATTTCAAAAGTCCAGTTTTGTCCAAAGAACAGGGTGTCGGACTCATTAATTCAAAAAATCGGCTACAAATATTGTTTGGAGAAACCGCTCACATTAGTCTTGGACCTTTGGACAAAAATCATGTGATTGCCGAAGTGAATATACCCTATCTTGAAAATTAAATACACTAACCATGAAAGCAATTATTGTCGACGATGAACGTCTAGCCCGAAACGAACTGAAAAGATTGTTGGAAAATTTTCCAACCATCGAAGTCATTGCAGAAGCTTCCAATACGGAGGAGGCAGGTCCTCTCGTGGAGGAATTAAAACCTGATGTGCTTTTTTTGGATATTCAGATGCCGGGCAAAACTGGATTTGAGTGGCTAGAAGAATGGGAGGGATATTTGCCTGAAATTATTTTCACGACGGCCTTTGACGAATTTGCCCTCAAAGCATTTGAAGTTAATGCTTTAGATTATGTTTTAAAACCCATTGAGTTAACTCGGCTCTCGGACAGTATTCAAAAATTAGAAAATAGATTCCACTCGATCCAGCATAAAACAGCCGTTCAAGGCCAAGATAGAAGCCAGCATCTGTTAGGTGCCAATGATCAAATATTTATCAAAGACGGTGAAAAATGTTGGTTTGTCCGTCTTGACCGAGTACGCCTTTGTGAATCGATGGGAAATTATGTGCGTTTATTTTTTGACGATCAAAAACCTCTAGTCCTTAAATCATTAAATGCCCTGGAAGACCGACTTGATCCTAAAGTGTTTTTTAGGGCGAATCGGAAGCACATCATCAACTTAAATTACATTGAAAAAATTGAACCTTGGTTTTCAGGTGGATTGCAGGTTACTTTGGTGGGCAAAGGGGAAAAAATAGAAATTTCTCGCCGACAATCCATCCGGTTTAAGGAGCTTCTGTCTCTTTAACGCGCTTAGGTGCCTCACCCAAGATAAAACCATAAGGCTGTAAGGTGGGCACATGATCAAAAATCACTTTGATGATGGCTGTAAAAGGCAAAGCTAAAATCAATCCAGGGATTCCCCAAAGCATTTCGCCTCCCAGAAGAGCCAACATAGCCACGAGGGGATTAATGCTGACTTTGGAACCGATCACCAATGGAGTTATAAAATTTGCCTCGATAAATTGGACCGCAGCAATCCATACGACAATCGCTAATGCATGCGAAGGGCTTAACGTAGCTAAAGACAGTAAGATGGGCAAACTCGCCCCTATCCAAATTCCGATGTATGGAATCAAAAGCAATAAACCCGTCGTTATTCCGAAGAAAATAGGATAATCCACACCTATCCACCAAAAACCTAAACTATTAGCGCACGCAACCGTAAACATGACAAAAAGCAATCCCACTAAATATCCCTGAACGACTGAACCTGTTTTGCCCATGATACCTCTCAACATATCTTTTTCAGTTGTCGGGAAAACCATGGCCAAAAAAGTAAAAAAGAAGCTTCTGTAGAACAACATAAAAAACATGAAGATGGGAATCAAAATTAGAATCGTAAGCGAATGGACGATCGTTGAAAAGGTAGCAGTCAAAATACTTCCCGAGTTTTTCAATAATCCAATGGTTTGATTACTAAGTTCTAGCATTTGCTTTTTCCTTGAAATATTTAAGTTTCTGGATAGAAAAGTTTGCAAACCTGAAATCCATTTTTCTGCCTTTTTAATGAAAATTGGCCAATCATTTGAAAATTCAATGATTTGAAAAGATAGTAATGAAATTAAACCCACAATAATTGCCACAGAAAAAAGGAGACAAATGGAGATCGCAACAGATCTAGGAAATCCTTTGTTCTCAAGGCCCCGACAAAGTGGAAGAAGAACCATGGCGAGTATGAGAGCAAATGCAATTAGAATCAACAAATCCTGTAAATAATACAAGCCCAGCACCACCAAGTAAATGGAAATTAAAACGGAGGCCAAGCGAACAGAATAAGGTGAATCTTTAAACATAAATTGTATATTTGATAGTATAAATGTCGATAAAAATTAACAATTTGGTAACATATAGCTGTCTATATTTGCGTCATAATTTCATCAATAGCTGTCAGTTCTATCCATGAGTCAAGTAAAACAAAATACTAAAATCTTATTGGTTGACGATGATCCTGATATTCTTGATTTATTGGAATACAATTTAGCAAAAGAAAACTATGTTTTAGCTAAAGCGGCCAATGGACAGCAGGCATTAGAAATTGCAAAAACTTTCAAGCCCAATTTAGTCATTTTGGATGTCATGATGCCTATTTTAGATGGTATTGAAACAGCTCGTCAGATGAAATTTATGCCTGAATTAAAATCAACGATCCTTTTATTTTTAACGGCTCGAGGAGAAGAATATACTGAAATAGCGGCTTTTGAGGCAGGTGGTACTGATTATGTGGTAAAGCCAATTAAGCCAAGAGCTTTAGTAAGCCGAATTAAATCAATGTTAAATCGCGAAAGCGGTGGAGCAGCAGAAAATGCTCAGGAAATTATTCAAATAGGCGATCTCGTAATCAACCGAACTCAATACTCCGCTAGCTTTCAAGGTCGACTTTTGGTGTTGCCCAAAAAAGAGTTTGAATTACTTTCGTTTTTAGCTAGAAATCCCAACAAAGTTTTTAATCGTGATGAACTTTTGGAGAAAGTTTGGGGTACCGACGTCTATGTCGTTGAGCGGACAGTAGATGTGCATATTCGAAAATTAAGGGAGAAAATTCCTGAGTATTATATCAAAACGCTCAAGGGTGTGGGATATTTATTTTCCATCGATCCTATTTAAAATTCTAAATTTTCGGTCATAATAGGTAAATTGCGCCTTGAATGAGGCTAATCTACACATTTCTTTTTATCATATTTTTTCACTTTACTCTTTTCCCCGCAGGGCCCAAAAGAGAATTAAGGGGAGTTTGGGTCGCTACGGTATCCAACATCGACTGGCCTAGCGCCAGAAATTACAATGGGATTAAGCAAAAAAATGAGTTTGTCGACCTTCTGAATTCACATCAAAAAACAGGAATTAATGCTGTTTTTGTTCAAATCAGGACCGCTGCAGATGCATTGTATGCAAAAAGTCCAGAACCTTGGTCCACTTTTTTGTCGGGATTACAAGGTCAGCCACCTAGCCCTTACTATGATCCATTAGCCTTCATGATCGAGGAAAGTCATGCGCGAGGAATTGAATTTCATGCCTGGTTAAATTTAAATCGGGCCAGTATATCAACCAATTCTCTTCTTGACGCCAATCATATAGTCCGGAAACATCCCGATTGGATCATCAAATACCACGGACAATTTATCCTTAATTTTGGCCTTCCGGAAGTCCGACTTTATTTAGTGAATTTGGTCAAAAATATCATCGAACAATATGATGTAGACGGGATTCATTTTGATGATTATTTCTACCCTTACCCCATGAAAGGAGAAGAAATTAATGATCGCGAAGCCTTTGAAAAATATAAATTACCGGAGGAAAGCCTGGGAGATTGGCGAAGAAGAAATACAAATAACCTCATTAAAGATATTTCGGATGTCATCAAATCGACCAAAACCAAAGTGAAATTTGGCATAAGTCCTTTTGGAATTTGGCGACATCAGAGTGAAGCCGTTTTAGATGGATCCCCTACTCGGCGAGGCTTGCAATCCTATGATGACTTATTTGCGGATACAGAAAAATGGATAAAAGATGGGCTAGTGGATTATTTGGCACCCCAATTATACTGGGAAACAAGTCACAAAGTCGCGGCTTTTGAACCCTTAGCTAAATGGTGGAGTGCCCATAATTATGGCAGGCCTATTTACATTGGTCATGCGGTATATCACTTGAGTGACTTGTGGACACCTGGCGAATTAAGTAAACAATTAAAGGTCGCTCGTAGTTTACCCAACGTGCAAGGATCCATTCATTTTAGTTCAAATTTAATCATCCGAAATGTGAAAGGTTGGCGAGATACCTTAAGGCAAAATCAGTATACTTCTGTCGCATTAATTCCCACGATGCTTTGGAAAGATAGCATCTCGCCTACCCCTCCGCACCAAGTAAGTTTACTGAAAAAAGGCGAGGAATGGTTATTGTCCTGGAAACCAGGAGAACCCAGTGAAGACCAAGATCCACCTGCCTATTACGTCGTTTATAAGATTAAAAAAGGCGAAGCGGATCCATTGGAAAACTCGGAAAATATCATTTTCAAAGGCAAAATGAATCAATTAATTTTAGATAAAAATTGGATTCGATCAGGTTATGGATTTGCGGTCACGGCACTAGACCGATTACATAATGAATCACTGCCGGGAACGATCCAATGGCTCATACCGACAAAAAAAGAATAATATGAATCAGAGATTACATTTGACGATCAAGGAAATTACCGAAGAAACGGATGACACCAAAACCATCCATTTTTGGCATCCTATACACAATACCATCTCATATATATCGGGGCAGTTTTTCACGCTTATTCCGGAAATTGACGGTCAAAAAATCAGGAGAAGTTATTCCCTTTCATCGTCCCCTAAAACGGATACCTCACCCGCCATTACCGTCAAAAGGATTGAAGGGGGCCTTGTGTCCAACTATTTATGTGACCATTTAAAAGTAGGAGATTCTCTGGAAGTTATCGAGCCCATGGGTAATTTCTTGATTGAACCCCAAGCTGATTCCAGCAAAACCTATGTTTTTGTGGCCGCTGGATCTGGAATTACTCCCTTATTCTCCATGATCAAAACTGTGTTGCATTCAGAGCCTAAATCGAATATTTACTTGGTTTATGGATCTCGAAATGAACAACAAATTATCTTCAAAAAAGCATTAGAATCACTAGAAACCCAACATACTTCCCGGTTCAAAATGATACACGTCATCAGCCAGCCTTCGCACACATGGCCTGGCTTTAAGGGGCGTATCAACCAAGCATCCATCGTTTTTTATTTAAAGCAAGAGTTCGGCATCGACATACCCGCAGCCTTTTATTATTTGTGTGGGCCGGCTGGAATGATGAGCGAAGTAGAAAAGTCTTTAGCCATGTTTGATGTTCCCGATACACACATTTTGAAAGAATTATTTTTATCCACTGCGAGTGAAGAAACAGCAAAGGCAGAGGAAGACGGAAGCTTAAAAACCCAAGAAGTTACCTTGATTTTTGAAGGAAAAACGCATACTGTAACGGTCTTACCTAGTGAAACTATTTTAGAAGCTGCCTTAGAAGCGGATATCGACATCCCCTATTCATGCCAAGCAGGAATGTGTACGGCCTGTATGGGATTATGTACCAGCGGAAAAGTGATTATGGATGAAGAGGATGGACTTACCGATAATGAAATTAAAAAAGGATATATTTTGACCTGCGTGGCTCATCCGATGAGTGAAGGGGTAGTCATTAATTTAGATTAACAACAAAAATGCACATGATAAAACGTACGGTCACCCCGCAAATAATCCATCGAACTTTACTTCCCCAAGACTTTTCATTAAGTACTTGGGAAAGTGTTTTACCTTACTTTGAAAAATTAAGCGCGCAAGAAATCATTGATTTACATTCCCTTGAGGATTTTTGCAAGAACCGATCTGAACTTGAAAGCTATTTATCGGAAAATTTTGCTTGGCGTTATATCAAAATGTCTTGCGATAATCAAAACGAAAATTTACAACAAAGCTATCAGCAATTTGTCAATGAAATTATGCCCAATGCGTCTATATTCGATGATGCTTGGAATAAAAAAGTGATTGATTCTGGATTATCAGACCAAGTTCAAACGAAAGGATTTTCGATTATGTTGAGAAGCCTAAAAAAATCCATTGAAATTTTCAGAGAAGAAAATATACCCCTGTTTACTGAATTGCAAAATTTAGAAAGCCAATATGGTGCGTTAACCGGAGCGCTGATGGTGGAAATTGACGGAGTGGAAAAGACGCTCCAACAAGCCAGCGCTTTTTTAGAGTCGACCGATCGAGAAGTAAGAGAAGCCGTTTATCGAAAAGTCGCAGCCCAAAGACTCAGCATCAAAGATGAATTAAATACACTTTACAGTGAATTGATTGGCAAAAGAAATCAAGTAGCCTTGCAAGCCGGATTTGAAAACTTTAGGGATTTTTCTTTTGCGAGCTTAGGCCGATTTGACTATACCCCAGCTGATTGTTTTGAATTTCATGAGGCCGTAGAAAAAACAATCAAGCCCATTTTAAATGAATTAGCTACTAAAAGAAAAAAAGCCTTAGGGCTAGACTCGCTCAGACCTTGGGATAAATCTGTGGATCCATTAGGCCGAAAGCCGTTAAAACCCTTTAAAACGGGAGAAGAGTTATTGGAAAAAACGATTCGGGTTTTTGATCATTTAGATCCATTTTTAGGTGATTGCCTTAGGGAGATGGTGAAGCTAGATCGCTTTGATTTAGATTCAAGAAAAGGCAAAAACCCAGGCGGATATAATTATCCTTTAGAAGAAACCGGATTTCCATTCATCTTCATGAATGCCGCAGGGCAAGTGCGCGACATGGTCACATTGTTGCACGAAGGTGGACATGCGGTTCATTCCATTTTAACCAAGGAACTTTCCCTGAATGCATTCCGAAATTTTCCATCCGAAGTAGCTGAGCTTGCCTCCATGAGCATGGAATTAATCACGATGGATGAGTGGGATATCTACTTTGAAAATCCTGAAGATGCCAAAAGAGCTAAAATAAAACACCTAGAAGATATTCTAGAAACCTTGCCGTGGGTGGCGACGATCGACGCATTCCAGCATTGGATCTACGAAAATCCTGATCATACATTAGCTCAAAGAGAAGAGAAATGGAATGAGATATTAGCCCGATTTGCAGATCAAATGACGGATTGGACCGGCTTAGAAGAGATAAAATCCCATGTTTGGCAAAAGCAATTGCATCTCTATGAAGTGCCCTTTTATTACATCGAATATGCAATAGCCCAATTAGGAGCATTGGCGGTTTGGAGAAATTATTGCCAAAATCCCAAGCTTGCTTTATCGAATTATTTGGAGGCATTGTCAATAGGTTACACCGAACCCATCAAAGCAATCTATGCAAAAGCGGGGATCGAATTTAACTTTAGCGAGGGCTATATCGCCGAATTAATGTCATTTTTAGCAGAGAAAATCAAAAATTTAGAGGAAAGCTAAGGCTTAGAAGCATATAGACTTTTTTAATACAAAATTTGGCCTTATTTTTGTGCCAACAATTTGTCCTAACAAGAGAATGAAATTAGAAAAACTACTTCCGATTATAGCATTAGCCTTTATGGCAACAGCTTGTGACTATCAAAAAAACAATACCATCAAGCAGAAAGATTTAAATGAGGGTGAGGTTTATGTATATGGTGTTCATCCAGATAGCGCTGCGGTTCAGTTAAAAAATAAATATGACGCTAAGCCGGAATTAGAGCTAAAAGCAAATGCACTTCGCGAGAAAATGTTTAGTGGAAAAAGCATCAACCAAGGAAATTAATCTTTCCCTTATAAATATTTCAAAGCCGGTTTATCCGGCTTTTTTAATGCCCAAACCACTCGCGTAGAAAAGTGAGTTGGTAAATCGCCCCCGTATATAACAAGGCCCACAAAAGTGAGGATATGGCCATAAAAAAGAGGACACGCGGCAAAGACACCTTAAAAGACAAGGCCAATAAACTTCCTCCAATCGGCGTAAAAATCAGCGGCGTAAGCGCAGCAATCCCTTTAATACCGAATTTTTGCCAGATCTGAACAGCGTAACGCACTCGTTTTGAAAATAAAATAGCTTTATTCTTTCTGAATCGACCAATAAAACCGATGATTAATTTACCCATACTTAAGGTCAATGAAATCGTCATCATCGCTCCCAGCCAAGTAAAAATAACGGTTTCATACCAGGTCAATCCTAGACCAAATCCGGTTATAGGACCGGCGATAAATTTTAAACCCGTGGCAATCATCACTCCCGAATAGGCTCCCCAAGACATATTTACTTTGATTTATAGGCGTCAATTCCTTTTTTAAGAAACGAAATAAAATGATTAATATCTGCGTCAAAAGCGACTGGCGGAACCATAGGTGCGACATCCTTTCTCGGATCTAAAAGTACATAATGAGGTTGGGCATTGGAATTAAATCGAGCGATTTGAAAATCTAAATTTTGATCGCCCAAAGTCTTTTTTTCTTGGCCATCAGCTTTAGAGATATACCACTTATTTTCAGGGAGCTCAGTTTTATCGTCACAGTATAAAGCGACGACAACATAATCGTTCTTAAGAATGGACAAAACCGCGGGGTCAGACCACACATATTCCTCCATTTTTCTGCAGTTGACACATCCATGTCCCGTAAAGTCGATAAAAAGGGGCTTGCCAACCTGCTGAGCATAAGCCTTCGCCTCCTCAAAATCAAAAAAGCCGTTCAGCCCTAAAGGCAATTTTAAAAATTCACTGTATTTAACTGTCGATGAGGAACGCGACGAATTACTATTTTCTTCACTTACCTGTGCGGAACCCTTAAAATCCTGACTTGACATAGGTGGCAACCAGCCCGACAAACCCTTTAATGGAGCACCAAACATGCCTGGAGTTAAATAAATTACGAAGGCAAGAAAAGCCGTGGCAAAAAGCGCTCGGGGAACAGATAATTTCCCAGAGGGTCCATCATGAGGCAATGAAATTTTACCAAATAAATACAAGGTTAAAGCCGTAAAGATGGCAATCCAAATGGCTAAAAATATTTCACGATCCAATAAATGCCAATGATACACCTGGTCTGCCACACTTAAAAACTTGAAAGCCAGGGCAATTTCTAAAAATCCCAACACCACTTTTACTTCGTTCATCCAAGTACCTGACTTTGGCATTTTTTGCATAAACCCAGGGAAAATGGCAAACATCGTAAATGGAATAGCAAAGGCCAATGAAAATCCTAACATCCCTATGATGGGCTTCAAAAATACTCCCTGAGAAGAGGCAATCAAGATAGATCCTGCCAAAGGTCCCGTGCAAGAAAATGAGACCAAAACCAGCGTAAATGCCATGAAGAACACACCTAATAATCCGCCTTTGTCAGACTTCGCGTCTACTTTATTGACCAAGCCAGAAGGCAACACAATTTCGAATGCCCCCAAAAAAGAAATTCCAAAAAAGATAAAAATGGCAAAGAACAACAGGTTAGGAATCCAATGTGTACTCAAAAAATTAGCAAAACTTGCGCCGGCAAAAAAAGCTAAAATGGTGCCAAAAAATACATAGATTAAAACAATGAAGAAGCCATATAGAAAAGCTAACTTTTTCCCACCTTGTTGTTTCGTAAAAAAACTAACCGTCATGGGAATCAGTGGATACACGCAGGGAGTCAGCAAGGCCAACAAACCAGCGCCCATCGCCACCCAGAAAAACTGCCATAAAGACTGATCGTCTTCTGGTGCTGTTAATTTTACAGATGAATTAGAGGCTTTTTTTTTTGAATCCTCTGGCGTAGAGGATGCACTTAGCTTGGAACTTATCAGAAATGGACCCTTAATTGGCACACACAAACCACTTTCATTCGAACAAGTTTGTGCATCATAAGATCCGTCTATCTTCCAAGAATCTGAGGTAATTTTTACGGTTTGTCGAAATTCGCCTTCCTCCGTGAAATAGGTATATGTACCATTCCAAATCTCTTTGTCAAATTTTGAATGTGGATTTATAGCACGCAAAGGACCGTCAACAGATACGCCTAGACCCTCTTTAATCTTAATCGTCGTGACCACTGGCCCTAATTCCTTATCGAAATCAGATGAATATAAGTACCAGCCTTTGTCGATTTTAACTTTGAATATAATTTCAGCGCTTTGGCCGACGGTGGGGTTTGCTGGCTCCAAAGTCCAAGACCATTTAGCCGGAGTGATTTTTTGGGCCAAGCCTGTAAATCCCACAAAACCCAAGAAAAGCAAAATGATTAATTTCAGTTTCATTCTCTATAATTTTTAAATCGCCTCTTCCCTATTTTTTCAATATTCAAAATTAACAAAAAATAGCGGAACCTCATGGGATATTTATTCAAAAATGGGGAATGATCGTTTTTCTATTCCGTTAAAAATTCGTAATTTTACACTCTTTAAAACGAAATTCAATCCACATTTATTACATGGCTGCTAGCACATTTCCCACCCAGCGAGACGTTGAAATTTTTTCATTAATAAGCGAAGAAGCACATCGACAAGAATTCGGCATCGAATTAATTGCTTCTGAAAATTTCACTTCCCCTCAAGTAATGGAGGCACAAGGAAGTGTTTTGACAAATAAGTATGCAGAAGGCTTACCTGGAAAAAGGTATTACGGAGGATGTGAGGTAGTCGATGTCGTGGAAACCATTGCCATCGAACGTGCCAAAAAATTATTTGGCGCCACATGGGCGAACGTGCAACCTCACTCAGGTGCGCAAGCGAATGCAGCGGTTTTTTTATCGTTTTTAAATCCAGGAGATAAAATTTTAGGATTTGATTTGGCACATGGGGGACACCTTTCTCATGGTTCACCGGTCAACTTCTCAGGTAAATATTTTCAAGCGTTTTTTTACGGCGTTGAAAAAGAAACAGGTTTAATCGATTGGGATAAAGTAGAGGCAACTGCCTTGAAAGAAAATCCTAGGTTATTAATTTGTGGGGCTTCTGCGTATTCTCGCGATTGGGATTATGCACGTTTAAGAGCTATTGCAGATAAAATAGGTGCCATTTTATTGGCCGATATATCTCATCCATCTGCTTTAATCGCTAAAGGTTTATTGAACGATCCGATGCAACATTGTCATATTGTTACGACTACCACACATAAAACTTTGCGTGGACCTCGTGGTGGTTTGATCATGATGGGCAATGATTTTGAGAATCCTTTTGGCTTCAAAACATTGAAGGGTGAATTAAAAATGATGTCAGCCTGTTTAGATGGAGCTGTTTTTCCTGGAACACAGGGAGGTCCTTTAGAGCACGTTATTGCCGCAAAAGCGATCGCATTTGGAGAGGCTTTGACGCCAGAATTTGGCCAATATGCTCAACAAGTTAAATCCAATGCGCAAGCCATGGCGAAAGCTTTTTTAAGCAAAGGATATGATATTATTTCGGGAGGAACAGACAATCACTTGATGCTAATTGATTTAAGACCTAAAGGTTTAAGTGGAAAATTAGCTGAGAATACGTTAATTCAAGCGGACATTACCATTAACAAAAACATGGTTCCTTTTGATGATAAATCGCCATTTGTGACTTCAGGAATGCGAGTAGGTACAGCGGCTATGACCACCCGAGGATTAAAAGAAAATGACATGAGCCAGATTGTTGACATGATCGACAAAGCCCTCATGCACCATGATAATGAATCTGTTTTAAAGCAGATTAAAGGAGAAGTTAACGAGTGGGTTAAACAATTCCCGCTTTATTTATAAAATAGCATATGGCCACAGACCAAGATTGGGAAAATGATTTTGATGACGACGTAGAAGAGAAAGATGGGACTGAAATGTCGTTTCTAGACCATTTAGAGGAGTTACGTTGGCACATCATGCGATCCATCGCCGCGATTTTGATTTTCACCATTGCCGCATGGATTTTTAGAAATGAGATTTTTGGCACCATTATCATGGGGCCAACAAAGGTCGATTTTGCGACCAATTTAGTGCTTTGTCATTTGGCCGACATCACGGGATGGACCAGTTTGTGCATGCAAAAAGCTGACTTCATTTTGCAAAGTAGAGAGGTTTCGGGTCAATTTATGATGGCATTAACACAATCCATTATTGTTGGGTTATTGTTTTCCTTCCCCTATGCGTTTTTTGAGCTTTGGAGATTTATAAAGCCAGGCTTAAAAAATAAAGAATTAAAAGCAGCGAAAGGAGCCGTTTTCTGGGTATCCACCTTGTTTTTCATGGGGGTTTCCTTTGGGTATTATGTGGTGGCTCCTATGGCGATCAACTTTCTAGCCAATTTCAAATTGGATGCTACGATTCAAAATCAGTTTGACGTCAATGATTATATCTCATTATTATCCATGCTTACGCTTGCGTGCGGATTGACATTCCAACTACCCATGGTGGCTTTTGTGTTATCCCAAGTAGGTATTCTGACACCTTCTTTTATGAGGGAATATAGAAAGCATGCGATGATTGTCATCTTAATTGTCGCAGCGATCATAACCCCTTCACCCGATGTGATTTCCCAACTCCTTGTGGCATTTCCACTGTTAGGACTGTATGAAATCAGTATCTGGGTATCTGGAAGAGTCCTAAGAAAAAAAATGAGGGAAGAAGCCCTTGAATCGAATTCTTAATTGAATTCAACTAACACAATCGTATGAATTACTTATCGGCGGAAAATATTTCACGCAACATCGGAGAAAGATGGATCTTTAAAAGTCTGTTCTTTGGCCTACAAAAAGGTGAAAAAGTTGCCTTAATTGGCAAAAACGGAACCGGTAAAACTACATTGATGGAAACATTAATGGGCATGCAAACGCCTGACGATGGAAAAATATCCATCCGCAAAGGTATTCGCGTAGGCTATTTACCCCAAAACCCGATTTTTTCCGAAAAAGAAGAAGTCTTAAATTATCTTTTTTCAGACGACTTGCCATCCGCCGTAGCCATCAAATCCTATGAAAAGGCCATGCTTTCAGGCGACCCTAAGGAGTTAGAAGACTCCTTTGCTTTAATGGAATTGCATAATGCGTGGGATTATGAGGCAAGGGCCAAACAAATCATTACGAGGTTAGGTATTCCTGATGGAGACCAAAAAGTATCCACGCTTTCAGGAGGGCAGAAAAAACGCCTTTCGCTGGCCAAATTACTGATTGAAAGTCCAGACATTATGATCTTGGATGAGCCAACCAACCACTTGGACATTGAAACGATTGAATGGCTAGAAGGAATTCTTTCAGGCCCCAATGTGACCGTGTTGGTGGTTTCTCACGATCGCTATTTTTTAGATAAAATATGTAATAAAATGTTTGAGCTTGCCCTCGGTGCTTTATATACCTATGAGGGCAATTACGCCTATTTTTTAGAGAAGAAAGCCGAAAGAGAAGCATCCGAAGCGAGTAGCATATCCAAAGCAAAAAACCTGTATCGCAAGGAACTTGAATGGATGCGGAAGCAACCTAGAGCAAGGGGAACCAAAGCGCAATACCGCATCGATGCATTTACTGAAATCGATGAAATGGCTCATAAGAAACTGGATGATAGCAAGCTGGAGCTCAATATTCAAATGTCCCGATTAGGAAATAAAATCATTGAAATCAACGGGCTTAAAAAAGCGTGGGGAGATAAAAAAATCATCAATGAGTTTACTTATACGTTCAAGAAAAAAGACCGCATCGGAATCGTTGGCAAAAATGGGGCTGGAAAAACCACCTTTCTCCAACTTCTTACCGGCTTAGAAAAACCAGATGCGGGAACGATCGATCCAGGTGAAACATTAGTAATTGGTTATTATACCCAAATTCCTTTTGATTTCAAGCCTGAACAAAGGGTCATCGACACCATCACGGAAATAGCGGAAGTTATTCCATATGGCAAAAATGAATCTTTAAGTCCGAGCCAATTTTTAAGTAAATTTTTATTCCCTACCGCTCAGCAATATACGCCTGTAGAGAAACTTTCAGGAGGAGAGAAAAAACGCCTTCAGCTCATGCGGGTATTGGTCCAAAACCCAAACTTTTTAATCTTAGATGAGCCGACGAACGATCTTGATTTAGACACACTCCAGCTCTTAGAAGATTTTTTATCAGAGTTCCAGGGTTGCCTACTATTAGTTTCTCATGATCGTTATTTCATGGATAATTTGGTGGACCAATTGATCCTCGTGGAAGGAGAAGGGGAAGTGAAATTCTTTAACGGAAATTATACTGATTATCGGATTTCATTAGAAAACCAATCCGAAAATACAGCGGCGGCCAACAAACCAAGCCCCGTGAAAGCACCTTCTACAGAGAATTCAACTTCGACCAAGGTGAGTAAACTAAGCTTCAAAGAACAAAAGGAATTTGAAACATTAGAAAAAGAAATACAAGATCTTGAACAAAGTAAACAAGGATTGATCGAGCAATTGAATGCCGGCCATGAGGACTTTCAAATATTAGGCCAATGGGCCACTAAAATTGAAGAAATCAAAAACTCGCTGGAAGAAAAAGAGGCCAGATGGCTAGAGCTCTCCGAAAAATAACAAAAATGGCCCTAAAATTTAGGGCCATTTTTTATACAAATTACTTGTGATTCTTAGTTTTCAAATAAGAAATCCTTCACGCCAAATAATGCTCCGTCTCCTCCTTTGGGATTCACAAAGACAAAATACAAATCTTGCACGCCTGAAACATTAACAGGAATGTTGAATTTATTAGACGCATTTATTTCAGCGGATCCTACAAGATTACCCGTCGGGCTTCCCGTTCTTAACTCAAGAGTTCCGCCAGCTGTTTGACCTTGCATATATAATCCCATGAAGGAGATATTTTTAATTCCAGTCAAGTCGATTCCATTGTATTTAGCAAAACCTTTATCACCTGTGGCAACTAAAACTTCTCCGAGACCGTCAACTTTATATTTAGATCCTTTAGAAACTTGGTCGAAATCCACGGCTTTGATCGTTGGATTACGAAGTGCCACAACTTTTTGACCCGTTGCAGGACCTAGTTTACCAGCTCCTTTATCCGTGTAACTAGCGGCAAATAAATAAGTACCAGCCTTTCCTTTATCTTGAGGAACATATTCGCCAACAACCGGCTTGGATGCCTTCTTCTTGTCAGATAGACTTAATACATAATTCACGATTTCCTTCGCATCTCCTAAAGAAATTTGAGGGTGTGCAGCCATCGCCTGCTCTCCCCAAACACCACCACCACCGTTGATGATTTTCTTCGCAAGCATGTCAATATTCTGAGCACTTGGCTTATATTTCTTGCCTAAATCTAAGTATGAAGGTCCGATTGATTTCTTATCGGCCGCATGACATGCCTTACAATCGGACAAATCCATCAATCTCTTTCCATTAGAAAAAGAAATATTCGCCTGATGTCCTTGGGCAATAACCGTTTTGTCATAACCATCTAAGAAATTAACACTCACCATCACATCTTCTTCAGCTACTTTTTTATTTGCTAAACTTCCATCTTCCTTATCTTTCACAGAAACTTTATACTTAACGGGTTTATCATTCCAATAAAAAGTTTTATTTCCTTCAATAGCCACTTCCACCTCAGGAACCTCATTACCTGCCCGAACGGTCAATTGAGATGTGCTTACATTTCCTTTCGAATCTTTCACTCGTAAGGAAACTTCAAAAACACCCGACTTAGAAAAAGTGATGGCTGGATTGGCTACATTACTTGTTTGTCCATTACCAAAATTCCAAGCATACGTAATTTTATCATTATCATAATCTTGCGAACCTGCAGATGAAAACTTTACTTTCAATGGAATAGATCCCACTTTTTTATCAGCAGATGCAACGGCCAATGGCTTACGATTACCAGCATTATATTCCAATTTATATAAAACAGCCTCATCATTTTGAGCAAACCAGTTGGGTCCATACTCTAAACCAAAAAGCGTTCCATTTTTGTCAAATTGCATATCCATCGGATGAGAAAAAGGAATAGATGGCAAGAAGCGATCCATATTTGAAAAATCTCCATTTTCTTTCATGGACACCGTATAAATTAAATCTCTTGCCCAATCGTAGGCAATTAATTTACCATTATAATAGGCTGGGAATTTGGTTTTTGAATCCGCTGGATAGTCCTCTCTGTAGTAAACAGGGCCCGCCATTGCATTACGACCGCCTTTTCCAACCACCGGTCCAAACTCCGGAGAGTCCACATATGGATAGTAAATAAAAGCTTTTTGTGCAGGTGGCAAATGGGCAAAACCTGTATTGTGAGGAGAATCGTTGATCGGCGCACGTGGATTAAACACAGCCCATGTGCTATCATTTTTAAAATCTCGTTGGTTATAAGGGCGGTTGTCCGCCACGAATAAAGGCCAACCGAAATACCCAGCCTCACGTGCTTGATTTACTTCGTCGTGTCCACGTGGTCCAAATTTCTTTGACGCTTCTCCAGCATCTGGACCTACTTCACCCCAATACAAATAACCTGTATGCTGATCCACAGAAATACGATATGGATTCCGATTACCCATGACATATATTTCTTGCTTAGCATGATAAATTTTTTCTGGATATAAGTTGGTCGCAGGAATCGTGTACCCTCCTTCTGGTGTAGGTTTGATACGCAAAATCTTACCCCTTAAATCATTTGTATTTGAACTCGTCGATCTTGCGTCCCAACCCGAACGGCCTGGACGATTGTCACTCGGACTATAGCCATTCGATGCAAAAGGATTGGTATCATCTCCCGTGGACAAATATAAATTTCCTGACTTATCCCAAGCAATCGAGCCACCCGTGTGGCAACATTCTACGCGTTTTACAGGAACACGTAAAAGAATCTTTTCTGTATCCATCAGCAATGTATCCTTTACGTTATCATATACAAAACGGGATAAATGCTGTGCTGTATCGGGCTGGCCTGAAGGTGGCGAATAATACAAATACATGAAATTATTTGAATCAAAATTAGGGTCAATATTCAAGCCCATCAATCCATATTCCTGCTTAGTATACACGTTCAAATTAGCGACTACCTTCGATTTTCCTTTTTTAGGGTCATACATTTTCAACTTCCCTTTTCGTTCCGCATAAAAAATCTTACCACTATTAGCCACAGCTAATTCCATTGGCTCATCTAAACTGCGATCCAAAATAGTTTTGGTGAAGCGATTCTCCTCCGGCGCCAATTCTGTTCTAAGCGCTTTCTTATAGTTTTGATCGGGACCTGAAGACACATATTGAAGTCCTCCCCAAATATGCTTAAGCACCAAATCCTCCGAAAATGTCTCGTTCGTGTGACCCCAGTTGGTATAAAAAGCACGACCACCATCATATTCATGGTACCAAGCCATCGGGTGAAAATCACCCATTTTACCGTCTTTGTATGACTTTTCGTCAACAGTCACTAACAATTTTACATCTTTATTAAACTCTTTAATGTCATAAAATTCATCCGTACGATCGAAAGTTGACGGCATGTGTGCAGTAGAAATGTGTGTATTGTCCACAACGTTCATCTTACCTTTTTGCACGTTTGGATTACCCGGGTGTGAGGCAAAAAAACCACCAGCTAATTTCCCGTACCAAGGCCAGTTATACTCCGTGTCGGCAGCCGCATGAATACCAAAATATCCACCACCTGCTTGAATATAACGCTCAAAAGCATTTTGTTGAGCATCATTTAAAATATTTCCTGTAGTATTTAAGAACACAACTACACGATACTGCTTTAAATTATTTTCAGTAAAGACTGTTGCGTTTTCAGTGGTATCCACTTGAAAGCCTTTCTCCTTGGCCATTTTCATCAAAGCCGTTTTACCGGATCCGATGGAGCCATGACGATATCCTTTAGTAGAAGAAAAAACAAGGACTTTTTTTCCTAAAAGTGGATTTTTATCCTGAGCGTTTGCTTGTTGAAAAGACAGAATAGTCAAACAAGAAACGGCAAAAATAATTCGGCTTATGCCGAACAAAAACTTTTTCATAGTGTAGTATTTTAAATAGGGAATGTCAAAGTTACTTCAAATCACAAATTTTCGATTATTTTTATAAAAAATATTTAAAATATCCTTCAAAATGATGAAAAAAATTACGCTCGTGGCATTGTTGGCCTTCATGACCAATATCCTTTTTGCTCAGTCAATCTGCTTTTCGACCAAAGATCAAATGCAATTAATGGCCTCAAATAAGGCATTTATGAAATCGCATGCATTGCCTAAAGCGTATAAGCACGTAAGCAAGGCGGGCGGTGTGATGGTGGAATTTAATACACCAGATGGAACCATGGCCAAAGGATTTTATATCCCAGCGGCTAAACCAACCAATTATACCTTGTTTGTATTCCAAGAATGGTGGGGATTAAACGATCACATAAAAAGAGAAGCTGAACATTTCTATTCCACATTAGGCAACGTTAATGTGCTTGCCTTAGATATGTATGATGGAAAAGTAGCTACTAGCCGCGAAGAAGCTGGGAAATTAATGGGAGGAGCTAGCCCAGCCAGATTAGAATCTATAATTAAAGGGGCTATTTCATATGTTGGGCCCAAAGCAAAAATCGCTACGGTGGGTTGGTGTTTTGGTGGCGCATTATCTTTAAAGGCCTCTATTTTAAATGGAAAACAAGCCGCGGCTTGCGTGATGTATTATGGCATGCCGGTGAAAGATGTGGAGCAATTAAAATTACTTCAAACGGATGTACTGGGGTTGTTTGCAGGAAAGGAAAAATTCATATCGACCCAAGTGGTTGCTGAGTTTGATGCCAATATGAAATTAGCTGGGAAAAAATTAACGATGAAGAGTTTTGATGCAGACCATGGATTTGCAAATCCATCTAACCCCATTTACGATAAAGCATCTACCGAGGCTGCTTGGGATATGGCCATCACTTATTTAAAATCTAAATTAAAATAATGCGGTATTTTTTGATATTGCTTTGTGTGTGTTTTTTGGCAGGTTCTTGCGCGAGCAATCGCTATAAGCAAAAACCGTACAAGAAAAAGTGGTCGCTTTTTAAGAAAAAATCTTGCGATTGTCCTGACCTTAAATAATGGGGTTAATGGACGATGCGGCTAAAGAACCGGGAGCTAATCCTTGGAACCAACGTTGCCTATCGGCCTCTTGATTTGGGTTCTTGGGTTCCGTCACGTGCATGTCAGCATCCATGAAAATTAAAGTCATTACCTCCCGCATTTGGGTGGTTTCATTTCCAGGGGCAGCATGTAAAGTCCAACCGCGATGAAAGGTGGCATCCCCAGCTTTCATCGTTTTTTGGGCGACAATCGGAAATTTATGTTCTGCGACAAATTCACTAATCATTTTTTCCGACTCATCTGAAATTCCTATGGGGGGAAGACTGACATGCTGACTGCCTGAGGCAAAAGTCAACATCCCCATTCCATCTTCGATGTCGACCAATGGCATCCACATCGTAACTGTTTTATCGGTGTCCATCGGCCAGTAATATTGATCTTGATGCCAAGGAGTTAAGCCTCCGCCAGGTTCTTTAAATAAGGCCTGATCATGGTATAATCGTACATTTTTTACACCTAATAATTCAGCTGCAATTTTCCCAAATCTTTTGGCTAAAGAGAATTCCTTAATCAACTCATTTTCCTCCCATAGATTCATCATTTGTAGAAATGCCTTTCCATAGGTATCCCTTTCTTCCATCGGCTTTTGATTCTTTTTAAAATCAACAGCCCAAGCGCGAATGGCTTCTCGGTAAGGTTTAAGGTCTTCTTTTGGGAGTACATTTTCTAGGAAAACGTGTCCATTTTTTTGAAAATCAGAAATTTGATTTGACTCTAAAGGATAAGTTTTTGATAACATCGCGATTATTTTTCACAAAAATGACTTGAATAAAATTCAAAAACCACGTCAAAATTTGTAAAAAATAATGCAATTTTATCCTAAATTCAATTTCGTATAAAAATTGAGGTAAAATATTAATATGAAGGCTAGCCTTGAACATTTATCAGAAAACATAAATCAGCCGATCCAATTGAAGGAAATTGTGCAGGCGCGTTTTGATGCTCCCTACCATTTTCATCCTGAGTTTGAATTAACATTGATTATATCTGGAGAAGGAAAGCGTTTCATCGGCAATCAAATTTCTGATTTTAGTCCTGGCGATTTAGTTCTTTTAGGGTCCAATTTGCCACATTGTTGGCAAAATCACCGAAAAGATTGGCTGTCAACGGACGAGGATTTAGATGCGGCTCAGGCCATTGTCATTCATTTTAAGCGAGATTTTTTAGGGGATAAATTTCTTGAGAATGATGCCTGTCAAAACATACGCCAATTGTTAGATCGAGCCAAAAGTGGTCTATCTATTTTAGGCCCGACACAGGACAGAATAGCCAGAGAAATGCTAAAATTAAAGGAGTTAGCCCCATTTCCTCGGCTTTTAGCTTTTCTGCAAATTTTACATTCTTTAACGATGGGTGGCGCAGACGTTCAGCCGATTGACACCAATGAGGGAGGCTATACCGTCTCGACCATCGACTTAGAACGAATCAATCGGATTTATGCATATATCATTGCGCATTACACCCAAGAAGTCCATTTGGATGAGGTAGCTCATTTGGCCAACATGACAGAAACGGCTTTTTGTCGGTATTTCAAAAAGGTAACCCAAAAAACTTTTGTCGAAATTGTGACCGAATTTAGAATTAAACATGCGTGCCAAATGCTAAGAACTACCCAAAAAACGATGGTCGAAATATGTTTTGAAAGTGGTTTTGGCAACTTATCGCACTTCAATAAACAGTTTAAGCAATGGATGAAAGTACCACCATTGCAATATCGAAAAATGACTCAGGAATGGGTGTAATGTAAAATTTAGGGGGTAAAAGGGAGGCCGTCCTAAAAAAAGATTAAGAATTACTATTAGCTCTTAGTTGTAAAAAGTTCTCATTTCCGCATACCATTTTTCCCAAGCCATCCTCATAATTTTGACAGTTTCAGGTTTTAATGCTGCAAGATTTGTTATTTCATTTTTATCTTTTGAAAGTTGATATAATTCCCATTCACTCCCATTTGTTTTCATGACCAGTTTCCAGCCATCTTTTATATAAGCTTTCCCTTTTGCATGCTCAAAGAATATACCATCCCTCCCTATTTCACTTTTGTTTTTTATGATTGGCAAAAAACTTTCTCCATCTAGGGATGTCAGTTTATTTTGCTGATAAGTCTTAGAATATTTTAAATTATTTATATGCATAATTGTTGGAAATATATCTGATACATGTCCCAAAGCGTTAGAAGTTGTTCCTTTTTTTCTTTTCAAACCATTCGGCCAATGAATGATCATGGGAGTATGTAAACCACCTTCAAAACTTTCCATCTTCCAATAGCGATAAGGTGTATTAGCAGCATTAGCCCAATTTTGTCCAATGCCCGTATAAGATATTTGACTTCCAATATTTCCAATAGTCACTTTATTATCATATTGTAAATCTGTCCCTTCTCGGGTTTGTGAAGGCCGGTCATAACCAGGATTTAAGGGGATTTCAGGCGATGCTCCATTATCAGCTAAAAACAAAATCAAGGTATTATCAAGTGTTTTTGTCTCCTCAAGTTTTTTAATAATCTGACCTACCCCTAAATCAAGCCGGCTAACCATGGCAGCATGAACAGCCATTTTTCGGGCTTGTTTTTCTTTTTCTAAAGGACTTAAATTATCCCATTTCCCACTATTACCCATTACGTCGATGAATGAGGTGGTTGATGTATTTATTAGACCCAAACGAATCATTTTCTCATAACGTTTCCTATGCAATTCATCCCAACCCATTTTATAGGTATCTAAATATTTTAAAATATCTTCTTCCCTCGCCTGAATGGGCCAATGTGGAGCTGCATGTGCTACGTATAAAAAATAGGGGCGATGCTGATCAGTAAAATTTGTAATAAACTCAATTGATTTTTTATTAATCGCATCCGTTATATAATAATCCTTTGGTACTTCCTTAGTTATTTTGTCACCCTCAACTAATGAGAAAGGATCAAAATAATTCACAACTCCCCAAATAATTCCATAAAACTTCTGAAATCCACGATTGATAGGATAACTTTCCTTTGATGCAAAATCCACATCTTTGTATGCTTGGTGGTTAAGCCATTTCAACTGCTCCTCTTTGGTAGATTGTTGTATGTCATCACTTAGGTGCCATTTCCCAACCATACCTGTTTGATAGCCATTCTCTTTTAATAATTCGGCAATGGTTATCCCATTTTTTGTCAATGAATTGCCATTACTAGCTAAGCCTACTTTATGTGCATACTGACCAGTTAGTAAACTTGCTCTAGTAGGAGAACATCTAGCATTATTGTAGAAATTAGTCATCCTTAAACCGCCTTTGGATAAGCGATCAAGATTAGGTGTGCTGATTTCCCCTCCAAAACAACCAATATCCGAATATCCTAAATCATCAGCCATGATAATGATTATATTAGGCTTTATCATCATTTTATTTTGTGCTTTCAAACTGATTGCCCAAAATAAAATGATGGCTAATGAAATAAATCGCTTTCCCATAACTCTGCTTTTAAATTGACTAATAGAAATTTTTATTTTATTAGTCCATCCAATAATTTTTTCAAAACAAAATATTCAGAGTAGAATTGATTTATTATGGACCCTTTCTAACGATCCAGTAGAAACGTTAGATATTCCCTATTTAAAATACCACTCTGAAAATATTTTAAGCTACATAGATCGAGTAACTATAGAAAAAACATAATTCTAGCTTTTACCTAAACATTGTTTTGTAAAAACTTAATCCATCTTTAGCTAAAATATCAGAACTTTCCGCTAAAGGCCTCCAAATAGATGCGGCTTTTGCTAACTCAGCTGAAGGAGCTCCAAAAGTTTCAATGACCATTGCCCCTTCATAATCAATATCAATTAGCGCTTGCTTAATTCCAAGCCAATCAACACTACCGGTTCCAGGCGTTCCCCTATCATTCTCATTACCTTGAATGTGACACAATAAATCTTTCCCAATTTTTCTTATCGCCAAAGGAACATTTTTCTCTTCAATATTATTGTGAAAAGTATCCATTGAAATTTTAATGGACGGATGTGAAATTTCATTGACCAATAATAATGCTTGGTCGATCGTATTAATCATATCAGTTTCAAATCTGTTAAGTGGCTCAACCCCTATAACAACACCATGATTTTTAGCAATCTCCCCCAATTTATATAAGCCTTCTACGCACCAAGCATTTTCTTGTTTTTTTACCTCTAAAGTTGTGTATCTAGTTTTTCCAACTGCAGAATAAACGGGACCAGTAAATATTGGACTACCCATTTTTTCTGCAATTTGAATACAATCAACTATGTAATTAAAACTGTTTTTTCTATAAGCGATGTTTTCGCTGGACAAATCCCTTGCTTCCCCAAAGGCTCCACTAATGGTAATACTTAAACCTAAATCATCGGCAATTTTTTTCAATGATTTCCAATCAATTAAATCCTTATCCTCCACAGCAATTTCAACGATATCATAACCCATTTTGGCCACTTTTTCAAGTAAACCAAAACAATTGGTCATAAAGGGAGAATACCATACAAAAGTACTAACGCCGAATTTTATCATTTAAATAAATTTAATTTATTTAAAAATTTCACTGTTTATTTGCTTGAAAAATGGGTTAGGAGAATTTTGGAATGGTAATTCTTTCTCCTCCTTTCATAGCTGATTCGTGGGCACATATTCCAGCGCAAGTATAATTTGCGGCAAGCTCTGCGTCGACAGCCGAGTTCCTATTTTCTAAAATAGCTGCTAAAAATTCTTGTACTAAATGTGGGTGAGATCCACCATGACCTGCTCCTTGTAAAAAGGACACATGATTGGGATCATCAATTTTT
Organism: Aquirufa sp.; assembly: GCA_044349095.1. Taxonomy (GTDB): domain Bacteria; phylum Bacteroidota; class Bacteroidia; order Cytophagales; family Spirosomataceae; genus Aquirufa. The sequence continues at coordinate 26,686 of JBIKRO010000007.1, read as the reverse complement.
TCGCGTTTAGTAAAATGTTTGATTTCATCGATTAACATTTCATCCGTATCCGGAACTGCGATACGAGAAGCATTTTCCCCACCATCAAAAATGATATGATCTTCATCTTGTAATTGCTCCCATTCAAACGACATCTTAGTTCCATATACATCATAACTTTCCCTATATTGTCTTACTACATCAAATAGCGACCTAGTGGCCTCAGCTACAACATCAGAGTCCTTAAGCGTAAATGTTGCCGTTTCTACAGCAAATGGTGAACCATATCTTTTAGCTAAGTCATCACTTAATCTACCTGATCCATGGCATACAACTGTTTCTGCAACCGTATTATTAATTCTTAATAATGGAGAAATTGCATGTGTACCATTTAACATCGGTGGATAACCTTTCCAATATTCAGCCCAACCTTCCATGCTCATATCTTGGATATGCGATCCTCTTACAAATTGAATGCGCCCTAATTGACCACTTTCTGCCAACTTTAATCCATAAAGAAACTCGCGCGTATATAATGCCGTTTCCATCATCATATACACTTTATTAGCTCTTTTCTTGGCTTCTACTATTGATTTACAATCTTCCACAGTCATGGCCATTGGAATCGTACAAGCTGTATGTTTATTAGCATTAAGGGAGGCGAGCGTCATTTTAGCATGTTCCGGAACAGGAGTTACTACATGAATTGCATCAACATCAGCACGATTAACAACATCATCAAAGTCTGCAAAACAAAGATTTGGGTCTAAGTCAAATTTTGAACAAAGCTCATCTCTCGTTTTTTTATTTCGTGTACAAATTCCTACTGATTTGATGTTAGGGTGAGATTTATAAATAGGGATAAATTCTTTTCCAAACCCCATACCAACAATAACTACTGTGATTTTTTTTTCATTCATCTTTGTAAAAATTAAAGTGTAAACTATTTATATGCTAACCATTTTATTGAATTTCTTAATAACGTTTTATAACTGCTTAAATCATGAGAACCAGAATCATGACCTAAAGCAAGCCCAACAATCCTAGTTTTGGGATGCTTTACAATAAATACAGATGGATAAATTAAATCTGAATTTGGAGTACTAGAGGAAGCTAAAATTTCAATTCCAGGACCAGTATCATCCATTTTATAATAATACCGTTCATCTTTTAATTTAAAGTTTAGTTCACAACCGTTGGTAATAGGGTGTTGCTTATTTACAATAGTAACGTCGAACTCCCCAAATTTATCATGACCACGAGAACCTCCACCAACAATTTGTTGGTTATATTCTGGCCAATCCTTCCAATTATACCACATAGCTGGATGTGCAATTAGTAATCCTTTGCCAGCATTTGCAAAATCTATAATGGCTTTACGTACTTCCATATTTTTAATTGGCCGATTATTTGCAAGATATAATACATCGACTTCTGGTAAAAAAAATTTAATAGAATCAGGATCTCCAATATAATTAACTTTTGCAAAATCATTATCCCTTAATGTAATTGCATCAACTTTTTTATACCATAAATCGAAGTTGTGAGAGGTACCGCCTCCTACTATTAGTACTCGAATAGGCTTGTTGGTTTTAAGTTGGCTACTAGTCTGCTGACTACAATTAAACAAAAACAAAACAGTTACTAAACAAATAAATATACTTGTTAATTTATGGTAAATTGAAAATTTAATTAAAGTTTTCATGTCGTTCGTTATTATAAGGTTACAGATTATTGTACGCGCAAAATACCTTGCATTATTCTCCAATGTCCAGGAAATGTACATATGAATGGATAATCCCCAGGTGTTTTAGGGGCTATAAATTCTAAAAAATAAGATTCCCCAGGGTTAACTAATTTTGTAGAGGCAATAATTTCGTCCATTTTAGGAATGTAATTTTTCTCAAACGCTTTGGGATCTTTTGCCATTATATCAGCAGCATTTCCTACTTTTTCTTTAGTGCCAATTTTGCAAATTATCAAATTATGCTGCATATTATCTGGATTATCAAGTTTAATAATCACCGGAACACCTGATTTTACCGTAACTATTTGTTTATCATACTTCATTTGTTCCGGGATAACTTTTATCTCAATAATAGCGGTTTGATTGGTAGGAACCTGAGGAAGCGGGGTACTAATGTTTTTGTCCAGATTATTAATTAGTTCTAATGTTCCGTTTAATAAAGTGCCATTGAAGGGTGAATTAGTAGTATAAGACTCAATAGAGTTTCCATTAATGACATTAGAAGTATTTTGTACACGCTGTATTTGAACTTCTTTTAGTAAGGACCTAGAAAACAAAGATGGGACTTTGCCTTTTACTTTAATATCATCATCCACACTAAGCTCTACTATACCCTCTTTAATAAGCTTGAAAGTAAAGTTAAATTGATCTTTTAAGGTGTCTTTAGAGACAAAATTATAAACTTGATTAAACTGTTTAATTGAGGCACATAATCTATTATCCTTTATATAAAGACCATATCCATCTTCATTACCTCCTTGACCTACAATCAAACCTTCATTATTTCGAACTCCTTTAATTATCTTACCTTTTATAATTAATTCCTTATTGATTACATCAGGAATAAGCGCGATAGTACTTCTTCTTAAAAGGGTATACGTTTCTTTGTTAATACCTTCATAGACTTTAAAGGCTAAGGAATTTTTATCCTTTGATTGGGCAATATTTTTATTATTCGCAGCCAATAAAAATCCATCTCTATTTTTTATTGCCGCAGCAAATAAAGCCTGAGGGATCCATTCATCTGATTCATTATCAGTCATTAAAGATTGCTTATAAATCTCTTCGCCAACATTTTTAGATGCTGGCATATTCGCAATTGAAATAAAAGCAGCCAATCTAACATTAAGATTTTTATCATTTAAAATTCCAGAATTTATAATTAATTCCGTACTATTTGAACTTGGAGGTAAAGTTTCTAGAGCAGCTTTCCTAACCCCTGCAGCAGGATTTTTTAATGCCAAACTAATTGCATTCAATGATTTAGTATTATCAGGATTAATTTCGCCTAGTCCATGAAGCGTCCAAATTGCGTGAACGGCAGGACTATTTAAACCTATTTCATCCACAAGATTATTTTCAATGATTTTATATAATTCAGGAATCAATGAAACATTTTTTGATTCAACTATAAGTCTTTGGGCTGTCATACGCCAAAACATATTATCCGAATTTAAACCTTTCAATAAACTTATTGGGTCATTCTTAGACAAAATAAGTGGACTATATGGCTTCGCTTTTTTGTATACGATGCGGTAAATTCGACCATGATTTATATCACGCATTGGACTAATAAATGCATTTCCCTGACCCCTTGGCTGATTGACAAAGGGGAGGACCATGTTTGAAGGAGCTTGTCTTTCAACAAACACATTATGTTGAATAATGAAGTTATACCAATCGGCAACCCAAACAGCTCCATCAGGTCCCACTTCTGCTTGTACTGGACCCACCCACTCATCTGAACTAGCTAGTAAATTCCATCCATCATTTTCAGAAAAACCAGAACCATTCGGACTTATAATTGCATTATGAATTAATCTTACCGTTGGCTCACAAACAAAAGCAATTCGATTCCAATAAGATTTAGGAAAATCTCTGGCTGTATAGAAATGATGCCCAGCCGCTGAGGTAAATCCCCCTACCACATCAACTTGCCTGAGGTTAGGAGTCAATGAATGAGAATCATAGTGTCCATCTATTTTTTGAACAGATTGAATCTTGGATCCAAGTAAATTTCGTTGCAATAATGATGCTGGCATAGAGTAATAGGCACTATGAGTATTATTAGCTGTAGAAATAAACACATTATTTTCTTCAGTAATACCTAAACCCCATGTATTATTACTTGTATTACCTAAAAAATTCAAACCCGTTCCATCTGGATTTAAATTATAAACACCAGTTCTAAAATTATATTCTTTCCCGTCTTTTGAAAGTCCAGTAAAACCTGATCCAACAACTCCCCATATCTTATTATTAAAACCATACTGTAAATTTGAAGGGCCAAAATGGGTATCATTTTTATCCCAACCTTTCATGATTATTTCCCTTACATCAGCGCGGTCATCTCCATCAGTGTCTTTTAAAAACAAAAAATAAGGTGCCATCGAAACAACTAGGCCGCCATTTGCAAAAACTATACTGGTTGGGATATTTAATTTATCAGCAAAAATGGTAAATTTATCTGCCTTACCATCCCCATCCACATCTTCACAAATCTTAATTCGGTCATTTGACGCACCATCCGTTTCTAAAAATGTATTTGGGTAATCCACTGATTCTACAATCCAAAGTCGCCCTTTTTCATCCCATGCCATCGCAATTGGATTTGTAATATCTGGCTCTGATGCAAATAATTTTATATCAAAATCAACGGGTACTTGACTTAACTTAAGTGATTCTTCTGGTTTCAAAGACTCTTGCATCTTGGGTACCATATGCCTCTTGGTAAAATCAGAAATTTGAATGCCAGAAGATTCATAAATATCTACTTTAGGTATATTTAAATAAGCAATCTTATTTTGCACTGAATTTCCTAAGCTCCACTTGACACCATTATTCACTAATTTAAGAAAACCTGGATTAGTCCAAGTGGAATCATTATGTCCATAAGCAGTATAAAAAACTCTGCCTTTTCCTTGGTTTCGTATCCAAGTATATGGAATATCACCCTTAACATCTTTCCTGGAGGTAAGAACTGTCATGTCACTATTTAAATTCTTGTGCATGTAGGTCTCATCCCATTTAGTTATAAAACTTGCTAAATCCTTCGTAATCTGATGATCGGACTTATTTATAATGGATTCAATTGGCCCTGAAGAATGTGATGCAAATTGGCCGCCAATTGTTTTAATATACCATTCAGAATTTTTAAAACATCCAGAAGCCGAATGAAGCGCAATTAATCCTTTTCCCCCTTCGACAAATCCCTTCAATGCATTCTCTTGATCTACTGAAATTGTTTCATAATTAGCATAAATAATTAAACCATCATATTTTAATAAATTTTCCGAATTTATATCATCTATATTATCCGTATAAGTAACATTAATTCCTTCTTTAAATAGCGATATGGCCAACCATGGAGCATACTTACCAGAATCATGATGCTTACTTTTATTTCCAAGAAATAACACTTCTCCCCTTCTATTTTTGTTACTAGTATCAATTGAATTATTTCCAATTTTAATTTTTTGAGTACAACTAAATAAGAGCAATGCTGAAAATAGAAGAATAAAAAAGTGATTTTTCATATGTTTAATTTTAAAATTATTTTAAAAAAACTAAGCTAAAATAATGAGCTTAATTAACTAAGGACTTTTAATTAAATTTTTTAACTGCCTATTTTTTAAACCAAATAGTTTGCGTAAAAGCACCATTTGTCGCAATATCCCAAGCTTCTAACCTCATCCACGAAATATTATTATTCATTACTTTGGGTTTAAGCGAGAATAATTTTTGTCCATATTCCTTATACTGATTAATATTGATCCTTTGCCTAAAAACATTTATTCCATCCCCAGAGATTATTTCAACATAATTCAATGGGAACGTCCAATGAATACCAACATTTAATTTGACTTGCTTGTTGAACTTAATTGTTTTACCTGGCCCTTGCCCATCTAATGTAAAAATAGGAATTAAAACTTCACCAGTAGTGGTGAAAAAATCGCCATTTTCGATTACATCAAGAATTTCTTGCCAACCATCTTTAAATTTAGGCACCTTGTTTAATTTTAGATAGTTGACATTCAAATGAGCATACATTTCATTTTCTGGTTCAATTGTAAATAAATCAGCCTCGCCAATCACATGCTTTCTTAATCCCCAATTATTCATATCATCCATTAAATCAAGTACTCTTCGACTTAACCTATCCCAAGATAGATCTGCTGGAATTGCTTTCCAAGCAGCTCCTAAAAATCGGTCTGATTTGAAAAAATTTTCATTCTTATAGGTATCAGGGAAAAATGTTGATGATTTGGTTCTGGCGTGTGCCGTCCAAGCTAACCCTTTCTCTATCTCCAAAAGCTTCAGCATTTCATCTTTGTTAGATATGTGATATACATCGCCATATTTAACATTTTTTGAAATAAAAGGCTGATCACTTTTTCTTGACATTACCCAGTACACAGGTTTTGGGAAAAACGCTAACCAATGCCCTCCAAAAAAGTTATTTGCTTCTTCTCCAGGCAATACTAATAAGTCCTTACTTGAAAGCCTCTCACTATGATAAAACAACTCATTTAATTCATTTAGTCTCAAGCTATCAGGGCCTTTAGGGTGCCCTTTACCATGAAATTCAGCTAAATGAACAATATTAACACCTGTATTTTTAAAAACTTTTATAAAATTTGGTTCCTCAAGAATTGGCAATTTTTTTAAAACTACATTAGAAATATATTCGTTATGAAAATGACTCTGCATTGTCTTAAACCCTGCTAATTTTGCATAAGAATCACTCCTTGTGTATTTTTTAATTTTTTCTATTGTAAGAGTTGCCTTCCCAATACTTGGCAGACAGAAAAAGTTTAACCGTTGTTTTGTTCTTGGTGGAGCATTAAACCAAGGCACATACCTTTTATCGCCAAAAGGGTCTTGCCTAATTCCAATACCATACCCATCAACCATATTTCTATACCCATTCCCAAACCAATTAAAACTTAAATTAAATGCCTCATCTAATGGGTAAAAATATTGATGTGGAGAAGGAAACAAACCAAGACTTGATCCGTTTTTTTCACCTATAATCATCCTGTATTTTGACATCACATTTTTAGATGTATCAGTCAAATTACTTTCAGAAATATTAATTTTATTTTCGGTGTCAGACCAAGCAATATTATCCCATACTTTTGATTTAGAAACCAAGCCCGCATCATAAAGTATGGCAGTAGAATCTAATTCAGTAGAAACGACAGCGGCTATATTAAACAAAAAACTTCCATCGTATAAAGTAACTTCAAGGTCTCCGCTAAAAATATCTGCATGTAATTTAGAAATTTTAATAAGCGTCTTATGTCCATTTTTTACAATGTCATAATGGCTTTTATCCAATTGTACCTTTACCGATTTATAAGGCTTTTTAGGAACTCGATCAAAGAAAACATTCCAGACTCCTTGATTAGTATCCAGTGTGCGTTTTCCAATATTTAAAAGAAAGACTGGATCAAGATTCTGGGCAATTACTTTAACTGATTTGTTTTTAAATATTTTAATTGACTTTAATAAAGGAGCATTTTTGTCCATATTAAAAGTCAATTCTCCGAAATCAGTTTTATTTACTTGCCATTTTACCTTGAAGATATTAGAAACAGAAACCGCACCAACTTTCTTTTTTAATGGAAAATTGGTACGGTTGAAAGAGAATTCTGCAAAAGAATTAAATGATAAACTACATAAAAGAATAATTAAATATTTAATCCTCATACTAACATAAAAAAATCGGAATTATAACTGAATTTTACGAACAGATGAATAAATCATATCCTCGACTCCAGTTATTTTAATCCCCAAACGTGCAAAAACATATTTTTCAGCTGCCACTGGTAAATTCGGAACCGTTAAACTTAATGAAATATTACTTAAATTGGTAATAGCAGCCCCACTCAAATCTACTTGCGCCAACTTTTGATTACTTTGACTCGAAACAAATCGCGTATTGTTTACAAATAAACTGACTGTTTGAATCGATTTTGCGTTGACATCGGTAATAATTTTTTCAATGTCGAAAGTAGCTGAGATCTTACCATTCATAAATGAAAATGATGGCTTTCTAATCATATAATAGGGAATAACTTCGATATCCAATATTTGATTACCTCTTAAAGATACATTTACCGAATCACGTGAGTTACTGGTTAATTCCTTCCATAAAAAGGGACCTTGATTTTTAGGGATTGTAAATTTATAGTCTCCATCGAAAACTAAAATGCTATAAGTTCCTTCTGGAGCGAATGTGTCCGCAATAAATCCTTTTTTATTAAAACCCGTTTGGAATAAATTCCAAGGAACTTGGTTGAACTCCACACCTATTGAGTCGCCTTTATAGGTGAGTCTTCCACTCAATGTAGATGAAGGTGGAGTAAAATTATCTTTTTCACATGAAACAATTAAAATTGAAAAGATAAGTAAAATGAAATAAATTTTATTTTTCATGATCTATTTATTAAATTTTTAATAATGTACTCCCCTCTATTGATTAGGTTGTTTTAATAATTTAGGATTTGCAATAATGGCTAAAGGATCGATTTGAGAATAATAATTACCATTTCTAAAATTAAGAGCCCCGGTTACCCTACCTGGCAATACTTCTTTAAATAGCCATTTTCCATGATTAACATTACCAGGATTAAAATATTTGTATGGCAGCAACCCAAATGGCTGAGTATTTCTTTTCGTAGCTATCCCAATATTAGATCTTAAATCTGTCGTGGTCATTTTAGATCCATCCCATACCGAATTTGCTATTCTCCACCTTTTCATATCGAATAAAAAATGTCCCTCAAATGCAAATTCTACCCTTCTCTCATTGGCAATTCGATCAAATCCATTATCAGAATTTAAAGTAATAGGAATTGTAAATCCAGCACGAGATCGAACTTGATTAATGAAAAATGATGCCTTTGAGAAATCACCTAATTCAAAACTAGCCTCAGCTGCATTCAATAGTATTTCCGAATACCTATATCGAATAAATGGTAAGTCGCTACCTCTTCCTCTTGTTCCTGATTGAGGTATTGGATCCAAATATTTTCTATTATAAAAACCTGTTTGAGTCCGAAATGCCAAACCATCTACAGGACCATCTGATCCAACTACTTGAACATTTTCAGTAGTACCTGGTAAAGCACGTAAAACACTTGAGTTTGCAGCGGTAAATACAGTACCATTTGAAAGAATATATCCAGCCCAAACATCTACCAATTTGCCTTTAAATGATTCGCCTGGCAAAATAACAGTAGCAGCCAATCGAGCATCTCTATTTTTAAACACATCAGTGATGGAGGAATAATACATTGGAGTTCCATCGCTATTTATGGTTTCAATAGGGCTAAAAGTGTTGTCCAATTTTTCAAATGACTGCACCAAGTTCAAAGAAGGACTTAATCTACCCGCATCACTATTAGCAGCTTCTTCAGATTGAGAAAATGGTTGGGTATTTGTTGTAAACATGTGCGTTTTACCTGCATAAGCTTTAAAATCTTCCACAAAAATGGATTCTTTATTTGAAGTAGTTTTATCATAAAAAATTGCAGAAAAATTTTCTGAAAGATTTGGAATTGAATTATACAGTTTATAAGCTCCGGCCTTACCATCAATGATTTCATTTGCAGCAGATAATGCCTTGGCATAATATTGCTGTGATTTATTAGCTGGAATTCCAACAATATCTCCTGGAAGGCTAACTAATGGGGTCTTTGCCCCATATTTAGCAATTGAACCTGCATAGAGTGCTGCTCGACATTGCAAAGCTAAAGCAGCTGCCTTAGTTGCGCGCGATTTAGTATTCGCATCGTTTGGTAGAGAATTTTTAATATCTTCAGATTCCGTGATGATAAAGTCATAAACTTCATGCTCCTTAGATCTTGCTACCTGAAATGTTGTAATGTCCCCGCCAATAGGAAAAACTAATGATTTTGTAATTAAAGGCACTCCACCCATCCTTTTAACCATTTCAAAATAATATTGTGCTCTCAAAAATCTAGCTTCTGCTATAAAACGAGATTTTTCAGCAGGATTAAGAGCAGTTGATATAGCTATCCTTTCAATAAATAAATTTAAATCCCTTACATAGCCATATTCATATAAAGACCATGCAGTGTAATCCCAAGTAGTGTTTGAGACAGTACTTCCATCTGAAGGAAAAGATTCGCCAAAATCAGTAAAAGAAAGCCATCCAGTCTTTAGACTAGTAAAATCTACAGCTCTATTATATAAATCACCCAATACAGACAAGGCCAATGCTGGATCATTAAAAACTGTTTCTTGAGTTAATATATTTAAAGGAGGTACATTTAAGAATTCCTTATCTGAATTACATGAATCAATTCCTAAAAAAACAACTAGGATAATAATGAACTTTTTCATATTAATAAATTTATATTTTTTAAAAAGATAAATTGAAACCAACATTTACAACTCTATTTTGAGCCGCCTGAAGTCCATTAGCATTGGAAACTTCCGGGTCTACTTGAAACTCTTTCAAATTATCTATGGAAAATAAATTATACGTATTTATGTAAAATCTAGCACGCTTTATTTTGTAATTATTCAAATATCGATCAGGTATTGAATAAGATAATTCAATAGTTCTTGATCGTAAAAAACTTACATCCTGCATCCAATAATCAGAAGTAGAAGCATAATTACTATGTCCAGTTTTAGGATCGAATCTGTTTGCCGGATATTTCCCTGGTATCCAGGCGCTATTTAAATCAAAAACATCTGTTCGGTGCCACCTATCCTGAAAGATGGTATTCAAGTTTCCACCACTTGCACTTCCATTTTGGAATGCCCAACGAGATTCTGCATTTTGAAGCCATGATATTCCAGATCCTCCCGAAAAGTCAGCCTGAATTGCCCACGATTTATAAGAAAGGCCTAAAGTAAATCCAAAATTTATATTAGGATTCATATTCACATCTCCAGTTCCTCCATAACCTATTGGTCGTTGATCATACTCATCAATTTTACCATCATTATTTTGGTCTTTATAAATCAAATCACCTGGAATCAAAGTTCTATTCCCTTGCCCATCATTGTTTACCTTGTAATTATTTATTTCAGATTGAGATGTAAATTGACCAATCACTTGATAACCCCAATCTATTCGACCATATCGATTTTCTGTTGAATTACGATATTCGTCCCAAGAATTTGAAAATAAAGGATTATATGATAAAAGACTCATACTTCGAGTAAGAGATAAATTCCCTCCGACATTATACTTAACGTTTCCAATTGCATTTTGATAAAGCAAAGAAATCTCATGTCCAAATTGTGCATCAGACCTTAAGTTTTCTTGGGGTAATGCATAGCCTAATTCCCTAGGCAATAAGATATCGTTTCTGGTACCAGGAAGTCCAGACCTTTTACGATAAAAATAATCATAAGACCCGGTTAATTTGTTTGCAAATAAACCAAAATCAAATCCAATATCAGTAATCAAACTCTTAGTCCAAGAAAGTAAATTAGTAGGTAAACCCTTATCTCTAGAGGTTAATATGGCATTTCCATCTAAAATGTTTGTACTTACAGCATAAGTATATCCTGGTAAATATGCATAAGGGGTAACTATATTTCGATTATCACCAAGAAGTCCGTAAGAGCCTCTCAATTTAAAATCATTTAAAATATTTCCAATGATTGAATTCTTTATAAATTTTTCTTCTGAAAGTCTCCATCCGGCAGAAACTGAAGGAAAGTATCCGATTTGCTTATCAGGATCAAAAATATAATATGAATCTCGCCTTACGGATGCTTCTACAAAGTATTTATCAAAATAGTTGTAATTAAACCTTCCGACATAGCCCACACTTGCTTGGCTAGATTCCGTGTCATCATATCTATCCATTGTTGGAAAATAGATAAGAGGCAAGTTATTAGAAATAGGGATTGAATGTAACCAGTTGCGTAAACTGGTTAGAGAAATCCTCTCCGCAACTAAAGTTGCACCAATAGAATGATTATTAAATTTATTATCATATGTCATTATACCTTGAATGGTCGTATTAAGTTCTTTTCTTTGTTCCCTTTCTCTCCAAGGATTTGTACTACCCTTACCATTATTTGTATACGTTTTATCCGCAGGATTATAACTATAAGTGATAAAAGTATACTCCGTATTATCATATAATAAATCAGCAATATAATGGGAAAAATTTCCCTTGAATTTCAAACCTTTTATAAAGGGAACATTATAATCAATACTTAATGCAGTAGTTAATACACGCCAATTCTGTCTGAATTTTCCACCCAATTGCTCATTTAAAAAAGCATAATTTGTGGCTGCATGTCCACCAAGATCACTTAAGTATAATGGATTGTCATTGGCAAATGGTCTTTCCAATGGTGTATTACGCAAAACAGCAAGTGTAGGTAAATTATAATCATCCCCTCCCGGTACACCTGGATTTGTTCTAGTTTCAAGCCTTCCATTCACATTCATGCTGATGGATAAATTTTTATTTGGCTTTGCAGTTACATTTGATTGAAAATTAGTTCTATTAAAATTCCATTCATTACCTAAATTCGATTTTTGACTTAAATTAGTAGCAGAAACATAAAAATTAACTTTTTCTCCTCCCCCAGAAAAATTTAAGTTCGTGGTGTTCATTGGAGCATTTGCATTATCCTCAAAAATATATTTTCTCCAATTAAAACTCTGATATAAAGGATTTGTACCTGATTTATACTGGCTTAGTAAATCTGGAGTTATTGATGTCCCTTTACCAGTTCCACCATTATAAACACCATTTAACTCAGCATCAGCTCGATAATATAAATAATCATACGAATCAATAAGTGCGGTTGGATATCGGAAATAATTTTGAAAGCCGAAATTTGTATCTATGTTAAATTTAACCTCTCCACTTCCTGTTTTAGTTGTTACAACAACAACCCCATTAGCAGCTCTTGCACCATATACAGCAGCTGAAGCGGCATCTTTAAGAACTGAAATAGATTCTATATCGTTTGGGGAAATATTATTGAATTGACCCGCATCCTGCTGAATTCCATCTATAATATAAAGCGGCACGCCCATGTTTCTGATCTGAATACTGGCAGATGAGCCTGGTCTTGCATCCGCTTGTCTGAAAGTTACACCTGCTATTTTTCCAGCTAAGCCCGAACTAACTGTTGCTCCTGCGTGGACCCGTTCAATATCTTTACTGTTAATAACTGCAATTGAGCCTGTTAATGATTCTTTCTTCTGTGTACCATACCCAATGACAATCACTTCATCCAAAGACCTACTATCAACTTTTAAAGAAATGTCAACTTGAGTTCTATTTCCTACCAGAATTTCTTGACTTGTATATCCTATGGTTGAAATAACTAATACAGATTTTTCATCTTTAATACTAAGCGAAAAATTACCATCAGCATCAGTTTGTGTACCTTGATTTGTTCCTTTGATTAAAATAGAAGCTCCGGGAATACCATTGCCATTTTCATCTTTTATCTTTCCTTTTATCGGTTTGTCTATTATAATAGAAGATTTATTGATAGTGTTATTCTGTGATTTAGAATCAATTAATTGAATGTTTTCGAGATTATTATCACCGATTATTTTAGAAAAATTCTCATTTATTTGAGTACCCTTTTTTTCAATTTTAAATACAACAATCTGATCATCATTAATCTTTTTGAAACTTAAACCAACTGAATTTAAAAGTGATTTTAATTGAACTTCAAAATTTTCTTCCTTTTTAAAAGTAAAATTATTGGGTACAAATACCCCACGAAGTAAATTTTCTTCAAATAAAATATTGGATTTAAATTTTGATGATAACAAGTTTAAATATTCCGATAATAATTTCTTAACATTATCTGAAGTATTGTAAACTTGATTGTTTGATTTATTGGATGTATTTAAAGCAGCTAATGTTTGAGAAATAACCACATTATTATTCAAATTTATTCCAATAAAAAGTAGACCAAATTTTAAACTTATTTTAAAGTAATTTTTCATAATATTTAATATTTAAAATTAAATTTTGCAACTAATCTTTTTTTGAAGAATGGACAATTAAAAAATTACCCCTTTGTTCAACTGGAACACCAAGTAATAATGATAGAACTTTCGCGACTTGATCACTACTTTCTGCTTTAAAATACCCCATAAGGCGCCTTTCATACATAGTGCTATCTTCGCAAATTAATTCAACTCCAAATTGTTCGTTTAATAAATTAGAAAACTCTAATAGCGAAGTACTTTCAAAATAAAATTGATGTGATTTCCAGGCAGAATATTGCATTACTTGAGTAGCGCGAGTTAATTGAATTCTGTTTGAACTACCTTCTAAACTAACCAAATCACCAGGTTTCATACTCAGGTGTTTCCCTGAAAAATAATTGACCTGTATTTTCCCCTTGGTAAGTAATACTCGATTCACTTTATTTCTTGAATAAAATAGAAACTCTGTCCCTAAAACTTCAATTTCAAAGTCATTATTAGTTTTGACGATAAAGTGAGAATTATCTTTTGTATGTCTCACTTTAAATTCGGCTTCTCCTTCTAAGAGAGCGACGCGTTTTGAGAAATCAAACCTTGGGATAGTTAATTTAGAATTTGCATTTAATGTTACTAATGTGCCATCATTTAATTTTATAGTTTTAATTTCTGCATTACCCGTTTTATAAATAGTGCTATTTAATTCAAAATAATAAAATGCAGCAAATAAACTAAACACTAAAAATACTGAAACAGCAATAGCATACCACTTTATTGGATTTGATCCAACAGTCGCATTTTGTATTACTTTAAATTTATTGTTTGATGAATCCGCTGAAATTAAAAAGCTTTGCAAGGCTTCATCCACATCAATATTAATATGTTCATGATTCATTTGCCATTCATCCAATATCTCATAAAAAAGAATTTGGTTTTTAGGAGAAATTAGCCATTCAGACAATATTTTTTTCTGAGAAGATGTTGAATTCCCTGACAAAAAATCAAAAATTATTTTTTTTATGGTATTCATAAATATCAAAACTTTACTTAAGGTTGATTTATATCTAAGACAATGATTGAGAAGTTAACCCCACATTTGTCATTCAAATAATGGTTTTAAATAATAAAGGATAAATCCAAAAAAATAAATAACCTTTTTTAATTTAGTCAGTGCTCGATTGATTAATCTTTCAACTGCACTTACCGTTATATTTAATTCTTCAGCAATTTCTATGTATTTTTTGCCTTCTTTTCTACTTAAAATAAATGCATTTTTACATTTAAAAGGTAGGCTATTGATAGCTAATTCGATCTTATTAGCCAATTCTAGTCTAGACATTATTTCATCAGGACTTTCCTCATGAGATTCTATTCTTTCATTATGAATCTCATTTAGTGTATCAAAACAAACTTCATTCTTCAGATATGTAATTGCTCTATTTCTTACCGATCTATATAAATAAGCTTTATAGGGACCATAAACTTTATTAAATAAATTATTTTCCCAAATACCCTTAAAAACTTCCATAACTATATCCTCAGAAACTTCCTTAGAATAAACAAATCGATTAGCATGGTTACATAATCTTGAATAATACATTCGGAATAAAATTTCAAAACCACGTTTGTAATCAGATTCAATGATTTTTTTAATAAAAACTTCGTTTTCATTAAAAATATTCTTTGACTCTCCGACTGAGGATTTTTCAAAATCCTCATTCAAATTTCCCATAATGTATGATTTGAAGTAAATGATCAACCTTACATGTACATCCGCGTTCATGAACAATTGTATCTTAATTTAAGACAAAAAAATCTTGGTTTACCCCACATTAAGAAAATAAAAATCTTTTCAAACTTTTTGCCGGTATTTCAAAAAGGTAACCAAAAAAACTTTTGTCGAAATTGTGACCGAATTTAGAATTAAGCATGCGTGCCAAATGCTAAGAACTACCCAAAAAACGATGGTGGAAATTTGTTTTGAAAGTGGTTTTGGAAACTTATCGCACTTCAATAAACAGTTTAAGCAATGGATGAAAGTACCACCATTGCAATATCGAAAAATGACTCAGGAATGGGTCTGACCTAAATGACTTCTTTCTTCTCTGGAAAGAGCAAACTCAAAATAATGCTGGTCGCTAAAATTCCGACAATCACCGCTAAGGAGGAAAGCGTTCCAAAACCGATTTCCGTTAAATAGTGATGTCCCAGCATTTTCAAGCCAACGAAGCTCAACAAAACTCCTAAGCCCATCGGTAAAAAGCGAAATAAGCCCATCAAATTCGACAGAAAAAAGAAGAGCGAACGTAAACCCATCACCGCAAAAACATTGGAGAAAAAGACAATGTAAGGATCCTTAGAAATTGAGAAAATAGCTGGAATGGAATCCACGGCAAATAATATATCGGTGAAAGCAATCACCACCACAATCACGAAAATAGGCGTAATAAATAATTTACCCGTTTTCATGCGAACGAAGAATCGACCTATGACATTCCGGTGATACACATTAAAGAAACGCGATAAGAACTTGACGATGGGGTGTTCGGATGGATTAATCTCTTCATCATGTTGTTTGGTAAATAAAATTTTCACCCCGGTATAAACTAAAAATGCCCCAAAAACATAAATGATCCAATCAAATTTTTGCAACAAAGCCGCCCCCAAGAATATGAAAATTAAACGCAAAATGATGGCTCCTAAAATACCCCAAACCAAGATCTTTTTATAGTAGCGCTTTTGAACACCAAAGGAATTGAAAATTAAAATGAATACAAATACATTGTCGGCCGACAACGAATATTCGACCAAATATCCCGTAATAAACTCAAGGGATAAATTATTTTGAAAAATAGCTAATTGGTCAGAAAAAGACCCACTTCCCAAGTCTATGTGTGGAGCATACAATTCTTTGACGGAAATTAATCCATTTACATCCGTAATGCCATGCACCATACCTCCAAACTGTCCCAAAAAAAAGTAAAATGAAATCGCTAAAAGCACCCACGCCCCTGTCCAAAAACCCGCCTCTTTAAAGGTAACCTCCGCAGCACCTGCCTTTTTGAAAATTCCCAGGTCCACAAGCATAATGGCTATAACCAGGATTGAAAAAAGAAGAAAAAATAGAGATTCGCTCATAAATAATTAATTTTACCATTAGGCGACACAAAGGTCGCAAAAAATAGCCAAAAAATATGTACGAAGGGAAAAAGGTTATCGTCGTGATGCCGGCTTACAAGGCCGCGTTAACACTAGAAAAAACATATCAAGAAATACCACATGATTGGGTAGATGAGGTGATTTTAGTGGATGATTATAGTCCAGACAACACAGTGGAAGTAGCGAAAAAAATTGGCATTAAGCATATCGTGCAACATGATAAAAACCTTGGCTATGGTGGAAATCAAAAATCATGTTACACAAAAGCGCTTGCCTTAGGTGGTGACATCGTGATTATGCTGCATCCGGATTATCAATACACCCCCATGTTATTAAAAGCCATGATTTCCATTATTGGCAATGGCTTATATCCCGTAGTTTTTGCTTCGAGAATTTTAGGAAAAGGTGCTTTAAAAGGCGGCATGCCTATTTATAAATATATAGCCAATCGGCTATTAACCTTGTTTCAAAATATACTCATTGACCAAAAACTCTCCGAATACCACACTGGTTATCGGGCTTTTTCCAAGGAAGCACTAGAAGCCGTACAGTTCACAAAATGTGACAACGATTTTATTTTTGATAATCAAATGGTGTTGCAATTGTTTTGGAAGGGTTTTGAGGTGGGCGAGGTAACGTGCCCTACTAAATATTTCGAAGAGGCGTCGTCGATTAATTTTAAACGAAGTTCCATTTATGGCTTAGGTGTTTTATGGTACTCCGTTCGCTACCGACTGGCTAAATGGGGATGGAAATGGGATTTGGTGGAATAGTTATTTTGTTTCAAGCCTTATTTTTATAAAGCTTGAAACATTGAAAAATTCCTACAGTCGAATATTGAGTCCCAATAAAAAGTTGAACCCCGCCTGAGGATATTGAAAATTTTCCGTCGTTAATTCTCCTGCATATAGGTAACTATAGGTATATCCATTAGACGAGTACATCGAATTCAACACATTATTCAACAATAAAGTAGAGCTGATACGTGAAGAAAACACATAGCTAAACCTCAAATCTTGAGTGGCATAAGCAGCCAATGATCGCTTTTCCGTTGACGTATTATCTAAATATTGCTTGCCCACATACTTAGATAAAAGCGCCCCCTCAAAGGCTCCCCTTTTATACGTAATCGTATTCCCAGCAATAACGCCGGGTGAATAGGCTATATCGCTTGTGCCATGTGGGATGATTTTCTCGGTGTAGTTTTCGTAATCGGTCAACTTCTCATTGAAATTTTGTATTTTATTTTGGCTCAACGTTACATTTCCCGACCAAAGGAGATAAGGCAAAATTTGATAATTCAAAGAAGCCTCTAGACCCAATCGGTAACTGTCTGGGGCATTGGTTCGAATCGCCTCGCCTACATTATTTAGGGCGCCGGTGAGAACCAATTGATCTTTATATTTCATGAAATAGCCGTTCACTTGCAAGGCATATTTTTTCCCAGCGCGCTGATAGCCTAGCTCATAATCTTGAAGGTATTCGGGTCGAGGTGCGGAATTTGGATTGTCCACAAAATCTTGCCGACTAGGTTCCTTGCTACCCAAAGAAATCGAAGAATAAATTTTTGAATCGTCTGAAATCTGATGGGTCAAACCAGCTTTGGGGTTAAAAAATTGATAGCTGTTTTGATTGGCCAATGTCAAAAACTTATCTGCTTTGCCCAACATCGTATACCCAACCGTTCGGTATTGTAAATCAAGGTATGCATTCCAACGATCAGCTAAAACCAAATTTGCCTTTGCATACAAATTCAAATCCGTTTTTTGGGACCTACTCCGATACCACTCATAATTTTTATAGGAAACAGGCAAGGATTTTCCCTCCGTAATGAGTCCATAATGTCTCCCGACATAGCGGTTCCACGCACCTCCAAAATTGAATTTAATCTTGCTAGATCCTTCATACTGCAACGAAAAAGTCGATCCATAAAAGTCATTATCTAACCATTTTTGGCGAACCAAATCGGTGCTAATTTTTGAATTTATTCCATAATTTTCCAAAGCGGCTTCAGGCTTGAATTCTTCGAAAAAACCTCTTCCATAGGTGTAATGAGCATTTAAATCTACATTCCAGGCAGCGGATATTCGATGATTTGTCAATAATTGCACATGATCCTGCGCATAATTATCCGTTTGGTTTGCATAGGTATAATAATTATAAGTCCGTCCAGATTTTAACAAGTTTTCGGCCTCCTCGGTGGACAAATAATTACGCTCAATGAAAGACTGCATCTCAGTTAAAGACCCGCTAATGCGAGATTCTGGAGTTCCATACCAGGACTGAAAAGTCTTCTCTTTGCCAAGAAAATAATTGACCCGCACAAAGCTTTTTTTGCCAAAATAAGCAGCAGACAGATAAGCGGATTGAAGATTAGAGGATGCGCGGTCAATGTAGCCATCCGAAACGATTCTTGACAAACGTCCATCCACCGTAAATTTACCGCCCAACAACCCCGAACCCACTTTCAGCGTTGTCTTAAGGGTTCCAAAAGATCCGCCAGAAGCATTTATTTCCGCATAAGCCTTCTCTTCAAAATGATTTGTTTGCATGTTGACCGATCCACCAAAAGCCCCGGCACCGTTTGTCGACGTACCCACTCCCCGCTGTATTTGCACGGAATTAACAGAGCTCGCAAAATCTGGCATATTGACCCAATAGGTTCCTTGAGATTCAGAATCGTTCACAGGAATACCATTGATCGTCACGTTGACCCTCGTCGCATCAGAGCCCCGAATTCTAATTCCAGTATAACCGACTCCCGCACCCGCATCTGAAGTAGTCACAACTGATGGAGTAAAATTTAGTAAATTGGGCATATCTTGGCCCAAATTATTTTTGCCTAGTTCCGTTGCCGAAACATTTGAATAGGCCATCGCCGAATTTTCATCCGCGCGTAAGGACTTCACCGTCACCTCATCTTGTAAAAAACTAGAGCGTTTTAATTCGACGCGCGACGCTTTTTCAGCTAAAATCTCGACCGGCTCATAACCAACAAAACTAATTTTAAGAACGTTTTTTTGAGATAGCAAACGAATGGAAAAATATCCATTGGCATCCGTAATCGTTCCATTGGGACTTCCCATGAAAGAAACTGAAGCGCCCCATAAAGGCAATTTCGATTCTTGATCGAGCACCTGCCCGCGCATTTTTTGGGCAAAACTAGACTGAACAGAAACAAACAAAATAAACAATGTCATTAATTTTTTCATTCTGAAATATTAATAACAGGCAAAGGAGTCAAATCCCGTATGATTCAACAATAACCCTTATTTTTTGATTTTTTTGAGTTTTCAGCGCTAAAAACTCGACAAAATCCCTTCGACGGCATTATCCGTATCAGGTTCAATGGGTATAATCTCAGCCTATTTTTCAAGGCACCCCTTTTTGTGGATGCACAAAGATATAAATTTTTCTACCTTTACGTTCCAAATTTAAAAAATTACCTGTTTTAGGGATCGTATGATCGTAAAGGATTTCCTCCAATTATATAAGTATGATGGGATTGTGCAAACAATTTCCCAGCAAATTACTATTGCAAATAAAGGGAGTTCGTTTTATGTAAAAGGGCTATGCGGCGCGCTAGACACCGTTTTAATCGCCGCCTTAAGTCAAGAAAAAAATCCATTTCTACTCATTTGTGAAGAAAAAGAGGAAGCTCAATATATGTTGAACGACCTACAATCGCTCTTAGGGGATACCGCCGTCATGCTTTTCCCCATGTCACATAAAAAACCCTATGAGTGGGAGGAAGTAGATAATGCCAATGTGCTTATGCGGGCGGAGGTGCTGAATACATTGAGCAATTACCAGGGTCAAATATTAGTTTTAGTCACCTATCCTGAGGCACTAACAGATAAAGTAATTAATCGAAAATCGCTGGTAAAAAATACCCTTTCTATACGCGTTGGAGATAAAATTGACCCCACTTTTGTGGCCGAGACACTCAATGAATATGATTTTGAGCGAACTGATTTTGTTTATGAAGCGGGTCAATATTCCGTGCGTGGAGGAATTTTAGATGTATTTTCCTATGCGGCCGAATTTCCTTATCGGCTTGATTTTTCAGGCAATGACGTTGAAAGCATCCGAACCTTTCATCCAGAAACCCAATTGTCTATCCAATCGGTCTCAGCCATGCACCTGATTCCAGACGTGCAAACAAAATTAGTGCAAGAAACCAGAGAAACATTTTTCTCTTTTTTGCCAGAGAATACGGCCGTTTGGATTAAAGACCCAGGCACTTTATTGGAAATCATTGAAACCAATTTTGAAAAGGCTACTGCCGATTTTGAGCGAATAAAATCCTCAGGCGGTGGAAATATCCAAATCATCAGCGATCCAAGCGAACGCTGGGAAACAAAAAAAGACGTAAAAAAATCATTGAGTGGATTTACACTGGTGGAATTTGGGAAGCGAGCCTTTTTCAAAGGTGCCACGCTCATCCAATATCCTTCCAAAAATCCCGGTGCCTTCCAGAAAGATTTTGAACGTCTGGCCGCTGCGTTTTTAGAAAATCAAAGTTTGGGCTTTCAAAATATTATTTGTTCGGAATCTGCGCGCCAACTCGAACGTTTGGAGGTCATTTTCAATGAAATAAATTCGACAATTCAGTTCAAAACAATTCAAATTACGCTAAGAGAAGGGTTTATAGATGAGCAAACAAAAATCGCTTTTTATCCGGATCACCAACTTTTTGATCGATATAACCGATTTAAAGAGAAAAATAAATTCTCTAAAAATAAAACCCTCACCTTAAAAGAATTAAGAAGTTTACAAGTGGGCGACTTTGTGACCCACGTCGATTATGGGATCGGTCGTTTCGCGGGTTTGAATATCATCGACACCTCAAACGGCGAACAAGAAGTGATCCGGTTAATCTATCGAGATGACGATGTATTGTCGGTTTCAATCCATTCCTTGCATAAGATTTCAAAATATTCAGGCAAAGACGGAGCGCCGCCCAGCATGTCCAAACTGGGTTCCCCTGAATGGGACAATAAAAAATCAAAAGTAAAAAGGCAAGTAAAAGATATCGCAAAAGAATTAATTGCGCTCTATGCCAAAAGAAAAACCGCCAGGGGATTTGCCTTTTCAGCTGATACCTATTTACAAGCGGAATTGGAATCTTCCTTCATTTATGAGGACACACCAGACCAAGCAAAAGCCACGGCCGATGTAAAAATAGATATGGAAAAGCCGCATCCGATGGACCGTTTGGTCTGTGGGGATGTGGGTTTTGGCAAAACTGAAATCGCTATCAGAGCGGCCTTTAAAGCCGTGGCAGATTCTAAACAAGTGGCTGTCCTCGTACCCACCACCGTGCTGGCGATGCAGCATTTTAGAACTTTTCATGAACGATTAGCCGCTTTTCCTTGCAAAGTAGAGTACATCAATCGCTTCAAATCAAGTAAACAAATTAATGAAACACTCGCCCGAGTAGCCACCGGCGAAACCGATATACTGATTGGCACACACCGACTGGTCAATAAAGATGTGGTGTTCAAAAACCTAGGTTTGATGATCATAGACGAAGAACAAAAATTTGGAGTCAAGGTCAAAGATCGATTAAAAGAAATGCGTGTGGATGTGGATGTGCTCACTTTAACCGCAACGCCCATTCCCAGGACCTTGCATTTTTCTTTGATGGGTGCGCGTGATTTATCCATTATTGCAACTCCCCCACCGAATCGCCAACCGGTCGAGACCAAATTAGTGGTCATGACTGATGAAATTTTAAGGGATGGTGTGCGTAGTGAATTAGCTCGCGCAGGACAAGTTTTTGTGGTGCATAATAAAATCAGTGATTTGGAGAGTACGGCCAACCGGATTTTGCGTTTAGTTCCCGACGCTAAAATAGGCGTGGCGCATGGACAAATGGAAGGCGATAAATTAGAGAAAATCATGCTCGGGTTTATTGAAGGCCATTTCGATGTGTTAGTCGCCACCAATATCATCGAATCCGGTTTAGATATTCCAAATGCCAACACCATTTATATTTTGAACGCAAACCATTTTGGCCTGTCCGATTTACACCAAATGCGTGGCCGTGTAGGGAGATCGAACAAAAAAGCCTATTGCTTTTTGGCAACCCCATCTTTAGCCTCCTTAACCAGCGATGCGAGAAAAAGATTAAGCGCCTTGGAGGAATTTGCGGATTTGGGAGACGGCATCAAAGTAGCCATGCGTGATTTAGACATTCGAGGAGCCGGAAATTTATTGGGAGGAGAACAGAGCGGATTTATTAATGATTTAGGATATGACATGTATCACAAAATCTTAGATGAGGCAGTCCAAGAATTAAAAGAAAACGAATTTAAATCTTTATTTGAGACAGATTTAGGGGTTGTGGCAGAGGCCTTAAAAGTAGATTGTCAAATCGAAACCGATTTAAGAGTTCTGATTCCAGAAGATTATGTAAGCAGTATTTCCGAACGATTGGCGTTGTACACGCGACTAGACGAGATCGAGAACGAAAAAGAGTTGGATGAATTTATGGCTGAGGTGAAAGATCGCTTTGGCGAATGGCCGACAGAAGTACGAGATATGTACGAATTAGTGGCTTGTCGTTGGAAAGCGCAGGTACTCGGAATAGAAAAAATTACGTTGAAGGGCAATATTTTGAAATTGTATTTCGTTTCTATGGAGGCGCAGTCAAATACTGGGACAACCATAATAGGCCAGGTCATTCAATTTGTAAATAAGAAAAAAGGAAGCTGCCAATTACGTGAAAAAGGGGGGAAATTGATCCTCCAAGTAGAAAAAGTAAGTACAATAAAAGATTTAAATAGTATTTTGATAGATATTTTAGGTTAATTTTGAGCAAATTGCTTGAATTTCATACCTTTGTTTTTCAAATTCTGTAGAAAAGAACATATAGATGATTGCTAAATTAAAATTTGTTTTAGGCCTTTGCGGCATCGCGGTGTTAATGACATCCTGCCCAAGCGGCATCGGAAGTAAATTAGGTGGAAGTCTAGGCGGCAAACCTAATAGTGTCAACGTCGGAAGTTCTTCTTCTGTAACCGGTCTTGCATATAATCAAAAAGCAGGATTTCAGGTCGATAAAAAATTCACAGGACAGCTCATTGGGCCTAACTTAGTCTTTATTGAAGGGGGTCGTTTTACCATGGGATCCATCGAAGAAGATGTGATGGGAACGCATGATAACATCGAACGTACGGTTTCTGTGCAATCATTTTACATGGATGAAACGGAAATCGCGAATGTGCATTATTTAGAATATTTATATTCCGTTCAAAAAGATTCCACCTTAGATTTTTATGAGGCTGCCTTGCCTGATACGAGTGTTTGGCGTAATGATTTAGCCTTTAATGATCCATATGTCGAGCAATATTTGAGGTTCCCAGGATTTAGAATGTATCCAGTAGTCGGAATTTCTTGGACTCAAGCGACCGATTATTCTTTGTGGAGAACGGCCGTGGTGAATCAAAATTTAGCCGGAGGAAATGCTAAAACAAAAGCGCCGAAAGCGACTAAGGCGGGTGCGGCAACAGCTTCAGCTGCGACTAGGGCCAATGCGCCAGCTAGAGTAAGTATAGAATCAGGACGTATTTTACCATCATATCGATTGCCTACTGAGGCGGAATGGGAATATGCGGCGAAGGCGATGATTGGAACTCAACAACAAGATGAAAACCAAGCAAACCAACGAATTTATCCTTGGGATGGTCCATCATTAAGAGAATCTAGCGGAAAAGGCAGAGGAACGATGTTAGCCAATTTCAAGCGTGGACGAGGTGATTATGCGGGTATTGCGGGTAAATCAAATGATGGCGCAATCATTACTGCTGAAATTTACAAATATGCTCCTAACGATTTCGGCTTATATCAAATGGCAGGAAATGTGAATGAGTGGGTGATGGATTTATATCGTCCCTTATCTTTTCAAGATTTCAATGACTTAAATCCTGTGCGTCGAAATGATAAATTAGACAAAGCTTCTCGATACGATAGCAAAAACAATAATTCATTAATTGACAATAAATCCAGAGTTTACAAAGGAGGTTCTTGGGCTGACATTTCTTATTGGTTAGCTCCAGGTTCTCGTAGATTCTTAGATCAGGATTCTGCTACGGCGACCATTGGTTTCCGTTGCGCCATGATATCTGCTGGATTAAATAAATAAAAAATCATTTTAAAGCCGCCAGTGCGAGAAAAGAAATTTCTCTTGCCCCGGCGGCTTTTAGTTTTTCGGCGGCCGCTAAAAAAGTAGCCCCTGTAGTCAAGGTGTCGTCTACGATTAAAATGTGTTTGTCCTTAATCAGCGCCTCATTTTCTACCCCAAAAGCATCTGACAGAGATTCATATCGCTGAGCTCTATTTTGGCCAACCAAAGATTTACTTTGAATTTTACGAATTAATACGTGTTCAAGACTAGGCAATCCCGTGGCTTGTTGGATTCCTTTGGTCAAGCATGCTGCCTGATTATATCCTCTTTCGTTTAGTTTTTTAGCAAAAAGTGGAATAGGGATCATCGCATCATAAAAAATAAATGAATGAGCTTTTTGTAATTCCTTGCCACACCAAAAACCCAAAAACTCCCCTAAATCAGCATGCCCCTTATATTTAACCTCATGCATAAGGTGCTGAACTCGACTTCCCTCAGCAAATAAAAAAAAGGCATTAGCATCTGTAAAATCAAATAATCCGTCAAATTTTGCCGTAATCCAATTAGGTGTAGGTATAAATAAACCAGGCTTTGGCAAGTCGAATCGACAGCCCGAACAGATAAAATCTTCCGACGCTAATAGTGGAAATTGGCAAGCTCCACAGAGCCTAGGATAAACTAATTGTAAAAAGCTCTTAAACATCTAGAAAAACTTTTGTATTTAATATAAGTTTCAGTAATTTTGCACCCCTAAATCAGTACTAAAACGAAAACATATTGTTTTGTTGTCCAAGTACTTGATCATTTAAAAATAGAGTTAAAAAAAACATTTCATAATTAAATTTAAAAATGGCACGCGATTTAAGATTTACTAGAAACATTGGTATTGCTGCGCACATTGATGCTGGTAAAACCACCACAACAGAACGTATTCTCTATTATGCTGGGGTTTCTCACAAAATAGGTGAGGTACATGATGGAGCGGCTACCATGGACTGGATGGAGCAAGAGCAGGAGCGTGGAATCACGATCACATCGGCAGCAACCACAGTAGGTTGGAAATACCGCGATCAAGATTATCACATCAACATTATTGACACTCCGGGTCACGTAGATTTTACCGTAGAGGTAAATCGTTCTTTACGTGTATTAGATGGTCTAGTATTTTTGTTTTCGGCGGTAGATGGCGTTGAGCCACAGTCGGAGACCAACTGGCGTTTGGCGAATAACTACAATGTAGCTCGTATTGGATTTGTCAACAAGATGGACCGTTCGGGTGCTGATTTCTTAAACGTGTGTAAGCAGGTGAAAGAGATGTTAGGTAGTTATGCGGTGCCACTTCAATTGCCAATTGGGGCTGAAGATGGTTTCGAAGGGGTGGTTGACTTAGTTAACTTCCGTGGAATTAAGTGGAATGAGGCAGATAAAGGAATGACGTTTGTAGAAGTTCCAATTCCAGATGATATGTTGGAAGAGGCGACCGAATACCGTGAGAAATTATTAGAAGCAGTAGCTGAGTTTGATGAGACTTTGATGGAGAAATACTTCGAAGATCCTGCGTCCATCACAGAAGATGAAATTTTAGCAGCTTTACGTGCGGCAACTATATCAATGAAAATTGTTCCAATGCTTTGCGGTTCATCTTTCAAAAACAAAGGTGTTCAGACGATGTTGGATTACGTGATGGCCATTTTGCCTTCACCAATGG
>JBIKRO010000120.1:0-5731 GCA_044349095.1 Aquirufa sp. | reverse complement strand
ATGAAAAGAAGTTGTTGATAAAATTAGATTAGTTTAAATTTTAACTAAAGTCAAACGTAAATCTCATCAAAATCATATTTGGTGAGATTTACGCTTGTTATGCAATTTGATGAAATTAATACGCGTTATTTTTTTTCTTTTAGTTTTCAGTCCTTTAAGTTATGGTAATGACTTTGGGTTTGAATGCGTTTCAAGTGAATTGAAAGGAAAAGTAGTTCTGAGAATGACTAGTACTAAGGTCTTCACCAGATATACATCTAGCGAGGCATCTAAGGATGCGTTAAAAGCTATTTTATATAATGGCTTTACACAATCTCAAAATTGTTACTCAAAGGAGCCTTTACTAAATTCAATTGAAAACCGAAATGCATTTAAAAGCAATGAAAAAGCTTTTTTTAAAAACGGTGGTGATTGGCAACTGTTTATTCAACTACAGGAACTTATCCCCGATAAAGATCGCCGATATAAATCACTGCGCAATGACTTTACTATTGATGTTACAATTTTTGAAAGTCAATTAAAGAAATATTTAATTGATAATAAGATTTTGGATAAATTATCTAATGGATTTTGATGAAAAAAATTACACTAATTGTATTACTCTGCTCATTTAATTTAATAGCACAAGTAAAAAAGCCAATCCTTATTCTATTGCCAAGTGATAATTGGTGTTTTCAAAGATTTTTTTCCCAGGAATTTGATAATGACGGAGTGAAAATTAAAATCCCTAATTATAAGCAGGCTTTTGAGGAAGATACCGAACTTAATCAAGTTGTAAATCGTATTGGCGAATATTTTACAGCACAAGGTTTTGATTTGACTGATGCTGCCCAAGAAATTAAATCTATTAATATTAAGGAAACGGAGGATGCCTTAACAAGAAGTAGTAAATCAGGTTCCGAAATTAAAGTGAATCCCTTAGAAAAGCTAAAGAATACGTTAAGGCCTGATATTTTAATTCAGGTTTGGTGGAAAGTCAACAAAAGTCAAAACGTAAACCAGATTTCCCTTACACTTGAAGCTTTTGATTCATATACTAACAAAAGGATAGCTTCTGTTACTTCAAATGGGCCTATCGGCCAGAATGAATTTATTCCTGAAAGTATATTTAAAATGATTAATAATAACATAGGTCAATTTACAAATCAGCTTCAAGGATTTTTTAATGATTCCTTTAAAAATGGAAGAGAAATTCAATTAGAAATGAAAGTTTGGAAAAACTGGAATAAGAATTTTGAAGCAGAATATAATGGCGAGGATTTAACTTTTCATATTAATCAATGGATGCAAAAACATACGTTGAATTCTAAATTCAATTTGAGCTCTATTTCTGAGAATGCTTTGAAATTTCAACAGGTGAGAATTCCAATGTTGGATCAAAATAATATGGGGATGGATTCATATACTTTTTCTAAAGCGTTGCAGAAATATTTTAAACAGCCACCATTTAATATAGACATTAAAATCTTGTCAAGAGGCTTAGGTGAATCAGTTTTGATATTTGGGGAAAAATAATTAATTGCTTATGCGAAAAATCAAGGTTATCCTTTTTTTATGTTCTTTGTTTTTCAATTTTGCAGCTTTAGCTCAATTTGAAAGTCATAAAGACATATTATTGTCTTCATTTATTATTAATTCAGGTAAGAAGCTTTCTGAAAACTCATATAATTCTTTATTAGAAAAAACGAATTCAATCATTTTGAATAATGGAATTGGGAATAGTAATCTTTTTCCTCAATTTGTTTTGGCTTCAAAAATTAATATGTTGTCTAAGAAGATAGTCGCTGGTCCTCCTCCTAAAGTGTCAATTGATATAAATTTGGTATTGTTAATTGGAAAGGCAGATGAAAATTTATTGTTTAATCAAAAAACGATAAGACTTTCAGGGATTGGGGAAAATGAGAATTTAGCCATTAGCTCGGCTATAAATCAACTTGAGACATCAGATCCAACGATTGTAGATTTTGTGACTAAATCTAAAGTTGCTTTGGTTGATTATTTCACAAGGAATTGTGATTTGATTTTAAGTTCAGCTAAAAACGATTCATATGCTGGTGATATAAATAGAGCACTTTACAAAATAGGTCAAATCCCTATGGCATGTACTGATTGTTACAAAAAGTCATTAATTGTAGAAAATGAAGTTTTTCAGAATAAAATAGATTTGGATGGAAAAGTAAACCTTAATTTGGCTACATTAGCTTGGAATACTTCTAAAAATAAAGACGGTGCTATTCAAGCATTAAATAGTCTGAAACTAATTCATCCCAACTCTTCTAGTTTTAATAAAATCGAAAATTTAATGGGTCAAATTTCAAAAAGACTTGATGATAATGAATTGAGAAATTGGGCTTTATATATCAAAAAATATGAGGATAAAGTTTATTTAGAAAGATTTAAGTTGAATGCTGAGAGAGAAGCGGTTTTAGCATACTACAATTCCTTACCCAAAACCTTTGTCTACAATAACACTACGTTTTTTGATTTTTATCAAAAAATTATTTCTTGGTAGTATTATGAAATACATTTTTTTTGTCATTTTATTTTTAATGGGCACATTTTCGATGAAGTCCCAAGACTTTAATTCTGAAAAAGGAGATTTAATGCTTTTTGTAAAAAGGATGTATTTAAATCAACCATTTGAGGGAGTAAAAGTAATAGACAATGGTTTGATAATAATTTGTGTTGAGATGCCATTAAATTCTAACAATACTCGATCAATTGCCCAAATCGCAAACATTAAAGCTAAGGATCACTTGAATAAATTCTTGAATGGTTCTTTTACTTCCTCTGATTTTATCTTGACAAGTCAACAAAATATTTCAAAAGTAGATTCATCCAGAGAGACCCAAACAAAGATCATTGAGAATATAAGAGAGGAGGCGAGTGGCGTGGTTGCTGGTTTAGAATTGCTGTCCAATTTTGATGCTAATTCAACAAAAAAAGTATTTATATTTCTTAGAAACAAAATAGTACCATGAATTACGTTAGAGTCATTTTTTGTTTTTTAATCACTATTTTTCTGAATAACGCTATATTAGGCCAGCAAAATGAGTCTAGTGTAAGTGTAGTTGCTTTTGGAATTGGAAAGGATCAAAATGAAGCAATTTATCACGCCAAAATATCCGCACTGGAACAAATATTTAATTCATACATTTCCTCAGAAACGTTGATTATGAATGATAGTTTAGTGTATAATAAAATTTTGACTATTACGAATGGAAATATTGAAAAAATTGATATTTTGTCAAGTAGGGAAGCTAAGGATGGTATTATTGTTACGATTAAACTATTTGCAAGTAGGTCTAAAATAGTATCTTTTTGTAGAAATATTGGTTTGAATGTTACCTTAAATGGAGCTACGTTTGCTGACAATTTTACTATTAAACAGAAGAATCAAGAAAATGAAGTCAAAATTTTAAATACTTTTTTTAAAAAAATCAATCGTGAAATCCCCAATATTTTTGATTACAAGCTAACCGTTTCGGATCCAATTAAAGATCCCGACTCAGATAAGTTTGGCATTAAAATAACTTCAGATTTTTTAATAAATAAAAATCTTGATTTGATTTTACAAACTTTATTAGACTTGTTAAAGGGTTTGTCTATAGACAAAAATGAATTAGGGGATTATAAAAAGCTTAATTTAGATTATTATCCAATTATTGTTAGGACTAATTCAGTCAATGGTTTTTGTTATTTAAGAAGTAAAGAATCTCAAACAAAACTAATCTACTTTTTCAAAGAAATATCAGATTTTTTGAACCAACATGTTATCCAAAGAAATACTTTAAAAGAAATTGCACCTAGAAAAATTGAAGGTGATAATTTGAATGTGCTTTATTTTACAAACGGTTCTACCTGGATTCCTTACCGATTGTGGTCCAAAAGCGAATATGATATTTCAATAGGTCAAAAATCATATTCCGTATTGCCTGGAAATGGCCAACAGCTCGCAAAATTCATCTCAGATAATGTAAATAAATCCCAGTCTTGTCCAATCTTATCAGATGATTTAGTTTTTCAAGGGCTATTTATAAATGATACTAAAAAAGAAACGATTGAGGTGCCATTGTTTTTAGTCAATACGGCATGTATCGACAAGAGTCAACCGATGTTTAAATTTAGTTATTATGATTGGCTCACGATTGAAGAATTGAAGCAATTGAAAAGTTATAAAGTAAAGGTTGATTAAATCTGTTCTTTTTCCCGCGAGATTTAGTCTAATATTTTCTACTAAAATTTGTTATTGGTGGCATGCTGCGATTCATGATTAACCAAATTCATTTTTTAATCAAGTTTTTTTTACGGAAATTTATTCATTGAAAAACAAAAATTACAAATAATGTACGATTATATTATTGTCGGCTCAGGTTTTTTTGGTTCCGTTTGTGCGAGAGAATTAACAGATAAAGGTTTTAAATGCCTTGTTTTAGAGAAGAGGAGTCATATTGGCGGAAATTGTCATACAGAAAAAGTTGACGGCATTAATATGCACACCTATGGACCGCATATTTTTCATACGTCTAATGAGCGTGTTTGGAAATGGATCAACCAATTTGCTACGTTTAATCATTTTACCAATCGGCCCATAGCGAATTATAAGGGCGAATTATTTGCCTTGCCATTTAATATGTGGACGTTTAACCAACTGTGGGGAGTGACGCATCCACATGAGGCGAAGGCGATTATTGCTGAGCAGTCGAAGGAAATAGGGGAGCCACAAAACCTGGAAGAACAGGCGATCAAACTTGTGGGTAGGGATGTGTACGAGAAACTGATCAAGGGATATACGTCCAAGCAGTGGATGAAGCCTCCGAATGAATTGCCCAAAGAGATTATTAAGCGCCTTCCCGTTCGTTTTACGTACGATACGAATTACTTTAATGATCCATACCAAGGTATTCCCATCGGTGGTTATACTCAGATATTTGATCAGCTGCTTGAAGGGATAGAGGTCAAATTAGAAACGGATTACCTGGCGGATAAGTCGGCCTGGGATGCCAAAGCCCGACACATCATATTTACCGGCCCCATTGACGCATATTATGATTATCAATTTGGTCCTTTGGAATACAAAACCACTCGTTTTGAGCACAAAAAATTAACGGATACGGATAATTATCAAGGCGTTCCCGTGATGAATTATACGGATGCGGAAGTTCCTTACACGCGCATTATTGAGTATAAACATTTTGAGTTTGGCCAAACCGATACGACTTGCATCACGTATGAGTATCCTGAACCTTATGTGGCCAAGGTGACTGAGCCCTATTATCCGGTGAATGACCAAGCCAATAATGCAATTTTTGGTCAATATAAGGCTTTGGCGGATGCGGAGACCCATGTGTATTTTGGTGGCCGATTGGCTGAATACAAATATTACGACATGCATCAAATCATTGAGCGGGCGTTTGATCTATTGGATGAATTGAATTCGTCTAGATCATAGGGATTCTTTTTCTAATTTTTATTTTCAGATGGATATTCTATTTTTTTTGGTAAATTCAAAAAAAATAAACTTAAACCTATGAAAATTATTTCTTACCTGAGGTCGATCTTCGCCCTTTTATTTATTGCCTTTTTAGCATCAAGCTCTTTTGTCGGGTTTGCAAATCCTCCGAAAAATGCAAAGGCTAAAATCATTAAGACCTTGATTGTCGACGGTCAAAATAATCATGACCAATGGGCCAAAGTAACCTATATGATGAAGCGTTATTTGGAGGAAACA
>JBIKRO010000053.1:0-19461 GCA_044349095.1 Aquirufa sp. | reverse complement strand
TGCAGGCTGGAATTCCGTAAATTTTCAACATTATATTAATAATTTAGTTTTCTTGTTTTGTGTGTCAATTTTGGTGGTATTTTTGTAAACTTATTACAAAATTAATACAAATAGCCATATGGAATATAGAATTGAAAAGGATACGATGGGAAAGGTTCAAGTACCTGCTCATGTATATTGGGGGGCACAAACTCAGCGTTCGATTGAGAATTTCCCTATCGCTCAGGATATCAATAAAATGCCAAAGGAGATTATACGTGCCTTTGCCTATCTTAAAAAGGCTGCAGCGATAACTAATTTTGAGGCTGGTGTTCTTGACGAGGCTAAGAAAAATTTAATTTCAGCTGTTTGTGATGAGATTTTAGCGGGTCAATGGGCAGATCAATTTCCTTTAGTTGTGTGGCAAACGGGATCTGGTACTCAATCCAATATGAATTGTAATGAGGTTATTGCCTATCGCGCTCACGTTTTACAAGGGGGTAATTTATTGGATGAACAAAAATTCGTTCACCCGAATGATGATGTAAATAAATCGCAATCTTCGAATGATACGTTTCCAACGGCCATGCACATTGCCGCATATCAAACGTTAATGGAAGTAACTATTCCAGGTATAACAAAACTGAGGGATACATTAGATGCTAAGGCCAAATCGTTTAAAAATGTGGTTAAAATAGGCCGTACTCATTTTATGGATGCCACTCCTTTGACTTTGGGTCAAGAATTTTCAGGATACGTATCACAGTTGACCCACGGATTAAAGGCAATCAACAACACATTAGCCCATTTATCTGAGTTGGCCTTAGGGGGAACAGCGGTAGGAACTGGAATTAATACTCCCAAGGGATATTCTGAAAATGTAGCTAGTCACATTGCGAAATTGACTGGTTTGCCCTTTATAACGGCGGAGAACAAGTTTGAAGCTTTAGCTGCTCATGATGCAATTGTAGAGGCTCATGGAGCCTTGAAAACAGTGGCAGTGAGTTTAATGAAGATTGGAAATGATATTCGTATGTTGTCCTCTGGGCCTCGCTCGGGTATTGGTGAGATTTATATACCTGATAACGAGCCAGGATCTTCTATTATGCCTGGTAAGGTTAATCCTACACAATGTGAGGCGATGACGATGGTCGCGGCTCAGGTTATGGGCAATGATGTGACGATTGGCATCGGTGGATCAAACGGTCACTTCGAGTTAAATGTATTTAAGCCGGTGATGATCTATAACTTTCTACATTCAGCTAGATTGATTGGTGACGTATGTGTGGCGTTTAATGATAAATGTGCTGTAGGCATTGAACCTTTGCATGAAAATATCTTAAAGCATGTCAATAACTCTTTAATGCTTGTTACGGCGTTAAATACTAAAATCGGATATTATAAGGCAGCAGAAATAGCCCAAACGGCACATAAAAATGGCTCTACACTAAAAGAAACAGCGATTTCCTTAGGATATTTGACTGCCGAGGAGTTCGATGCATGGGTTAAGCCTGAGAATATGGTAGGAGAAATCAAATAATTTTTGCTCGGAAATATTTGATTCTCATAAAGAATCATAAAAAATGCCCTATAAATCGATTTAGGGCATTTTTTATTCAATTAACTCATTTCTCTCAGCTCAATGGTGTAAAAAGTATTTGGAAACGGAAAGCTCATGGCTATTTCAGTGGCCACGTCGATCGATGGCAAAATCAAGGTGACAATTTGCGAAATTTCACCTCCGTCAATTTGTTGGATTATTTTATTTTCAATTTTTCCACTCTTTGAAAAGTAACTTTGCGGACCCGTAAATTTCTGATAAAGCATGTCGGAATATTTCGATTTAAGGTCTCTTAGCCAAGTCTTAATCACCTCTAATTCCTCCTCGTTCGCTATACTATTTTCGCCAGAAATTCCTTGTATTGGGCCTCGAATAATGATTATAAATCGTTTCATGAAAATATAATTATTTTAATATTTAAAATTCACTTTGAAATTTATCAAATGGATTTACAAAATCTTTTTTCTTGATGTTACTGGATCTTTCTTTGGGCAATGATTTAACTTTTTCAATGGATTCAGGTAAAAAAGGGGAGAGCCAATTCGATAAAATTTGTAAGGTTTCTTTTTCAATTGAGTAATAAATAAAAACACCATTTCTGCGAGTACTTACAATACCAGCTTCCTTTAAGACAGAAAGATGCCTAGATATAGTGGGTGCGGCAAACGAAAATTGTTCAAAAATGGCCGTGGCAGGTAATTCTCCCGACTGCAATAATTCTACAATTTTCTTTCTTGATTCGTCCCCTAAAGCTTTTGCAATGTCCTCTATACGCATTATTATTACTTATTTAGCTAATTTAGGTATTTCTTCATTAATTTCCAAATAAGATCATTTAACCTCAATAAGGCTTATTTTATATTCATAATTTAATTAATTAGCCTTTATGATAATTATTATTATCAATAACGCTAATTATATAGCCATACTGCTAAATAATTATTAGCTTAAGAGCTAATTATTATATACAGTTAAATCTTATTTGAGAACCACTATTTTGATTTAATTATGATGCCATTTTGTGATTTTGGACATTTAGATATAATGCAAAAAAAATCCTTAGATATATTTCTAAGGATTTTGATGATATGAATTGATTTACTGTTTATTTTTTCAGGTTGTTCAATTGTTCTTTAAAACTGATTCTAATTTTTTATGTAGACTCTTTTAACCCGACTGCTGATGTTAGTCATTATTTCGTAAGGAATTGTTTTGGCTTTATTAGCTATTTCTGATAATTGTATTTTTCCGCCAAAGGCTAATGCCATATCTCCGGTCGCTACATGCTTTAAATGACTTATGTCGACCATCGTCATGTCCATACAGATTGCTCCAATGGTGGGGCATAATTCACCATTAATTTCGAAGTGTCCTTTCCCCATTCCGAGTGATCTAGGGTAGCCATCCGCATAGCCAATAGCTAATGTGGCTATGGTACTTTTTTTATTTACTTTTCCTTTTCTACCATATCCTACTGTTTCGTTTTTGTCAACCTGTTTTATTTGAGATATAAAAGTTTTTAGTGTTAGAACGTTTTCGATTTTTTTAATTTCTTTTTGGTTTTGTGTAATGCCATATAAACTGATTCCTAATCTGACCATATCCAATTTAGCTTCTGGATAATTCTCAATCGCAGCTGAATTTGCTATATGTAATAGGGGCTTATAGCTTAATTTTTGAGCTAATATGGTAGACATTTTTTTAAATTCGGCGATTTGGTTTTTCGTAAACAAATCATGCTCTAGACTTTCTGAGGCTACTAAATGGCTCATTATACTGACTACCCATAATTGTGGCATTTCAGCTAAATAGTTAGCTAATGATTCTATTTCTGGGCTTTCAAAACCTAATCTTTTCATACCAGTATCTAATTTGATATGTATTTTAATGTTTTGTTCGTTTAAAAGGCAATATTCATCTAATGCTTTTAGTAATTCAAAACTATAAATTTCTGGCTCTAATGAATATTCAATCAGTTTTGTAAATTCTTCAATTTGGGGGTTCATCACCATAATGGGTGTATAAATTCCGTTTTTGCGCAATTCAACTCCTTCATCAGTATATGCAACTGTCAGATAATCCACTCCTTGTTGTTGGAGTATTTGACCAATTTCCACAGCTCCCGCTCCATAGGCAAAAGCCTTTATCATGACCATTAATTTGGTTTCTAATCCTATTTTATTTTTATAGTAACTTAAGTTATGTTGAAGTGCATCTAAATTGATTTCTAATTGGGTACAATGTGATTTATTTTCTAATGCATACACTAGCTTTTCAAAATTGTATTTTCTTGCTCCTTTTAATAGTATGGCTGCATTATAAAATGAATTTAATTTTCCTGATTTTAAAAAATCTTCCGTCGATTTATAAACCTCAATTCCGTTTATTTTATCTTTATTTCTTGAAATTTGGTTACCGATGCCTATAATTAAATCAATTTTTTGATTTATTATCATGGTATTTATTTCATTATATAAGTTTTCTTCGGGTAAACCTGTTTCTAAAAAATCGCTTAGGATTAATATTTTTTTCTTTGTTTCATATTTCATTAATAGGGGTAAAGCCAGCCTTAACCCATCGATGTCGTTGTTATAGGAGTCATCAATTATTTTAATATCCCGGAGTCCTTCTTTTATTTCTAGCCTCATGGATATTGGCTTTACTCTACGTATAGCTTGGTTTAATGCTAAATTATTCATGCCTAACACATGGGCCATAATTAAACAGTGGCATATGTTTTCTAAGGAAGCATCATCTGTTAATTCTGTTTTAATGTCAATAAAAGGTTCGCTTTGTGACGCTTTCTTTAATTTAATTTGAGTTCCATGGGCAGATCTACTAAAATGAACAAAAATATTTTTAGTTGGATCCTCTGTGCTCCATTCGGTCAGTTCAATTCCCGGATTTATACTTTTTATGTAGGTATGGATTAGTTTATCCCATTTTCCTGATCGATAAATCAGCGTTTTACTCGTTTTGAATAGCTTTAATTTTTCTTGCAATTTTAAATCTTCATTTCTAAAATTAGCTCCATGAGCTTCTCCAAAATGGGTTAAAATTCCATGGCTTGGTTTTAAAATTGTTTCTAAACTTGCCATTTCACCAGGTTGCGAAATACCTGCTTCAAATATCCCTAAATTGTGACTGGGTTTCATGGCCCATACAGATAATGGAACCCCTATTTGTGAGTTAAAACTTTTGGGACTTTTGACCAAATGATAAGTTCCATTCAGTAAGGTGGCAAGCCATTCTTTGCAAATAGTTTTGCCGTTTGAACCCGTAATTGCCACAAGATTGTAGTCGAATTTACTTCGATGTATGGCCGCTAAATTTTGTAAGGTTTGAATACTATTTTCTACTACATAAAAATCTGCATCGTCCCATTTTTTTGCTTTCTCAGATAAAATACCGGTCCATGCTACCTTTTCTACGATAAATTCTTTGATGCCGCTTTTATATAAATTCTCAATGTATTGATGCCCGTCATGATGAATGCCCCTGACTGCAAAAAAAGCGGTGTTGGCAGCGTCATAAATCTGCCTGCTATCTAAGCTAATTAATGACGATTTTAACGATTGGGGTGGTAAAGTATAAATCATAAACTGTTATTCTTTTCGCAATAGGCTAAAATACAAAAAGGCAAGGAAACATTCCCTTGCCTTTTAAAATAAAATCTTATTTTTTATGCTTCTAATGCAGCGACACCTGGCAAAATCTTGCCTTCCATGTATTCAAGCAATGCACCCCCACCTGTCGACACATAACTTACTCGATCACCATATCCTGCATTATTCACCGCCGACGCTGAATCTCCACCGCCAATTAATGAGAATGCGCCATTCTCTTCCGTTGCTTTAACAACCGCATCCGCTATGGCATTAGTCCCTTTAGCGAAATTTGGAAATTCAAAAACACCCATGGGTCCATTCCATAAAATGGTTTTCGATTGCGCGACTACCTGTTGGAATAATTCAATCGATTTAGGGCCAATATCTAATCCTTCCCAGCCGTCCGGAATTTCACCCCTATTGACAATTTGTCTATTGGCATTATTGTTAAAATCATCTGCACACACATTATCCAATGGCATATAAATATTAACTCCCTTTGCTTTTGCTTTTTCAAGGAGTGATTTCGCCAAATCTACTTTGTCCGGCTCTGAAATGGATTGACCAATTTTACCCCCTTCAGCTAATGAAAATGTGTAGGTCATCCCTCCACCTATAATTAGATTGTCTACTTTGTCTAATAATTGTTCAATGATTAATATTTTATCTGAAATTTTTGAACCACCCATGATCGCAGTAAAAGGTCTTTCTGCGTATTCCAATATTTTTTGGGCATTTTCAATTTCAGCTTGCATCACAAATCCAGCTACTTTTTCGCTAAAAAACTGACCAATCACCGCAGTGGAAGCATGTGCTCTATGCGCAGTTCCAAATGCATCATTAACCCACACATCTCCTAATTTGGAAAGTTTTTTTGCAAATGCTTCGTCTCCTTTTTCTTCCTCCTTGTAAAAACGCAAATTTTCTAAAAGTAAAATTTCACCAGGTTTTAATTCAGATGCTAATGCAACGGCTTCTTCTCCTATGCAATCAGGCGCAAATTTAACTTTTACCCCAAAAACAATCGATAGAGGCGTAACCAAATGCCTTAACGAATATTTTTCAATAGGACCATCTTTAGGTCTACCCAAATGTGACATTAATATGACAGAACCACCATCATGAATAATCTTTTGAATGGTTGGTATCGTAGCCTTAATTCTTGTATCATCTGTAATTTCAAAACGCTCATTTAAGGGCACATTAAAGTCTACGCGAACTAATGCTTTTTTACCGGCAAAATTAAAGGTTGAAACTGTTTGCATATTTATTTTGTTTCGAAATTGTTTTGTAAAATTGACCTAATTTCAATAGGTGCAAATATACCATTGTTTTGCAAATTGTTGAAATAATCTAATTTTATGTTTAAAAACTTGAAATTTATCTACAAATAGTACAATTTGTGTTTTTATTTATATTTGAAAATGATCAAACAACCTCTTCCTGACTTGTCACTTTTTTACTATTGGGAAAATTTTAATTATGTATTAGGGTATGTGAAAAAGCAGTATCAAAATTTATTATCAGAATCAGAAATTCTTTTCATTCAAAATTTTGAAAATCTACCTAAAGAATCGCAATGCCTTTACCTTCGATTAGCCAGTAGGCGTGCGCTTTGGTTTAGAGAAGAAAAACTGACTTATGTTGAAATTTCTAATATTTCATTAAGCTTAGATGAGTTGGGTGAAAAAGGTTTTATTCGTTTTGCTTCAACTCAAGATTCAATTAATCTAGTTTCCATATTGTCTGTATTTTCAAAGAAGGAGTGCATCGCTTTGACATCTAAATTGGCTCATTTTCCTAAATATTCATCTACGATTTCCAAAGAACATTTAGTGGATTTATGTAGGCCTTTTAGCTTAGAAATAATGCAGGTATTGAATGGAATTGCTAGTCGACTCATTTGTCCGGTCCAATTGGAATATTTTACATTTATTCAATTCTTGTTTTTCGGCACAAAATTTCGTGATATGTCCGAATTTGTTATTCGGGATTTGGGTCATAGGCAATACGTTGCCGTCAATGAGGAGGAATTTGTCCCCTATTTTCAAACGAGAAAGGAGGCTGTCGAAAAGTGGAAAATTAGTCTTTGGCGAGAAAATTTTTATGAAATGTCTAAAGATCCAGCATCAATTGATGAATTAGTTCAATCATGGAATCAAGATATTTTACCCATGTATGTCGATATTTCGGATGTGGCAATGGGTTCCTTTGAGCGTGCCTTATTTTCGTTGGGCCGATGGCTTGAACGACATGGCTGTATGGAGCTCGCTTTGGATATTTATGAACCGAGTTTATCAGGTTTGTCATTGGAACGTAGGGTTAGGATTTTAGCGAAATTAAAGCGGATAGAAGCAGCATTGTTATTGGCCAAATTGGGCCTAGAAATTGGTTTTTCTCCAAAAGAGACCCATTTTTTTGAAGATTTTATCTTAAAGCAAAACTCAAAGAAGCATATAAAAGCGGTCACTCAATCGTTAAAATTGTCTCCTACTATATTAATTGACATCAAATGGAAGGGGAATGTTGAGCTGGGTGTCATAGATTATTTTGAGAACATGGGGTATTCAGCCCATTTTACTGAAAATCACCTATGGAAAAATGTTCTTGGAATTCTTTGTTGGGATCTAGTTTTTGATGAAAATCAAACCGGCATTCATCATCCATTTCAGTGGGCGCCAAGTCATTATTCTTCTGAGGGGTTTACCGTGGGAAAGGAAAAAGATTTTGAAGAAAAAATGGGTTTATTGGCCTCCTTGGATTTATTTTTTGCTCATGCGCTACATATCAAAGAAAACCATGAGGGCAAATTAAA
The DNA here is from genome assembly GCA_044349095.1 of Aquirufa sp. GTDB lineage: Bacteria > Bacteroidota > Bacteroidia > Cytophagales > Spirosomataceae > Aquirufa. The sequence continues at coordinate 11,498 of JBIKRO010000053.1, read as the reverse complement.
CCCATTGATCGATTGGTATACACTTGATATTGAATTAATTAGGGAGTTGGTCCACCGAGTTCCCCAAGAAAGTTTAGCACTTGTATTGCGGTATTTATGGACACATTTATCAACTCATGCAAAAGGATTTCCAGATTTGTTTGTTTTCAAAGATTCTGAATATCAATTTATAGAAGTAAAATCGCCCACGGATCACTTGTCGGCAATTCAATATTTTTGGCATGATTTTTTAATAAAGACGGGTGTTAAATTTGAATTGTACCGTGTTGCTTGGACGGATTAAATAAATCTTAAAATAAAAAGTTCGTAAAACTTGACAAGCTTTTAAAAATCGTTTACATTTCAGGCGAATCACAAACGTTCTTTCTTCTTTAGGCCCTATTTGATTCCTAGGGCATTTTCCACCATTTAAATTGTATGCTTATGAAAGTGCAAGTTCACGCCATTCACTTCAATGCTGATCAAAAATTAATCGACAGTATTCAAGCTAAATTAGATAAATTGGAAACATTTTATGACCGAATAACCAGTGGTGAGGTTTTTTTAAAAGTCTCTACTGGCGTTGGAAAAGTAAAAGAAAAATTTCTGGAAATTAAGTTGGCCGTTCCAGGCGCCATTTTGTTTGTCAAGGAAAAAGCCAAGTCGTTTGAAGAAGCTTTAGATTTGGCATTAAATGCCTTAGCTGAACAAATTAAAAGATTTAAATCGAAAACGAATCAAAAAAAAATAGGGCGCTTGCCTGATATATCGACTGAATATTAAACATAAAAAAGGGGCGAAAGCCCCTTTTTTATGTGCAATTTTAAAAATACTTATATGTTGAACGCGCTTTTGACAGCATCTACATAATCTAATTTTTCCCAAGTAAATAACTCCACTTCCTTAGTCACCTTTTGACCATTAGGTCCAACAAAATGCTTCGTTACCACTTCGTTTTTACGTCCCATGTGTCCATAAGCTGCAGTTTCAGAATAAATAGGGTTTCTAAGCTTTAATCTTTGCTCAATAAAGTAAGGGCGCATATCAAAAATAGCTTCTACTTTTTTAGCGATTTCCCCATCGGTTAAACCAACTTTCGCTGATCCATAGGTGTCAATAAATAACCCACATGGTTTTGCCACACCTATTGCATAAGAAACTTGAACTAATACTTGGTCACACAATCCAGCAGCTACTAAATTTTTAGCAATATGTCTAGTTGCATAGGCAGCTGAACGATCCACTTTTGATGGATCTTTTCCTGAAAATGCACCTCCTCCGTGTGCTCCTTTTCCACCGTATGTATCCACGATAATTTTACGTCCCGTCAAACCTGTATCGCCATGCGGGCCACCAATCACAAACTTGCCCGTAGGATTAATGTGGTAGGTAATCGCATCATTAAACAAGGCTTGTAGTTCTGGCTTTAATTTCGCTTTTACACGTGGAATTACAATCTCGACGATATCTTTTTTGATTTTGGCCAACATATCAGCTTCCGCAGCAAAGTCGTCATGCTGTGTCGAAACAACAATCGTGTCAATTCTTTGTGGCACGTGGTTATCACTATATTCAATCGTCACTTGAGATTTCGCATCTGGACGAAGGTAACCTATTAAAGATGACTCATTATTGCGAATCGAAGACAATTCTTGTAAAATCTTATGTGCCAAATCTAATGCCAATGGCATGTAGTTGTCCGTTTCTTTCGTTGCAAAGCCAAACATCATTCCTTGATCTCCCGCTCCTTGGTCCTCTGGATTAGCACGATCAACACCCTGATTGATATCTGCAGATTGCTCGTGAATGGCCGAAAGAATACCGCATGAATTAGCTTCAAACATATATTCCGACTTGGTATAGCCTATTTTACGAATAACTTCTCGAGTAATGGCTTGTACATCTAAGTAGGTTGTGGTATTTACCTCACCGGCTAAAACTACCTGACCTGTAGTCACAAGTGTTTCACATGCAACTTTAGAAGTAGGGTCAAAAGCCATAAAATGGTCAATTAACGCATCGGAAATTTGGTCTGCAACTTTATCAGGATGTCCTTCGGATACTGACTCTGAGGTAAATAAATAAGCCATTCGTGAATTAGTTTATAAATTAAGTTTTAAGAATACGCAAATTTAATATTAATATTAGAGAGCCACAAATTGAATTTAGGATATGGTCATGGCAATTTATTCCCTTTAAAAAATAATTTGACTGCTGCCGATACAAATGGTAAGGTTGGAACCGTGAGCATTAATGATAAATCTTCACGTAAACTTGTTTTTTCTTCCAAAAACCGCAATATTTTCTGAGGGGAATTTTTGAAAAAAAGTGATTCAAATACTTTTGATCCAGCAATTTTTTGATCAATAAATACTTGTAAAAAAACTTTGTCCATCCATTTTTTAAACCTGAGTTCTTTTAAGACAAAAGCTTTGTGATTTTTTGTCTCTAGGTTGGCGACTAATTGTTTTAATGTGCGCTGAGTTCTCAAAAAGCTATATCCAGTCGTCGATTTGACAAATCCTCCTGAGGTACCAATCTTAATTAATTTAGCATGTAAGTTTTGTGCGTTTTCCTCTAAGGGTCGCATGGGGATAACTCCATATTCTTCCTCTAAAAGGTCATAATCATCTTCGCTGAATCCATAATAGGCCAACAAATAGGCTTTCAATTTATCTCGGTAGTAGTTTTTGTCTCGTAATTTACCTGAGAAAAATGTATACTCAAATAAGGCTTTCTTGGGACTTGTGGGCAACACATACATGAATTCACATTCTAAGTCAAACGCTACCCTAAAATCAAATAGATCAGCCGAATCTTGTTTGAATACAGGAAAATGACTTTCGATGGTCCAACCTAAAAAATGCTGTTTGATGTGTTTGGGATTTTCAAAATCACATACAAAAGGACTGATGCTATCAAAAACTTTTTGCGATGCATGAAAATCTCCTTGGTCCGTACTCACGCAGACATCTACTCCTTTGTAAAAAAATGAGTGAATCTTCGCATCCAAAAACTGAATGCTTGGCTTTGTCGCTAATTGTTTATTGACGTGAGCATACCAATCGCCGCTATTAATTTTTCTGTACTGAAATGGGTTGATATTCAGTAGCTTAGACTGGTTGCTTTGGCTATGAAACCATAAGGAATCCCAGCTTTTTTCCGCAATTTTATCGAATTCCTCTTCGCAATCAGACCAATAACACCAGGTCTTATCGTTTTTATTTTTGGGGAATTGGTCAATGATTAAAATGGGTAAATCTCCTAAAGAACTTTTTGAAAGGTAATAGGCTAAGGATAAACCGGCCATTCCACCGCCTGCAATAATAAACGCAAACTTGGATTGTACTGGCTTATTCATGAATTAGATATGTTTTTCAGCGTGATAGGACGAACGTACTAAAGCTCCTGATTCCACATAGTTTAATCCCCTTTTCAATCCTTCTTCTTTGTACATCAAAAAAGTCTCAGGATGAATCCATTCGATCACTTCATGGTGCATTTTGGTTGGCTGAAGATATTGACCCAATGTTAGTACATCCAAACCATGGGCAACTAAATCATCCATCGCCTGAAAAACCTCTTCCTTTGTTTCTCCCAATCCAAGCATAAGTCCAGATTTCGTTCTTTTTCCAAACTCTTTCGTACGCTTTGTTTGTTCTAAACTTCGCTCATACTTGGCTTGTGGCCGAACGAATTTGTATAATCTCGCTACGGTTTCCATATTATGCGATACTACTTCTTGGCCCCCTTCGATCATTCGAATTAATGCATCCCAATTGCCCTTTGTGTCCGGAATAAGTGTTTCAATCGTCGTCAGCGGAGTTGTTTCTTTTACCGCTCGGACAGTTTGATACCAAATTTCAGCACCACGATCCTTCAACTCATCTCGATTGACCGACGTGATGACCGCATGTTTTACCTTCATTAATTGAATTGCTTCAGCGACTCTTCGGGGCTCATCTTCGTCATATTCATTGGGTCTGCCGGTGGCTACAGCACAAAATGTACATGATCGAGTACAAACATTTCCCAAAATCATGAATGTGGCCGTTCCTTCTCCCCAACACTCGCCCATGTTTGGGCAATTCCCTGATTGACAAATAGTATGTAATTTATACTCATCGACTATTTTTCGAACATTCGTATATTTTTCTCCAATAGGCAATTTAACCCGTAGCCAATCTGGCTTTCTTGAGGTAGGGGCTGAATTCACTTGGGGTAACTCGATCATATTGTATTTTATTTACTCTTTCCAAAGAAAAAGGTTAGATATCCAGTGGTATAAACCGATCGCTGTGGCGTTTGGTTTAACATTTCAATAGGCTTGGAAAAATAATCCACAATAAATCCCATTTCCAAAGCCAAATAATTCTGTTTAAATGTATCTAATTCTACGTTGAAAGCTGTTTTTAGATGCCAGCCCGGAACATAAATAGATTCGCCGGCACCCTTGAAAAAACTACTTTCACCTAAAATAACGGTTCGCTGATAGGTGTTATCGTAGGTTTGGGACATCGGGATCGATAGTATCGATGATTTACCTGTGCCAGGATTGGATAAGGAAATGTCGACATGATAAGGCATTTGCATACCTATATTGGGTCCTGTAGCGATTAAACCCTTTAAAGCGGCACCCCCTTCTGATGGTTTTTTAAATAAAGTCCATTGGCGGCCGTATTCTGGTCTAATCACGATCAACTGATTTAATTTACCCTCTGTATAGCCTCTTCCATTATATGAATAGGGGGAATCAAACTCTCTATAATCCTTTATGATGGATAAATCAAGTCCAAAAAGGGATTGACTTTTGGGATTATTAATCCACACTTTTCTAGCCGTGATTCCTCCAAATATTCCTGAACTCGTCGATGTGCTAATGCCAAGCGCTAAGATTCCGGTAGGATTGGTATTTTTAACATTACTAACATTATTTTTGGAAATCACTTTTGACCGATTGTTCGAGCTGGGCGCCTGAATAATGGTTTCTTTAGGTGCTGATTTTCTTTGAGCCCAAACAACGGTTGAGGACCAACAAAAAATAAAAAGAAATCCAATTAATTTTTTCATTCGCTCAAATAGGGTTTTAATTCATCTACCGATATATCCCAATGGGTGGCGGAATAGGTGCAGGCCCCCTTGTTGATGACCAAGGCTTGAGGCGACTGATGTTGTATCCCAAATTTTTCGGCAATTTCTAAGGATATAGGTCGATATGCAATCAAATCCAAATAAAAAGCTGCGTTTTCAGTATCTCCCCAAGCTCGCTCAAACCGACTTAATGCAGTCGAGGAAATGGAGCAACGCGTGCTATGTTTGAAAATCACCACTGGTTGATTTTGTGAAATTTCAACTATTTCATCCAATTGATCTAGGTCTGTTAATGGGTTCCAATGCATAAGGATGATGTAGGTATTCGTCTAATTTTGTAAATTTATTGTTTCAACATCAAATTTAAGAAAAATTGAGGGTTTGGCTGTATATTTTTGCCTTGTTTTTATATAAGCAGATTTTAGGAATCATTTCTGTGTTCCATGGCAAGGCTAAGAAATGGAATTATGGCCAAAAACATGTTTGGGAAGGGCTGGAATCTGCTTTCAAAAATAATAGCAAGCCCGTTGCCTGGTTTCATACGGCATCCATGGGTGAATTTGAACAGGGAAAACCTATCATCGACGCATTTTCCAACGAATATCCTAACTACTTTATATTAGTTACCTTTTTTTCTCCTTCAGGATATGAGGTTCGAAAAAATGCACCAGGCGTTGATTATGTGAGTTATTTGCCTTTTGACGGGGCGTCCACTAGCCAAAGATTTTTGGACCTTGTCAATCCTTCCATGGTATTTTTTGTGAAGTATGAATTTTGGTATTTCTATTTACATGAACTTAAAAAGAGAAGCATTAAAACGATTTTAGTTTCAGCCATTTTTAGAAAAGATCAATTGTTTTTTAAAGGGTATGGAGGATTTTTTAGGAATATATTAACTTTTTTTGATGAGATTTTTGTTCAAGATGAATCGTCTAAAGATATGTTGAATCGAATTGGTATTCAGCACGTTACATTGGGTGGTGATACGCGATTTGATCGAGTATTATCCAATCTTCGTTCGGCTCAAACGTGGTCTTTATGCTCGGAGTTTGTTGGCCAGAACGAATTTGTGGTCCTTGGTTCCGTGTGGGACGCTGATATGGATTGCCTAATTCCACTGATCAACTCAGGTAAATTTCCATTTAAATGGGTGGTGGTACCACATGAAATTAATGAATCAACGTTAAAATCATGGGAGTCAAAGATTGAAATTCAAGTAGGCTATTCCAAGGGTAAACCTTTAAATGTAGATGCACAGGTATTATTTGTGAATGAGGTCGGTCGCTTATCTTCATTGTACCGAGGGGCCTTGTTTGCCTATATTGGCGGTGCTTTTGGCGCGGGATTACATAATACGTTGGAAGCTGCCGTTTTTGGGCCAACCGTCTTTTTTGGAAATAAGAATTTTGAAAAATTCCATGAGGCGCTTGAATTGGTTAATTTAGGATTAGCTTTTCCTGTGGCAAACAGCCAAGTATTAGAAGAAAAAATGCTTGAAATTTATCATTCAGAAGATTTATTGGTTCAAAAACAAGTGCAATCTCGCCAATATGTGGCCGCCCATGCAGGTGCCACAGCATGTATCATGAACTATGTACGAAAAAATTTAGGCCAAAAATATGCTGAATAAAGGTCTCATCATGCGTTCAACAGGCTCTTGGTATGAAGTTCGTGCCGAATCGGGAAAGGTATATCGAGCCAGATTAAAAGGGAAGTTTAAATTGAATGGTCCTAAAACGTCTAACCCAATTACCGTTGGAGATAAGGTGCTTTTCTCGATGGAGGATGAGGCCAATCAAACGGTGGTCATTGAAGAAATTTCGCCGAGGCAAAATTATATTATTCGAAAATCTGTCCATAAGACTAGCCATGGCCAATTATTAGCAGCAAATGTAGATCAAGCCATTTTTATATTTACCTATAAATTTCCTAAAACATCCTTGGGATTTTTAGATCGGTTTTTAGTCACTGCTGAAGCATTTCGAATTCCGGTGACGATCGTTTTCAATAAAATGGACTTATTAAATGAGGAAGAAAAAGACCAAATTTTTGAGTGGGCAGGTTTATATCAAGAATTGGGGTATGGAGTTTTATTCACCTCAATCCCATTGAATCAAGGTATTTTGGAGTTTAAGGAAATGTTTGAAGGCAAGGTGTCTTTGATGGCTGGACATTCGGGTGTCGGTAAATCGAGTCTTTTAAATATTGTCGCCCCTACTTTACATATTAAAACGAAAGAAATTTCTGATTTTGCCCAAAAAGGGGTTCATACCACTACGTATTCAACGATGTGGGAACTAGGCCCAGATACCTATTTGATCGATAGCCCAGGGATTAATGAATTTGGGGTCATGGAAATAGAAAAAGAAGAATTAGCCCATTATTTCCCAGAGATGCGGGCACTTTTGGGACAGTGCAAATTCAATAATTGTTTACATTTGCATGAGCCACATTGCGTGGTCCAACAAGCTGTTAAAGACGGTGAAATTGCGTCAAGTAGATATTTAAGTTATTTTAGTATTTTTGAAAATGACGATAATCGTCGATAAACCTATGGAAAAAAAATATAATTGGGGGATAGATTTAGGAGGAACGAAAATTGAATGTGCTATTTTAGATCAATATGATCCGACTCAAGTCATTTTACGTGAACGCATTGATACTGAATCCATCAAAGGATATGATCACATCATTGCTCAGGTGGGTAGATTGATTGATTCAGTCAGTCAAAAAGTGGGATTTAGGCCTACGCGATTAGGTTTTGCTACTCCAGGGGTTTTGGATCCTGCTTCACAGACCATGAAAAATTGCAATACGACAAGCATGAACGGCAAACCTATGGCCGCCGATTTAGCCAAAGTGGTTGGTTGTGAAGTAGTGTTGGCCAATGATGCCAATTGCTTTGCGTTAGCAGAAGCACTTTTAGGTGCGGTTCAGGATATAAACAAAGAGGCCCAAGTGGTATTTGGAGTTATTTTGGGCACGGGTGTTGGTGGTGGTTTAGTGGTCAATGGAAAGGTTATTAATGGGCTTCATGGAATCGGGGGTGAATGGGGGCATAATATTTTGGAAGAAGGGGGTGAGCCATGTTATTGCGGAAAGGCTGGGTGCGTAGAGAAAGTCATAGCCGGTCCATCGTTAGAGTTGTTTTATGAAAGACAAACGGGTGAGAAAAAGAAGTTAAAGGATATCGTTCAAGCCTATATAACGGGTTCCGATTCAAATGCGACAGTCACCATGGAGCGATTATTTGAATATTATGGGAAAGCTATTTCTACGATCATTAACGTCATCGATCCCGATGTGATTGTGATCGGTGGGGGAGTTGGAAACATCGATTTATTGTATAGCGAAGGCTATGAGCGAATTAAAAAATATATTTTCAACTCAGGTGAAGTATTGACCCCCATCGTTAAACCGAAATTAGGGGATAGTGCTGGTGTTTTTGGAGCAGCGATGTTGTAATAGTCGCATAAGAAATTTGCGAACTAAAAATTATAAAGCACAGGGATAGTTAGGGAGCTATTTGCCCCCATGAACCTAAAATAATACTTGCCCGAGCTGAGTGGCGGAAGAAATATTTCTTCGTGTGTTTGTTTTAGGTTTAATGTATTTAAAATGATTCCTTGTGCATTAAAAATTTCAAGTTTAAATTCCATTTCTTTAGGTAGATCAATGTTGATCTTTTCACCTATTTTAACAGGATTAGGATAAATTCGGACCGCAATTTCATTGATGGGTTCAACGCCTAATATCGGATTTAAAATGGTGGTGGCCTTTAAAAAATTCGGAATTCCGTATCCCAATAAATTATCTGGTTTAGATGCTTGATTGCCTGATTTCCGGATGGCGTCCATGATTTGCCAAGAACTATTACGTGGATTAGCTTGAACCATTCCTGCGGCAAATCCAGCCATGAGTGGTGCCGAAAATGAGGTTCCATTGGATGTAGCAATCGTCCCACTTGTTGTGCCAACCACAGTCCCCACTCCCATGGAAGAAACATCAGGTTTTATTCTTTTGTCAAAACTAGGTCCTAATGAGCTAAAGCTGGCTTTTAATCCGGACCGATCGACGGCCCCTACCGACAAAATTGAATCTGCATCTGCTGGTGCTGAAATGTATTTCCATGTATTTGAGCCTTCGTTTCCAGCGCTGATGGTGCAAATAATTCCTTTTTGTGATGCCCAGACAGCGGCTTTGGAAACTAAAGTGGTTCTCCCATTCATGTCTGCATAAGTATGATTCTGCTTATAGTTGTCAAATTCAGAATAACCCAAAGAAGAACTTAATACATCAGTTCCTAAACTATCGGCCCATTCAGCACCTCTGAGCCAATTTGCTTCTTCGACGATTAATTCAGAATCATCTTCTTCAGTTTGTGCCATGGCAAAATTGGCTAAATAGGCTGTTCCAAATAATTTTCCGGGGGATTGACCGGCAATGGTGCTAAGTACATTCGTTCCGTGGGATCCACCTACATAAACTGATTTTAATTTCGGGTTTGTCGTCAGTGTGCCCACCACTCTTTTTTCGGTAAAAATGGCCTTTAAGTAGGGGACTTGATCCGCATTTAAAAAGCCGTTGTCCAACAAAGTAATCAGGGTATTTTCTCCACGAAAACCTTTTGCATGCATCACGTCGATTCCTAGTTGGGACACCTGCGTCAGCGAACTCCCATAATCTGGATCTGCATTTGACAATTTAGCCCCAGCTACCCCGTTACTTTTAATTTGATTATTTGAACTGGAATCCGCCGGAAAATTCCAATAAAGACCTTTCACATTTCCCAGTTTTAACACTTTAGAAAGGTCGCTCGGTTTTTGTGAAATCAATGCTCCATTAATCCATTTTAAAGGAAAAATGATGGTTGCCCCTGTGGATTTCAATTGGTCTAAATAGCTAGGGTTAACCGGTAAATCTTGCGCTTGTAGGGCAATATTCATTTTTTTTCTACGTTCTATAGACTTGGAACTTAGAAATGCTTCTGGTTTCGTGATTGAAAAAGGGCTATTATTTTTGTCTTTAAACAGCACCAAATATCGGTAGGTAGAATTCTGAGCGAAAGCCGAAAGGCCCCCAACAAAGGAAATAAAAAACAGTAGGATTAACCTAAATGGAGGACGCATATTGAAAAGTTGGTGCAAATTAAATATATTTAAACCAAAAGCACATAAATTTCATCAATTCAATAGAATATCTATAAAATTTGTAAATTTGTCCCATTATTTTTTGAGATGAAATTAGCTATCAAGCGCTTCTTTTTGGTTTATTTAGCTACCTACTTTTTAGTAGGAAATTTAGGTATTTCATATACTCAGTCCACTTGCCTTTTCACTGGAAATAAAAAATATTCATTTGACAAGGCAGTTTCGTGTTGTTCAAAAAACGCTAAACCAGATTTTAATCGGACCGAAAAGACTACCTTGAGACGGGCTAAATGTTGCTCATATGATCAATATGCATTAAAATTCAATTTTGATCAGACCGGTAATAAAATTCAAAAGCATGATTTAGCTGGTGCCGTTTTACTCACATCCACTTTTTCTTTCTTGAAATTGATTGAACTAGGAGCCTTTGAAAAATTAAGTTTTTATTATTCAAATCATTCACCTCCTCCTTTAAGCACGCGTCTAGCGAGCTTGCAAGCATATCTAATTTGATTTTTTTTGAGTTTTTATTCACTCATTTAAATCAAAAACGATGTACAAAAAAATAATTATTTATCTCTTATTACTGGCGCCCTTTGGATTATGGGGCCAAGAAATCACCGGGCGTGTGATGAGTTTGGATTCCGCTGGAAATATGGAAGACCTTATTGGAGCCTCTGTCGTTTATAAACCTTCTCGCGCTGCTGTGCTCACCACTGCTGGGGGCATGTTTAAATTATCGGCAGGTAAATTTCCCGGTTGGCTTGTTACTTCCTACGTAGGATTCCAAACCGATTCTGTTTGGGTAGAAAAATCCGCCTTTCAGCACATTCATTTGTGGGCAAAAACCAATGAATTATACGAGGTTCGGGTGTTGGCTAATCCGGGCCAACAAGACAACATGTCTTTGCTTCAAAGAGAGGTTTTGACGATGAAGACTTTGGCAAAAGCCGCATGCTGCAATTTATCTGAAAGTTTTGAGACGAATGCGAGTGTATCGGTCAACTTTACGGATGGGGTAACTGGGGCTAAGCAAATCCAATTATTGGGTTTATCAGGGAATTATGTCCAGACAAACCTTGAAAATATGCCATCCATCCGGGGTTTGAAATCTACTTATGGACTAAGCTATTTACCTGGAACTTGGATAAAATCCATTGATTTAAGTAAAGGAGTTAGTTCGGTGGCCAATGGCTATGAATCCATGACGGGTGGAATTAATATTGAGTTAGCCAAACCTGATACTTCTGAGGCCTATTTTTTAAATACCTATTTGAA
>JBIKRO010000052.1:0-19511 GCA_044349095.1 Aquirufa sp. | reverse complement strand
ATTCACCTCTTTTTTAATTAGGGCAAATTCCCTAGATGTTTGACCGGCAATTGAGCTATTTTCCTCAGCGCGTCTAAATAAATAAGGCATCACAGATTCGATAGGTCCGTAGGGAACGTATTTGGCCACATTGTATCCAAAATGAGCCAAATTATAACTGATATTATCTGACATGCCTAACAACTGCGCAAAGTGAATTTGTGGATGATTAGTTGATATGCCCATGGCATTCATCTTATCACATAAAAGAACGCAACTTTCTTCATTATGCGTTCCCACACAAAAATAAACGGTTTCTAAGTTATGTAAGCATAAATCCACCGCCGCATTAAAATCACGATCTGTATCATGCTTGTTTTTATGTAAAGGCTCTGAATAGTTTTCCTCATGGGAGCGTTGACGTTCTTTTTCTAAATAAGCTCCTCTGACCAATTTAACCCCTAAGTAAAATTGCTGGTCTTTGGCCGATTTAATGGCATTTGTCAAATTTCCAAGCATATCCACGCGATACATTTGGAATGTATTGTAAATAATAACGCTGTTTTTATTGAATTTTTCCATCATATCATACGCAAGAAGATCGATGGAATTTTGAATCCAACTTTCTTCCGCATCGATGAATAATTTTACTTGTAAGTCAAACGCCTTTTGGCAAATTTCAAGTAAATATTCTTTGCTCAAAGCGAATGACGCCTCATCATCTTCGTCTAATGGACTTATTTGGAATTGTTCCATTAGTTCTGAACTAAAGATTCCGGTGACTTTAAAAACCGCAAAAGGTATCGAATGTTCTTGATGGGCTTTCTCGATCGTTCTTAAAATTTCATTTTTTGTTTTTTGAAATGATTTTTCATTTTCTTCCCCCTCCACTGAATAATCGAGGATGGTTCCAATCGAAACTTTATTAAGTCCTTGAATCGTATTTTCACAATCAGCAATGGATTCTCCTCCGCAGAATTGTTGGAATATCGTGGTTTTTATGAGTTTTTTGATCGGAAAATGAAGAAAAAGGAACAATTTGATGAAAAAAGTGCCTAACTTTACAATCCAATTTTGATTCATTATGGCAAAAATCCAATAGGCTTTTTGTAGTTCGAAATTATTTTTGGAGGCAAAGGCGATGTGGGTGTCCTCAAAGGAAAGCTTTTTCAATTCGTTTGATGAAGTATTTTGGGTCATTTAATACAAAATTGCTTGCAAATATAAGAGTTTATATTGACCGATATTCGTATCATATTAAATAAATAATCATAAATCACAGGCGAAAGCTGCCTGAAAACGTAAGAAGTATTATGAATGCCAATTTAGACATTATTCCTATGCAGGAATGGATTCAGACGGAAGGAAAACCCCTTATTATTGCGGGTCCATGTTCAGCTGAAACGGAAGAGCAAGTATTAGAAACAGCTCGTCGCATTAAAGCGGAGGGTTATGCACATATTATGCGTGCTGGGGTTTGGAAGCCACGGACACGTCCAGGTAGTTTTGAAGGAATGGGAGAACCCGCTTTAAAGTGGTTAGTGGAGGCGAAGAAAGAAACTGGATTGCCATTGGCGATTGAGGTTGCGACTCCTGAGCATATTGAGTTGGCTTTGAAATACGGAGTAGATGTATTGTGGATTGGTGCCCGTACTACGGTGAATCCATTTAATGTTCAAGATTTAGCCGATGCACTTAAGGGTGTGGATGTGCCCGTATTAGTTAAAAACCCAGTTAATCCAGATTTAGCACTTTGGGTAGGCGCATTTGAGCGTCTTCAAGGTTCAGGCATTAAGAAATTAGGTGCGATACACCGTGGTTTTTCAAATGCCCAAGAAACGAAATACCGCAACTCGCCTATGTGGGCAATGGCGGTGGAGTTAAAGCGTTTATTCCCTCAAATGCCATTGATCGGAGATCCATCTCACATGGCTGGAAAGCGTGCATTATTGATGGAATTATCTCAAAGAATTCTTGATTTAAATTACGATGGTATGATTATCGAGACGCACAGAGATCCTGATGCGGCTTGGTCTGATGCGTCCCAACAAGTTACCCCCGAGAAATTGGGTGAGATGTTACGTGAATTGGATGTGCGTAATGCCAATTATGGCGCTGATTTTTCAGATGAATTAGCTAGCCTTCGTGAGAAAATTGATAACATTGATCGTGAAGTATTAGAAGTTTTAGCCGCTCGCATGGCCGTAGTTGAGAAATTAGGTGAGTACAAGCGTGATAACAATGTTGCTGTTTTGCAATTAGATCGTTGGAAGCAACTTCATAGTGATCGTGCAAATCAAGCCAAAGGTTTAGCTTTATATCCTGAGTTTATTGAGGAATTGTTTAAGTTGATTCACTCAGAATCAATTCGTAAACAAACCGAAGTAATGAATTCGGCAACTGCATAATTCACCGGCAACTAAAATTCCTTGTGATTAAATGTCAAAATCCCTCTGTATTTCAGGGGGATTTTTTTTTGTATCTATGCAAAAGATGGAATAATAGTTCGGGAGTTTTTAAAGCTTCTTTGACTTTCAATCTGTCAATGAATACCGTTTTGGGAACTTGATTAATTTCCTTTACTTACTTTGAAACTGCCATACACAACTAAGCTGATACCAAGGCAAACGATTAGACTCGGAAATCCATGGCCCAAAATTATTTCAATTAAGATCGAAAATAAAACACTACTATTTCCAATGGCCCCCACGATACTTGTTTTTTCATTTAACAAGGCTTGAGTAGTGAAATATTGTACCCCGAGAGCCAAAAGGCCCATGATTAAGGCAAGCAACCACTCGTTGGCAGTAGGTTCAATCCACTTTCCCGTCAGGAAACTATTTGGAAGATCCGTAAACGTTCCAAAGCTCAATGAAAGTATTGAGGCAATTAGGCCAGCGCCCATGAATGAAATAACCACCCACCTGGAGTCATAATATTTTTGCGCTTCTTTGATCGCAATGTACCCTAAGGCCGTTCCTATGGCATAAATAATTCCCGTACTATGATGCAACAATGACCCGTTGGTCTCTGGCCTAAAAATCAGAATGATTCCACAAAAGCCAATAAGCAAATACAAGATTTGTTGGCGAGATAATTTTTCAGAAGGAAATATGAAAAAACTAAATATAGCAATGAACAAGGGAAATGCTTGGCCATAGGTATTTGTCAAGGATAAACTCAGGTGTTCCAGCGTGTAAAATAAGCAATATAATGTGAAGGCCCCTAGTATCCCTCGAAGGATAATGAAATACAATTTTCCGCCTTTTTGGACGGCTGGTTTAAGCCATAAACTGGTAAATAAAAAGGGGAGGCCTACTGCACTTCTAAAAAATACCAACTGCACCGAGGAAAACTTTTCGCTTAAATCCTTGGCCATGGCTGACATAGAAGCAAAGCAAAGTGAAGAAATCAACATAAAGAAGATTCCTTTTTTGTTTATTATAAATGAGGTGATTTTGGTAACTTGCATTTCATTTCAAAGATATGACAAAAAAAATAATTTTATCTACAGATGCTCCTGCTCCAATAGGTCCTTATTCACAGGCTGTTGAGGTGCAAGGTACTTTATATGTGTCTGGTCAAATCGCCCTTTCCGCCTTTGAATCAGGCGCAAGCATTGAAGAAGAAACTGATCAAGTCATGAAAAACTTGGGTTGTATTTTAAAAGAAGCGGGATATACTTTTGAACATGTTGTAAAGTGTTCGATTTTTATTCAGGATATGAATCATTTTGGTCAAATCAACGGAGTATATGGTCAATATTTCACGGCAAATCCACCAGCTCGTGAGACCGTAGAAGTCGCTCGATTACCCAAAAATGTGCGTGTTGAGATTTCTTGTATTGCCTATAAATAATCAAATATGTCTAAAAAATTAAGAGTTCGATTTGCCCCAAGTCCCACAGGTGCTTTGCATATAGGAGGTGTTCGAACCGCTTTATATAATTATTTATTAGCGCATAAATTAGGGGGCACTTTTATATTACGTATTGAAGATACAGATCAAACTCGATTTGTAGAAGGTGCAGAAAACTATATTTTAGATGCTTTAAAATGGTTAGGCATTATGCCCGACGAGGGAATCGGAGTAGGTGGCCCACATGAACCTTATCGACAAAGCGAGCGCAAGGAGTTATATAAAGTGTACGCCGATGAATTAATCAATTCAGGAAAAGCGTATTATGCGTTTGACACCTCCGAGGAGTTGGATGCGATGAGAGCTATTTATGAAAGTAAAGGAAGTGCATTTCAATACAATGCTTTGACAAGGGTCAAATTAAAGAATTCTTTGTCTATGTCGGAGCAAGAAGTACAAGATATCATTGCTTCGGGCACACCCTATGTCATTCGATTGAAGGTTCCTGCCAAGGCAGAAATTCGTTTCCAAGATAGCATACGCGATTGGGTACATGTTCACACGTCAAGCATCGATGATAAAGTCTTAATGAAGTCGGATGGCATGCCCACCTATCATTTAGCGAATGTCGTAGATGACCATATTATGGAAATTACGCACGTGATTCGTGGAGAGGAATGGCTTCCATCAGCTCCATTGCATATATTGTTGTACCAGGCTTTTGGTTGGCAGCCGCCACAATTCGCCCATTTACCCTTACTTTTAAAGCCGGAAGGGAATGGAAAGCTTTCCAAAAGAGATGCGGATTTAGGTGGATTTCCAGTCTTCCCTTTAGAATGGAAAGATCCACAAACAGGCGTTATTTCAAAGGGCTTTAAACAAGAGGGATATCTACCAGCGGCGATGATTAATTTCCTAGCTTTTTTAGGTTGGAACCCAGGGACCGAACAGGAGTTATTTTCATTAGATGAATTGATATCCGCTTTTTCATTAGAGCGAATCAATAAGGCAGGGGCTAAATTTGACGTGAATAAAGCAAAGTGGTTTAACGAGCAATACCTTAAATTACAAGATGTCACTAGCTTAGCTGCACAATATTTACCTGATTTGCCTAAGAAGGAAGCGGAATCGTTTGTGCATTTGTTTTTGGATCGAATTACTTTTCCTCAGGAACTAGGTGAAAAAGTTAAGGAGTTTACGGAATTGCCATCGGCCTATGAGGAGGAAGTGGTACAAAATAAATGGAATGAAGAGTCTCAAAAAGGGTTACAGGTATTAAATGATACCTTGCCATTTGTGGAGTTGTGGGAAGCGGATGCAATTAAGTCGTTTATTCAGGTGAAATTAGAAGAAGCGGGCATCAAAATGGGAAAGGTGATGCAAATGCTACGTGTAGCATTAAGTGGAAATGGGGCAGGGCCGGATTTAATGATTTCAATGGAATTATGGGGTAAGGATCAGGTTTTGCTTCGGCTTAAAAAAGCAATTGAGACCTTCAGCAAAAGATAAAATGGCAAAAAAAATAATTAATCCGGTTGAAAAAAAACCCAAAGTACACCCAAATTTGGAGGGTTTTGAGATGAAAATTGATTCTTTTGGTCAAATCATTTCGTCGATGGATCGAGACCAATTGAATTCCTTTTTAGATAAGGAAATGCCAGAAGATAAAAAGTTAATCCAGAAAGACGATGAAAGTAAATAAGGAAGATGTTTTAAAGATTGCACATTTGGCTCGTTTGGAATTAAATCCGAATGAAATCGAACCCATGCAAGAATCGATCAACAAGGTGCTTGACTGGATGGAGGCACTTAATGCGGTAAATACGGATCAAGTGGAGCCCTTAGTACACATGACTCCTGCCATGAATCAATTTCGGGAGGATGTGGCTAAACAAGATTTGTCTAAGGAAAAAGCATTGGCTTTGGGGCCGGATACCAACGAGCAATATTTTAAAGTACCGCAGGTTATTGAATAATCAATTCAAGTAATACTGAATGGCCTTCTTCATTTCTGAAGTGCTCACAGGGATGTCATATCCGCAATCACCTATTCCGGTCAATAAAGAAAAACGAATTTCTTTGCCCTTGTTCTTTTTATCTTGAGCGGTTAATGAAATGATTTTTGAGATTTCTTCAGCGTGTAATTTGACGCGACCGTAGTTTTCGAATAAATAGGATTCTATTTCTTCAAGTTCTTGCAGACTAATTAAATCACGTTGATGTGAAATAAATGCCTCTGCAATCATGCCGATGGCAATAGCCTCTCCATGTAAAATCTTTCTTTTTCCTTTATCCAACAAATAGGTTTCAATGGCGTGGCCTAAGGTATGACCAAAATTCAAAATTTTACGTAAGCCCGCTTCTTTGGGATCTTCTAAAACCACCGCTTCTTTGATCGCAACCGAATGAGCAATTAGTTTAGATAAATCCAATTCCTCGAAACTTTGTTGGCGTATCAAATTCCATTCTTGCTCATCGCGAATTAAACAATGCTTGATAATTTCAGCAAAGCCAGATTTTTTTTGTTGGATCGATAGGGTGTCAATAAATTTCGGATCAATTAACACCGTTTTAGGTAATTGGAAAACTCCGATATGATTTTTAAGGCCATGGAAATCGATACCTAACTTTCCTCCTACACTTGCGTCTACTTGTGCTAATAATGTGGTGGGAATTTGAATAAAATCGATTCCTCTTTTGTAGGTGGAGGCACAAAAACCTCCCAAATCACCTATGACCCCACCACCTAAATTGACCAATAAACTATGTCGATCCATATTGGCTTGCGTCATTCGATCCCAAACTCGTTCACACGTAGCTAAGTTTTTATGATGCTCTCCAGATTTAATTAGAATTTTGGTGAAATTGGATGGCAACAAATCTTGAATGATGGGCAAACAATATTTGTTAGTAAATTCATCGACCAAAATAGCGATATGCGAATAATCGTTCTGGGCAAAAAAAGTGGCCAATGATTCAGAAATGGGTGCTATTTTAACGGTCATTTGCGTTGAAATTCTAATTATTATCAAAAATACCTAGAATTTATCAAATTGGGAGCATGAGAAACCTAATTTTGGTTTTGTTGTATGCATTTTCTTGCCTAATTTTGCTCCCGATTAGGTTGCATACTTAATTTATCATTATGAGAGAAATTCAATTTAGAGAAGCCTTGCGTGAAGCCATGCAAGAAGAAATGCGAACTGATTCAACGGTTTTCCTTATAGGAGAAGAGGTGGCAGAATATAATGGGGCCTATAAAGTTTCCCAAGGGATGTTGGATGAGTTTGGTCCGGAGCGTGTAATTGACACGCCGATCGCTGAATTGGGATTTGGAGGTATTTCAGTAGGTGCTGCTGCGAATGGGTTAAGGCCCATCGTAGAATTCATGACATTCAATTTTTCTTTGGTTGCCATAGACCAAGTAATTAATTCGGCTTCAAAAATCATGTCCATGTCAGGTGGGCAATATTCTTGTCCGATTGTTTTTAGAGGACCGACTGGAAATGCGGGCCAATTGTCATCTCAACATTCATCTAATTTTGAAAATTGGTTTGCCAATACACCTGGTTTAAAAGTGGTTGTTCCATCAAATCCAGCGGATGCAAAAGGTTTGTTGAAAGCTTCTATTCGTGACAATGACCCCGTTATTTTTATGGAGTCGGAAGTAATGTATGGAGATAAAGGTTTAGTTCCAGATGGAGAATATTTGATCCCGATTGGAAAAGCCAATATTGTGAAAGCAGGTAAAGACGTCACTCTAGTGACTTTCGGCAAAATGTTATCTCGTGTGGTGATGCCCGCCGTAGAGGAGTTGGAGAAGCAAGGAATTTCGGTCGAGGTCATTGATTTACGTAGCGTTCGCCCTATTGATTATTTGACAGTGGTGGAATCTGTGAAAAAAACCAATCGCTGTGTGGTGGTTGAAGAAGCAAATCCATTGGCTGCTATTTCTTCTGAAATCGCTTATCATTTACAGCGCTGGGCTTTTGATTTCTTAGATGCACCGGTCATTCGTGTAAATTCACGTGATTTGCCTTTGCCTTATGCGCCCACGTTAATCGAAGAAATTTTGCCGAGTGTAGAAAGAACGATTAAAGCAGTAAAACAAGTTTTATATAAATCTTAATTATATATATTTAAAGCATTAAAAAAACCCGAAGCATTCGCTTCGGGTTTTTTGTTTGTAGGAAAATTAGATGTTGAAATCAGGTAAACGATTCACCTGAAATCTGGGTTTAAAGCACGTAAATAAATCTAGATCCGTCTACATCTATTCCCTCTAATTTAATACGGCCTCTTCTAGCTTCTAATAATTCCGTAGCTTCTTTAGGGCTATTGACTGCCTTATCGTTTATTTTGGTAATGATGGATCCTTTGGATAAGCCATACATTTCTAATCGTCCATCTGTTGTAACTTCTACAACCTTAACCCCAGAGCTCAACTTAAACTTTTCTTTGTCGGCGCTACTTAATGAACCAAATTTAGCACCTAAGAACTCCGACTTATATGTTTCACCGATGTCTCCTTTCAGTATGGATGTATTTCCATCTTTATTCTTTAGGGTAACATTGAATTCTTTGATTTGACCATCGCGATTAACAGAAACGTTTAATGATTCACCTGGTCTTTTTCTGCCAACGATTTCCATGAGCTTGGCTGTTGATTTTGTATCCACGCCGTCAATTTTTATGATCACATCATTGATTTTAATGCCGGCATCTTTCGCTGCCGAATTTTCAGCAAATCCACCTACATATACTCCATCTTTCACTTTTAGATCTTTCTCATCGACTAATTTCGAGTTTACCTCTAGGATATTAACTCCCAGAAAACCTCTTTGTACGTTGCCATATTTGATTAAATCGCCTGAAACTTTTTTGACAATACTGACGGGTACTGCAAATGAATAGCCTGCAAATTGGCCCGTACGTGAGTAAATAGCGGTGTTAATACCGATCAACTCGCCTTTTAAATTGACAAGCGCACCCCCCGAATTCCCTGGATTAACCGCGGCATCCGTTTGAATAAATGATTCTAGTGGGTTAATGTCCCCTTCGCGGTCGATGATATTTTGACGACCTTTGGCAGAAACAATCCCTGCCGTCACTGTTGATTCTAAGTTAAATGGATTCCCCACGGCTAATACCCATTCCCCCACTCTTAATGCATCTGAATCCCCAAAAGTTAGGAAAGGAAGGCCACTGGCTTTAATTTGGATAACGGCTAAGTCAGAAGAAGGATCCGTGGAAATAACCTTTGCTTTAAATTCTCTTTTATCATTCAAGATCACTGAAATCTCACTTGCTTCAGCTACTACGTGATTATTTGTGACAATATATCCGTCGGCGCTTATGATCACACCGGAGCCTGAAGCTTCTTGTTGCTGAGGTGATTGTCTTCGACCTCCGCCGCCTCCACCACCAAATGGATCACCAAATCCGCCAAATAAATCGTCCAATGGACTGGAAAATTGCTGGCGCGATCTCTGTTCCATTTTGGTTTTGATGTGAACAACAGAAGGGGTTGATTTTTCGGCTGCGTATGTAAATTCTCCTGGATTACCTGGAATGTTGATGCTCGAGGCCGTGTTTGTAAATGCAGAAGGAACTTCGCCTAATGTATTTTTTGAACCCAAATTAAATAATTGAAATGCGCCTAAAGAAATTCCACTAGATAAAAGCGCAATGACTACATAGGATTTTAATTGATTTTTCATTTATAAGGATCTTTTATTAATTGATTTTGAATGTGCGAATTTAACGTAAAAATGTACTCAATTGTTTATCGTTTCGAATTTTATTAACAAGTTTTAAGTTTTCACCTTCGTTGCTGATCAGTTTTATTTGCCAAATGATTTGGTTATTTTTGCCCTTTGAAAATATAAATGTAGTATGATATTAAGTGAGCAAGAATTATTGAGACGTCAAAAAAGACAGGAACTCATTGGCATGGGAATCGATCCCTATCCTGCAGCGGCATTTTTGGTTAGCCATTATTCTTCTCAGATTTTGGCCGAATATAAACCTGAATTAAATAACTTCCAAGAAGTGAGTTTAGCAGGTCGATTAATGGGATTTCGCATCATGGGAAATGCTTCATTTGCTGAATTACAAGATGCCAATGGACGTATTCAATTGTATTTTAGAAGAGATGATTTGTGCCCAGGAGAGGATAAAACGTTATACAATACCGTATTTAAACGCCTCCTGGATATTGGCGATATTATAGGAATTAAGGGCTATGCTTTTATGACCCAAGTAGGGGAGATTTCTGTTCATGTGCGTGAATTTACCTTGCTTTCCAAAGCTCTAAAGCCACTGCCAGTGGTTAAGGAAGCGGATGGCCAAACGTATGATGCCTTTTCAGATCCCGAAATGAGGTATCGCCAACGATATGTGGATTTGATTGTAAATCCTTCCATTAAAGATATTTTCGTCAAACGTGCTAAGATCATTTCGACGATGCGGACGATGTTTGACCAAAGAGGTTGGTTAGAAGTGGAAACTCCTGTCTTGCAATCTGTTCATGGGGGCGCCTCTGCGAGACCCTTTAAAACACATCACAATACATTGGACATGCCTTTGTTTTTGCGCATTGCTAATGAACTTTATTTAAAGCGTTTGATTGTAGGGGGATTTGATGGAGTGTATGAGTTTGGTAAAATGTTTAGAAATGAAGGGATGGATAGGACCCATAACCCTGAATTTACCTCTTTGGAATTTTATGTAGCTTACAAAGATTACCACTGGATGATGAATTTGACCGAGGAGATTTTTGAAAAGGTAACTTTGACCTTACATGGTCAAACGAAGATTGCAGTGGGAGATAATCACATTGAATTTGCTGGCCCATATCCTCGATTAAGTATTTCAGAAGCTATTTTGAAATATTCTGGTGTGAATGTAGATGAGCTTTCAGAAGATGAATTAAGAGCAAAATGTACATCTTTTGGGATGGAAGTGGATGCTCAGATGGGAAAAGGTAAATTGATCGACGAGCTTTTTGGTGAGAAGGTAGAAGCTAATTTAATTCAGCCCACATTCATTATTGATTACCCTGTCGAAATGTCTCCCCTAACGAAAAAGCATAGATCGAAAGAGGGTTTAGTTGAACGTTTCGAACTTTTTGTAAACGGCAAAGAAATAGCAAATGCTTATTCTGAATTAAATGATCCGATTGATCAAAAAGAGCGGTTTGAGGACCAACTAAAATTAGCTGAAAAAGGTGATGATGAGGCGATGGCGATGGATTATGATTTTATACGTTCATTGGAGTATGCGATGCCACCTACGTCGGGTATTGGGATCGGAATAGACCGATTGACGATGTTGATGACGAATCAATCCTCGATTCAAGAGGTGTTGTTTTTCCCTCAAATGCGTCCTGAAATCATGAAAGAAGTATCCTCCGATCAAGATTTTATCAGCGCAGGGGTACCTGAAATTTGGATACCAGCATTACAAAAAATGGGAATTTTGACATTGGATGCTTTGAAAGAAGCCAATCCAAATAAAGTTTTCAACGATTTAGGTGGAATGAGAAAGAAATTGAAGATTGATTCATCCATGCCTACTAAAGAGGAGGTGATTGCCTGGATTTCTTAATTTGCTCCAGGCTTAAATTTAACTCTGGGCTACTGAACTTTAGAAAAATAGTATTCAGTTTGTAAACAGAAACATATAAAATAAAAAAAGCCTTCATTTCTGAGGGCTTTTTTTTTCTCTTCAACTAGAGATCAATTTTGCAATCTTAAATAGGTAATCCTATATATATTGTTTAATCCTGATTTGCTCTAATCAAAAAAACGTAAGAAAATTAGATTTTCTTTACGTTGATAGCGTTTGCGCCACGCTTTCCATCAGTAACTTCATAAGATACTGAATCATTTTCGCGGATAGTAACACCTGTAAGGCCAGTTACGTGTACGAAAATGTCTTCACCTGTTTGATCATCAACGATGAATCCGAAACCTTTCGTCTCGTTGAAAAATTTTACTTTACCAGTTTGCATAAAAAAAATGTTAAAAATATTAATACCCTCGAGAGATAAAAACCTTTAAGCCGACAAACTTTAATAGAATCAATAACCTGGAAAATCAGAGGAGAAACTAGAGGAGAAAGTCGAAATTAAGGATATGTTAAATCTTTTAAGTGGTCAAATGTATAAATAATTATATTGTATGCAAGAAAAAAGAAAATATTTTTACATTTATTTTAAAATAAATATAAATATTTTAATAATTTATATAATTAAATAGTTTTCTGTATTTTGGACGATGTTATTTTGGGATCTTATTCCTAATTTTGTGATATAATTTAATCGATATGTATAAAATTAAATATTTCGTTGAAAATCAGGCATTTGGAGTTTGTACTCGATTAGGCGAAAAGTTTAAAATTTCTTCAAGTAGCATTCGATTGTATTTTATCTACACATCTTTTTTGACGATGGGTTCTCCCATCATCATTTATTTAATCCTTGCTTTTTGGATGAACATAAGGCGGTATCTTCGCCAGAGAAACAATCCCTCTGTTTGGGATATTTAAAATTTTAAAGCTGAGAATTTCTTAATTTTTCGGAGGAAGTAATCTATTACAATATTTCCTGGGTAGCTTTCAATGTAATTTTTTTGTAGACTTTCCGGTAAATTATGTTTGTTTTTGTGAAAGATCACATACTTGTAGAAGTAGAAATGTGCATGCACCACAGCTAAGAATTGCATCCATTGTCGATTCATTAAAAAACGTAATCCAGCGATTCCATCTAAAATCATCCGTTTGAAAATCGTATTGAATTTTAGAGTTGGGTCTACGTTTTTGTAAAGTAAGATTAAGTTGTTGCGGAAATTAAGATAGGTTTTAAAGGGGGTTCCTTGGGCCAATGTCCCACCTCCTACATGTAAGACTTGACTTTCTGCTACGGCAGCAATTTGATATCCGGCTCTTTGGAGGCGCCAGCAAAGATCAATTTCTTCCATGTGAGCAAAAAAGTAATCATCTAAACCGCCGACTTTCCAAAAAAGCTCTGATTTGATCATTAGACATGCCCCCGAAGCCCAATTGACAAATGAGGTGGGATATTGATTTTCGTTTTTTTCCAAATGATCAAAGATTCTACCTCGACTAAATGGATAACCTAATTGATCCCAATATCCACCAGCGGCACCTGCATATTCAAAATATTCGGGTTGCTTGAAATCCAATAGGTAGGGTTGTACCGCGGCACAAGCAGGATTCATCTCAAAGAAGCTCAAAAGAGGCTTTAGCCAGTCTTTTTGAGGTTTAATATCTGAATTCATGAGTACAAAATACGCTGCTTCAATTTGTTTGAGGGCAAAATTATATCCACCCGCATAGCCTAGGTTGTTGGCCCATTGGATGATTGTAACCTCCGGAAATTTTTCTTTAACTAGTTTAACAGAATCGTCAGTGGATCCGTTATCGGCCACATAAATTTTACCTTCCGGTGTATTTAAAATAACATCTGGCAGGAATTTTTCTAGAAAACCTCGGCCATTAAAATTTAAGATGACAATTGCGACTGACATAATGCAAAGGTAAGACAAATCGACATAATTAGAATTTCTTGAAGAAAGATGTATTTTTGTTGGCGTAAATTCATTCAACAATCCAATTATGTGGGCATCCCTTTTTCGAAAAAAAACCATTGATAAAATCATCTCAGATCAGGTAGAAATGGAAAAATTAGCGGGTCATTCCATGATCCGTAATTTGGGTGTTCGGGATTTAACCTTTATGGGTGTTGCGGCCATTATAGGTGCAAGTATTTTCTCTGCTATTGGCCAGGCTTCGGCGAATGGAGGTCCAGCCGTTTCATTATTGTTCGTTTTTACAGCTTTGGCCTGTATGTTTACCGCATTTTGTTATGCTAGGTTTGCGGCGACAGTTCCTATTTCTGGAAGTGCCTACACCTATGCATATACAAGCTTAGGAGAAATGATGGCCTGGATTTTGGGCTGGAATTTATTGCTTGAATATGCGATATCCAATGTGGCCGTTGCTATTTCTTGGTCCAAATATTTTGTGGATTTATTAGAGGGTTTAGGATTTCATGTGCCTGAATTTTTAACTATGGATTATTTATCGGCCCAAAGAGCCCATGTGGCTGCCTTACAAGCGATAGAAGGCGGCCAGAAATTAGAGCAAATGTCTGTCAATGTACGCGAAGGATTTGTCGCGTTTAATTCAGCCCCCGTTTTTTTCGGTTGGCATTTTGTCGCTAACATTCCCGCTTTGCTCATCACAGCTGCGATTACCTATTTAGTTTACATTGGCATCAAGGAAACCAAAAACATGAATAATGTTTTGGTGGTACTTAAATTAGCGGTCATTGCTATTGTGGTCGGTGTGGGAGCATTTTATGTCCAAGTGGAAAATTGGACTCCATTTGCACCCAATGGCATTAGTGGAGTATTAAAAAGTGTGGCAGCTGTTTGCTTTGCTTATATTGGATTTGATTCTATATCAACGACCGCGGAGGAATGTAAAAATCCCCAAAGAGATATTCCCAAAGCCATGATGTGGGCGTTAATCATTTGCACTGTTTTATATGTGATGGTTACGCTAGTACTGACAGGTATTGTTCCTTCGGGAGAATTAGCTGGAATTGAGGATCCGTTAGCTTTTATGTTTATGAAGGTTAATTTACCCGGCGTGGCTGGGGTGGTGGCAGCGAGTGCTGTGATTGCTTTGACAAGTGCACTTTTGGTTTATCAAATGGGCCAACCCCGTATTTGGATGACGATGTCTCGCGATGGTTTGTTGCCAAAGGCATTTTCTCGCATTCATCCCAAGTATAGGACTCCGTCATTTTCAACCATCATGACGGGTGTTTTGGTGGGAATTCCTGCCTTATTTGCCAATTTAGAAGAAGTGATAAATTTGAGCAGTATAGGAACCTTATTTGCTTTTGTGCTGGTTTGTGGGGGCGTGTTAATTTTAGATTTAGACCCTGAAAATCAGAAAAAATCAAAGTTCAAAATTCCGTATATCAATGCTAAATATTATGTTGGACTTTCTTTAGTGCTTGCTTTATATCTCTCATTGCCGACGTTAAGTGCGTGGCAACAATGGTTTACGGGGATATGGAGTGGTGCGGAAAAGGCAGATCATGTGATTATGACTTGTTTTTTCTTGATTTGGGCTATTATATCCTTTTTCAGTGTGACGCATAATCTTTCATTAATACCTGTATTGGGCCTTTTGGTGAACCTGTATTTAATGACTCAAATGGGAGCAATGAATTGGGAGCGCTTTTTGTATTGGTGCTTGGCCGGATTATTGATCTACTTCGGATATAGTTATCGGAAAAGTAAATTGAACGTATAAAAAAAATGCCTCAAGGATCTTGAGGCATTTTTTTATAATTATAATCATTGACATTAATCATCTCCTCTACGTCCACCTAATAAGTTTAAGTAGTAAAGCAATTGGGCTAACATGCCTAATGCGGCGACCACATACGTCATAGCTGCCCACCAAAGTGCATCTTTTGACATTTCATATTCAGTCGGCGTAACAATTCCTTTTTCTTTTATCCAAGCCAAAGCGCGATTTGACGCGTCAAATTCAACAGGCAAAGTAACAAAGCTAAAGAGCGTAGCAAGGGCAAAAAGCGCAACGCCAATGGTCAAGAGAAGCACACTTCCCGTGGAATAAAGTACAAACATGCCGATCATCAATAAGATGGGCATAAATCCATTAGCTATATTTAACATGGGAACCATAGCACTTCTGAATTCTAAAAAAGAATAAGCTCGGGCATGCTGGACTGCGTGACCACATTCGTGCGCTGAAACTGCGGCGGCAGCGGCATTTCGACCGTGAAAAACATCATTAGATAAGTTCACAGTTTTGTCAGCAGGATTGTAATGGTCTGTTAATTGGCCCTCAACCGATATGACACGAACATCCGAAATTCCATGATCAGCTAGCATTTTTTCGGCAATTTCTTGGCCAGAAAAATTACTTTGCAAAGGCTCTTGGGCATATTTTTGAAATTTTGATTTCAATCTCCAGGAAATTAACATTCCGGCCACTCCAAATAAAATAGCGATAATGTACATAATTTTAGTTTTTTAGTTTTTGAATAATTCCAGTGGTTGAATAATCAGGAACCAATGGTATGGTTAGTACTTCGCCACCGTATTCCAGAACCTCTTTGGCTCCCACGATGGTTTCTAAATTATAATCGTTTCCCTTCATTAACACATCCGGTTTTAATATTTTGATGAGATCCAAAGGCGTATCTTCATCAAAGATAATGACCATAGAAACAAAACCCAAAGCTGCAATTAATCTTGCTCGGGCATATTCCGTATTGACAGGTCTTTCGGGTCCCTTTAATTCTTTGACGGAACGGTCTGAGTTGACTCCTACGATCAGTTTCGTGCCGCTCATACTCGATTTTTCAAGGTAATCGACATGGCCTAAATGCAAAATGTCAAAGCATCCATTTGTGAAAACAACGCGTTCATTTTCATCAGACTTCCACTTATTTCTTTGGTCTATGGCCGAAATAAGATCTAAGATTTTACTTTGACTCAATGGGTTTTGCATCGATTTGTGTTAAAAATAAGGTTAAGATAAAACTTAATCCGCCCAATAACAAAATGGTGACCATTTGGGTTCCATGAAAAAAGGTCGCTAGTACAGTTGCGTCCTTCACTGGTATTAAATAAAAGACCAATGTGGCGGAAACCAATTTATGGTAGGCGCCAATTCCGCCTTGTGTGGGTGTGGCCATGCCAAAAGTCCCCATGACTAAAACCATTAATCCGGCTGAAAGGCTGAGGGATTGACTTACGGGGAAGGCTAACAATAGCACATAGGCGTTAAGGTAATAGCAAACCCAAATTAGCACTGAGTAGAAAATGAATTTTTGAGGGTTTTTGACATCTTTGATGCTTAAAATACCGACGATCCAGCCTGCTAAAATTTTGCCCAATTTATTATTTGACGTAAAGGATACCCAAATTTTTTCAAT
This sequence comes from Aquirufa sp., assembly GCA_044349095.1. Taxonomy (GTDB): domain Bacteria; phylum Bacteroidota; class Bacteroidia; order Cytophagales; family Spirosomataceae; genus Aquirufa. The sequence continues at coordinate 2,665 of JBIKRO010000052.1, read as the reverse complement.
TTTATTTTTAAATAATACTAGTAAAATAATTAAAGCACCTAAAACCAATACCGTTGACACGATCAAGTAAGTTGACGGAATCGTAGCATTTGGGAATAAATATTGTTGCATCGGCTCCCAGGCAATAAAAAAGGCGATAAAAACAATAAAGAGTAGGCCGAGCAAGTCGACAATCCTCTCCGTGATGACTGTCCCAAATGATTGTGTGAATGGAATGCTAGCGGTTTTGGTAAGCGACCCACACCTAGAAACCTCACCCATTCTTGGAACGATGAAATTGGCAAAGTAGCCAATCATGACTGCAGAAAAGGTTCTCAGTGTCCCTGGGTAAAAATTCATTGCGCCGAGCAAAGCTTCCCAGCGCCATGCACGTAAAACGTGTGAAAAAACAGAAATGAAGATGGATAACAGAATCCATTGGTAGTTGGCCACCGCGAACGTATCAAATATATCTTGCCACTGTATGTTACTTGACGAGAATGCCCAATACAACAAGCCTAGGGCTAATGCAGTAGAGAAAAGATACTTTATGATCGATTTTAGCATGAAATTTGGTTAGATAATAAATCAATTAGCAAAATAAAGACCTTTAGACTAATAATGGTGAGGAAATGCGATAATTTTTTTGTACTTTTGCATTGTTTTTTTGGGATAATTTTTCCCCATAAATAATTTTAGAATGGCCAAATTACGTATTCTTTACGTTTCGAGCGAGGTTGATCCCTTTCTAAACACATCACAAATTGCCAGTTTTGTTCGCAATCTTCCTACTGCTATGCAGGAGAGAGGAATGGAGATCAGAATATTGGTTCCAAGATTTGGTTCTATAAACGAACGAAAAAATCGATTGCATGAGGTAGTCCGACTCTCAGGAATTACAATTCCGATGGGCGATGAGGAGAAACCTTTAACCATAAAGGTGGCCAGTATTCCGGCAGCTAAATTACAAGTTTACTTTATCGATAATGAGGATTATTATCAAAGAAAATATATCTTAAATGATAAAGAGGGAGATTTTTATCCTGACAATCACGAAAGGGCTATATTTTTCTGCAAAGGAGCTTTAGAAACTGTTATTAAATTAGGCTGGGCGCCAGATGTCATTCATTGCAATGATTGGATGTCGAGTTTAGTGCCTTTATATATTTCCACGCATTACCGCAATCACCCTATTTATAAAGATTCCAAAACTATTTTTTCTCCACACAATTCTGCGTTTGATTTTACGTTTTCAAATGACGACTTGTTGGAAAAAGTTAAAATTGGAGATTTAGATGAAGCACATTTGGGTAGCTTAGCTACCTCTGATTATCATGCATTTATTAAAATAGGTGCGGAATTTGCCGATAAAGTAGTATCCTTAGAAAATGTGGATAACACCCGCATTCAATCAATTATTGATGAACATAAAGAAAAAACCCACCAAAATATTGCCGAAAATGACCTCGATTTCTTTGAAAAAGCTTACATTGAGATGGCCGGCGCTTAAATGGTTGGGGATTATTTCCCTTTTCCTGTCCTCCTGTGATGATCCTAAAGAAATAGGTTCCGACCTTTTTAGTGTGGAGGTGGGACTAAATTACACGGATACATTAACCGTTAATTCATCCACGGTTTTGATTGATTCCATTTACACTGGGGCCAATAATTCCTTGTTGTTGGGTTCTTATTTCCATCCTGAACTGGGTTATGTAACGTCTGATGTTTTCGCACAGATAGCTAATGCAGACACTTTGAATTCCAAAGAGAATTCTATTTTGGATTCATTGAAAATGTCTTTGGTTTATACTAATTTTCAGGGTGATATAACTCAGCCGCAGAGCATAAATGTTTATCGATTGAAGGATAGTTTGAGTAGAACTTTAAATTATTTTACTAATTCTACCGTTGCTTATTTTCCTGAGGTATTAAAGACTCATACTTTTACTCCTAAACCACTTTATGCTAAATCGGTCAATGGTGATTCAGTTCAATATGATACATTAAAATTTCATATTGGATTGGCTTTAGGCAAGGAATTAATATCGAAGTATAAGGATAAAGCTATTTCTGGAGGAGGGTCTTCATTTAGAGATTTTTTTAAAGGTTTTTATATTCAGACAGCCGAAACGAAGAAAGCGGCTTTATTAAATTTCTCACCTGCTTATTCCAAAATGACTTTGCATTGGCACAACCCAGGAGATACTTTAAAGTATTATTTAAACTATTATTTCAGCTTATCGAATACGTATACGCCTGAGTTCAACGCGCGTTTCAACCAGATTAGGTCTAAAAAAGTAGGGTTGTTAGCTAACTTAGTGAAGTCTGGGGATAAAATATCTTCACTCAAAACGAATAACACTACGTACGTTCAATCGGGAACGGGCATTGTGACGAAAATCGATTTGCCTTATTTAACTAAGTTGAAAGGAAACAATAACGTAGCGGTTAATAAGGCTGAATTAGTTTTCCAAGGGGTAGATAATTTGGATTTGGGTCAGACGATAGGCCAATTATCCTTAATCGAGTCGGATGGTTCTAATAGACCTATAAGAAATACGTATGGGCTTAAATACTTTGTGGCTGAAGGTGCTTCAGGAGTTCAAACGGCTACTTATAATTCGTTTACCAATACATATTCTTTTAATGTTACGACGATTATGCAAGCATTATTGACTGGTAATAA
>JBIKRO010000119.1:0-5797 GCA_044349095.1 Aquirufa sp. | reverse complement strand
CGATCGTTGATATTTTAATGGAGTAATCTGCTAATTTTTTTGTTAAATAAAACGCGGTTGTATCCCCTTCCATCGTTGGGCTTAATCCTAAAATCACTTCTTTAACCTCTCCTGAGGCCACTCGAGCAACCAACGACTCAATCGTCAAATCCGAGGGAGATATCCCTGATAAAGGAGATATAATTCCGCCAAGCACATGATAAAGTCCTGTGTATTGTCCCGTATTTTCGATCGCTAAAACATCTCTTAAATCTTCCACCACCATCAAAATAGATTCATCACGCTTATTGCTAGCACAAATTCCACACAAATCACCATCCGAAATCATGTGGCATTTAGGGCAATAGCGCGTTTCGGTACGTAATTGGACTACTGCGTGGGCCAACTGCAATGATTGTGATTCAGGACGCTTTAACAAGTGTAAAGCTAACCGTAAAGCTGATTTTTTACCTATCCCCGGCAGTTTAGAAATTTCCTCTACGGCCTGTTCAATGATTCGAGAAGGATAGGTATGCATCATATTAGTTTTGAAAAGATTCAATTTCTGCGGAAATGCCTCTGCGGCAAATCTCATTTCTCATAGACACCAATTCGTCAAATTCTCCTGATTTTACGCCACATTTACCTTTGAAATGAATCATCAAGGTACATTGCTCCGCTTGTTCGGCCGTATGATCACACACTTCAATCAAGGTTAAAATCACATATTCAAACGAATTAACCTCATCATTATATACGACCAATTGATGTGCGGGCACAACTTCCTCCTCCACCTGAACCGAAATTTCTTCCTGCCATTTCTCTTGGTTGCCAAAAGAAAAATGAAATTGAGAAACGTTATCTACGGAGAATTCCATATTTTTGATTCAATTAAAAAAGCCCTAAGACAAATTTAAAAAAAAATCCTTTTAATCACCTATGTCTGTCCAATTAGCCGGTGGAATTCTAGCCATCTATTTTGCGTTACTTTTGGTCATCTCGTATTATACGTCAAAAGGTGCTGATACAAATGCATTTTTCACGGCCAATAGACAATCCCCATGGTGGTTGGTAGCCTTTGGGATGATCGGTACTTCCATCTCAGGATTAACTTTTATTTCCGTTCCGGGGGCCGTAGGCAAAACTTCATTCACTTATTTCCAATTAATCTTAGGGCATTCCTTAGGCTATTTAACTATTGCGCTAGTTCTAATGCCTCTATATTATCGAATGAATCTGATCTCGATCTATGGCTATCTAGAAAAAAGATTCGGCTTTTGGTCCTATAAAACTGGCTCAGCATTCTTTTTGTTATCTAGGACCATCGGTTCTGCAGCCAGGTTGTATTTAGCTGTCAATGTACTCCAAATAGCTATTTTTGCGCCCATTGGCGTTCCTTTCGTCGTCACCGTTTTCATTTCCATCGCGCTTATTTGGTTGTATACGCATCGTGGAGGGGTACAAACCATTATTTGGACCGATACCTTGCAAACACTATTTCTACTGATTGCCCTATTTATTACGATTTATTTAGTGGGCCAACAAATGAACATGGGTTTAGGGGATATGATTCAAACCATTTCGGATAGCAAATATTCCCATATGTTTGAATGGGATTGGAAAAACCCGCATTTTTTTGGGAAAGATTTCTTTGCCGGAGTTTTCATTGCCATTGTCATGACGGGCTTAGACCAAGATCTAATGCAAAAGAACTTGACCTGTAAGTCGATAGGCGAAGCTCAAAAGAACATGTTTTGGTTTTATTGGGTATTGCTTTTTATCAACATACTTTTCTTGTCTTTAGGGGCTTTATTGTACATATATGCGCAGGCAAATCATATATCCATACCCGCAAAAACAGACGAATTGTACCCGATGCTCGCATTGGGAGGCCAATTTGGCACCCTAGCTGCTGTGACTTTTTTGCTAGGGATTATAGCCGCATCATACGCGAGTTCGGATTCCGCATTAACCGCTTTAACTACATCATTTTGCATTGATTTCTTAAGTATTGAAAAGTTCAAAGAGGAAAAAAGAACTAAGCTTAAACACCGTGTACACTTGGGGTTTTCGCTTTTGTTTTTTGTGGTGATCGGTTTGTTCCACTTATTCAACAACCAAGAATTGATCGCAGCGGTATTTAATCTTGCAGGATATACCTATGGGCCCTTATTAGGATTATTTTCGTTTGGTTTATTTACCAAATTACAAGTCCGAGATAAACTAGTCCCTATCGTTTGTGTGGGCTCACCCATTTTGACTTTTATCTTAGAAACCCAATCGCAATCCTTATTTGGAGGATTTGGCTTCGCTAAGTTGATATTAAATGGAAGTGTTTGCTTCCTTTTACTATGGCTCATCCGGGAGAAAAAAACGGCATAAAAAAAAGGCGACCCATTGGATCGCCTTTCCTTATACATTCAATAAAATTAGTTTTGAACAAATTCTCCGTTCGCTTTTAATTCAATTTCTTCGCCTACAACAGCTGCTGGCATTGAACCAACACCAAATGCCGTACGATTCAAAGTTCCAGTAAACTTAAATCCAGCGATTTTTTTTCCTGCTTTGTTGGTCGACACACCGTTTAAAGTACCATCCAAAGTCACTAATTTAGTTACTCCGTGCATAGTTAATTCGCCTGTCAACTTATACTTGCGATCAGCCACTTTCTTGAATGAATTACTCTTGAAAATGATAGAAGAAAATTTAGCTGCATCAAAAAAGTCAGGGCTTTTCAAGTGAGTATCACGGCGTTCTTGTTCTGTAAATACTGAATTAACATCAGCAGTCAACTCAAATTGAGCATCTGTAAAATCATCTTTAGAAGCTGTTAAAGTAGCATCAGAGATTTTAAATGAACCTTCAACATCAGAAAGCATTAAGTGAACAACACTAAAACCTACTTTAGAATGAGCTTTATCAACACTCCACTTTTGTGCAGTAGCAGTAAAACCTAAAGCCATAAGGCCAACAATCATTAATACATTTTTCATTTTGGTAAGGGATTAAAATTTAAAATTTGTCAAAATTACATTAAAAATTATTTAAAAATTTCAATTAAACTATAAATCAAAAAATTAAAGTACAAATTTAAAAGTTTTTTCTAGCATCATCCACATCATCCATCTCAACCGTCTTCTTAATCTTACGCCAGTCGATCGTCCGATTATATTTTATCATGGTCTTATCCGCATCGAAAATCCGTTTATCAGGAAAAACAAATTGATATGGTTTGAAATTAGGTTTCTCCACAAAAAAGTCGTCCAATATACTAGCCGTTTGATCATAATGATTCACAGGAGGAATACCCAATAAAGTATAAATAACCCGCAAAATTGATCCAAAATTAGCATGTTTATGCGACACATAATCACGTTTCACGTACGGACCGGCCAACATCAAAACACTTCTGTGTGCATCTATGTGGTCGACGCCTCCTTGTGGATCATCTTCTGTCACAATGACCAACATGTTTTTCCAATAAGGCGTGTGCGATAAAAACTGAAGCATACGGCCCAAAGCAAGATCGTTATCAGCCATATAAGATTCATTGAATGGAAATCCATCGACAGCACTTGGATCAGTCCCATGATCATTGGGCAGTTGGATCGTCACTAAAGAAGGCATTTTCTCCTTCCCTTTCAACCACATTTTGGTGAATTCTTCTTCAAATTGTGCCACTCTAAATTGGTCCGGAATACTTGTATTAAATCCTGCATAATTATGGCTGGTACGACTATATAAGGCTTTTTGCATCGGCACCATGACCACATGACCCGCTCCAGTCAAGGTATCAAACCAATCTTCGCGCACATGCCCTGTTTCATTCGCCTCCCCAAAATTATAAAACGATACATTTTTTCTTTCTAAGGCCTCCCAAATGCCACCCACCTCAGCAAAATCTTCAGGATCCATACTCCCCGTTGAACCAGGAAAACGCCTACCAGGTGCTTTCGAAAATATTTTAGCAGATTTTGAAACACTAGAATTGGTTTCCACCCATTCATTGGGAATGACACCCATCATCCAGTGATGTCCATGAATGGAAGCGTCACTGTCGCAGTAAAAATTATCACTCATGGAAAATGCCTTTGAAATCAAATGATGATTGGGCATAACATCCACATTTTCAAACACATGCGCTGAATCCCTTACTGTTCTTCCCAACCCATAACGAGCAATGGTAGAATCACCATTAGCCCCTTTAAATTGGCCAAAAATCTCGTCATAGGTACGATTTTCCTTCGTGATGTAGACAATATGCTTGATTGGAGAATCAGGGTTTCCTTGAATATTGAAAGTTTTATTACCCCGATTAGCTATCGATTTCTCAACAAAAGTGTAAGACAAAACCTCTTGCGTGTATTTTGCTAGCTCGGCCGCATTGGGGGTTTTTAATTGTTGGAACGTGCCCAATTGAATATCGCCAACATACGCCCCTTGGACAGGAGTTACAAACCCCTTTCCCCCATTTTGCCCTGCCCCATATCCCCTACTAGAGCTTATGAACATCGATTTTTCATCCGCAGATAGTAAAACACGCGTAGGGCCCCAGCCGGTGGGAATGAAACCTTTGGTTTTCATCGATATTACATCGATTACCGCTACCGCGTTTAAGCCTAAACAAGTAACATAAAGGGTTTTTTCATCTTTGGAAAGACATAGTCCAAAGGGCAAATAACCCCTTCTTTTGTCTAATAAGGGTGAAAGCTGAATCGGAATGTGACTCTTAATTTTTTGCGTTTTAAAGTCCAAAACCGCAATATTATCATTGGTTGCATTGCTCACATAGGCAAATTTTGAACCTACAGCGAGTGAATTGGGACTAGAACCGCCAACCACTTCCATTTCCTCCACCATTTCACCCAATTGGAATCCAGGCTTATATTTTTTAACAATTTTATTTGTCTGGAGGTCAATTTGGAATACACTCATGGCCTCATCGGATCTAGGATCGCCTAAACCAGGAATCTTTTTTCCATCAATCACCGTACCTTCGCGCGATTCTTTAGTATCATTTCCATAAGGATGATACGGTATGTACTGGGATTTTAAATTTAGCAGGTTGGTCCCCTCCACTAAAGGATATGAATACATACCCACATTGGCTACAAAGGCATATTTTTGATCTAAACTTAAAGTAACTCCAAAAGGCAATCTACCCGTAGGGATGCTGTGCAACAATTTCCCGTCCGTCAAACTGATGCGAACCATACGAAAATTAGCTCGGTCTAGAACAAGCAATTCATTTTGTGTAGGCGAAATAGTTAAATCAGAGGTAAAACTATCTTCATATTTGACTCCTAACACATCTCCATCTAAACTAAAGGTTCGTAGGACTTTGGCCGATTGAACGTCTAATTCAAGTATAGTACCTGCGTCTCCACCACTTAAATAAACTTTTTGGCTATCCATGGAAAAAACGACACCTAAAAAAGAACTCTTCCCGTAAGGGGAAAGCTTACCGGGAGTACCAAATTTCGGAAAGCGAATGGCTTGATTTGTACGTAAATCAATGCGGGTAAAAGCCCCATTATGCAAGGTTATAGCCCATTTTCCATCTTGGCTAATCGCCATACCATATGGATCATTGGTAATTCTGGTGGTTTTTCCAGCAGGTTTCACATATCGACCGCTCGGTAAAATGGATATTCCTAACGTATCGATCTTAGCAAATTGATTAAATCCAGGAACTTCCAAGACTTTTTGTGCTTGGCTCAAATGAATCGTAGAAAAAAGGAAAAACAAGACTAATATTCGCTTCATAAATAATTTAATTTTTGTTCAAGTTATTGACATTTATCGGGAATACGAAGTC
>JBIKRO010000051.1:0-19732 GCA_044349095.1 Aquirufa sp. | reverse complement strand
CATAGAACATTTCAGAAATAAATTCACAAATGTCAGGATGAAGTCGCCAGGTTTTTGCTAGGAAAATACCTTGTTCGTCTGAAATTGTTTGATGCTCGCCTAAAATATGCTGAAGTGCTGACACCTCGGTTCCGGCTGGATGAACACCTACGACGGGTTGTTGTAATTGCTGCGGATCTCCTAATAAAATCAAGTTCTTACCCGCTCTTGCGATGGATAGCGTATCGATTAATGATAGTTGACCCGCCTCATCAATAATGAGGTAATCTACCGAATCAATAAAACTAGGATGGCTCCACATGAATGGGGTTCCGGCAAGGATATTAGCATTTCCCATTTGGGCAAAAATGTCAGGATTTTTTGAACTCGTGAACCAGCGTTCTTCCCCTTCAAAATTAGGGGATACTTTTTGTACAATGGATATGGTCAAATTTTGCTCTAGAATGATTTCATCAATTTTATACAATAGGTTTTGAATCACCTTGTGGCTCATCGCCGAAATCCCTATTTTTTTTCCTTCCTGAATAAGACCAATGATCATATGGCTACAGGTAAAGGACTTGCCTGTTCCTGGAGGACCTTGAGTAGGCAAGGTACTATGATCAAGTTTTAGTGCCCAATCTATCGATTTTGCAATAAAATCTTCTTCGGGATGTACAGGTTCTGTCGTATTTGGAATATGATTAAGTAATAATTCGCGCGCACTTTTAAATTCATTAGATGGATGATCAATTCCGTTTTCCGATACCCATTTGGCTAAATCTACAATCGACATTTTTTTGTCCTTGGGATCATAGTAGTCGGATTTAATAATCCCATCAGGATGCACATCTAAAAATTTATTATTTTTTTTGATTTGTATCGTTTGTGATCGATGATCGATCATATAAACCTCGCCAAATTCTTGGCCTGTTTGTAGCTTAACCTTTTCGCCGCTTTTTATATCGGCCTCTTGCTTAGGGAATGTATAACTGTCTACAAAACTTCTTTTAACTTGAAATCGATTATTTGAATTTATTAAATAGGATATGGCCTTCCGGTTTTCAAATAATTCATCCAATAGGGAGTTTTTTAATTCATAGTACTCCCACCAAACGCTTTTGTCTTCCCGATTATACCAATCAAGCATATGTGCTAAAATGTAATTGGCATTTTCTTCTTTGGTTCTTTCTTCATAAGCCAAGGTTTGCAAGCGTCCATCTTCCATTAAGGCATTGAATATGGGCGTAATTAGTTCTTGGAATGCATTAATGTTTTCCGTGGCTTCGCCGCTAGCTTGTACTGGCCTTGTCATAGGATTACCTTGATTAAGAAGGTTAGTTCTTAGCGTTTCTAGCCATTGGTGAAGTTTTACCGTGGAGGCACAATCATCGTAGTTATACGTTTGAATCGATTCTCTCATCATGGGATCAACGGCCTCGAGGCAATCACTTTCCAATAAAAACTCGTATTCTGCCTTAATTTTTCCTAGTTCACGCAGTTCCATCTCCCGCTCAAAATCATAAAATTTTTCTAAATTCTTAATCGAATATTTTTCTACACTTGCGATCAAGGACTGTCTCACTACAGCATATAAATCAATAAATCCGCCACTTCGTAAAAAATAATCGAGTTCAACGCTTTTGGTAGCATATTTTCCCATGAGCCTTTTAAAGGCTGTAACTTCGTAGGGGGCATAGTGGTAAATATGCATGTCGGGATTTGCTAATTTGACCCCATAAGCAAAGTCCATAAAATCCTCAAACCCTTCAAGTTCTCTTTCTGCTGTTTCAGCCCAAATTGAATGGTATTCATTTTGATAGATCCATCCAAACAAATATTCCCTTCCATCCGGTTCAACCATGGTATCTCCCTCTAAATCGAGGTAAATGTCATGTTTATTGGGTGCTGGCAATAGATTTAAACCTCGGTTTTCTTCAACCTCTAAAAATTCAAAGGCTGTTGCTCCTGTTTCCCTTTCTTCCAATTGCAATCTTGCTTGCTCCCTTAGTTTGTTTAAGGTTTCAATGTTTCCTCTGCTAGGTTTAAATGGTAAGGGATAGGGTGCTTGAGCCATATCCTTTAGTGTAAAAATGTTTTGTCTTCGTACTTCTTTGATCTGCGACTTGCCCATGTTGGCAATGAATCCAAGATGATCATCTTGTCTTCGTTTTTTATTACAATAAAGAAACCAATTACATATGTCGCAATGTGTAATAGGTTCTGGGTAGCCAGTAAAGTTTTCATCTTCGATGGCTTCCACGAGTCTTTTTTTGGCTAATCGGAAATAGGCCATATACTCATCTACGCGAAAAGTGGACCGCCCGTCTGGTTTTTCGATGTGCATATATAAAGGCATTTTTCCTTGGATGGCTCCAATCTTTTCAGAGTATAACGAGATTTGTAAAATTGCTCCAGCGCGGGTTTCGTTAGACAATTTTGTGTCCATTACTTCATATTGCCAATTGCCTAAATCGCTTTGGCCGGGAACCTTTAAAACAAAGTCAGACCAACCTGCCCATTGGTCTTTTTCTACTAAGCGCGCTTGAAAAATAACATCCGCCCCATTTTTCATGGCTTTTATAGTATTTTCTTCCGCTAAAGGATCCTTTTGTTCAATTTTAACCACATTAAGGCCATCGTTGATGAGTTTAGTCAAAAAGTTATCCTCAAATTCGAGGCCTTTTTGCCTTAATGAATCTAGAACCCGATTCTCGACCTTTGGTCTTTCTATTTCACCTTGTAGTACTTTTTTGTTTAGCACGGTGATGTAATTGCAACTAAGGTGATTTGCAAGGTCTGTTGGCGAAAAGATTATTTTCTGGTTTTCCTGTTTCATTTGTCTTATTCTTTTTCGATAACTTTCAAATTCTCTTAATTTTTTTTAATGGAGTCAATTTAATCTTATTGGTTATTTATCTCTTGATTCTAAATTCACGTAATTTTTCCATCAATTCCTGAGCTCCAAGATCTTGTGTTTCTCTCGGACTAAGATCTTTCAAGAATTGATCTAACTCTCTGTGGGAGCTAAATTTCTCAGCAGCATTCGTTGGAAATTTTTCTATTTGCAAGGCCTCCATTGCCTGATCATGGTTTTCATGTTCTTCATAATAGTTGACCAACAAGCCATTTTCCTCACTCGTAATATACATGTAGGTCGCCAAATGATCATGGTACCTATTCTTTAATTCTTCCAAAGTCATGGGATTTGCCAGCAATTCCCTCGCTGCTAACTTTCGTGGGTATATGTGATCTTTAACTTTGCGCTCCTTCTTTAAAAATCCTTTTAAAGCATTGATGGAAATGTATCCATTGAAGTGCACATGTAAACTGGGCAAATAGAAAATCGCTGCCCCTAGAACGACCTCAATAAATGAGCGCTGGTCGGGGCTGATCATCTCACTGTAGCTTCCTCGCATGTTCTCGAGTAAATTATGTAAAGCGGTGAATTTCATGTCACGGATATAATTATCTCGCAGGGGCTTAGGAGAGAATTCATCAGGTACATACTCACCAATGTATTTATTGTAAATTTTTTCAATTTCACTTTTTTCATTCTTCCTGTCATAAATTACAAGGTTCTCTTCGATTTGGTTTTCCCGTAAACTTGCTTTAAATAGCTCATCGCGTTCATAGTCGCTGAGCAATACGCTTTCATTTTTGGGATTTCTAAAGGTCCACATGTCCGGGATGAAAGCTTCGCTTTTGAAGAAACAAGTCATTTGAGTAGTCAGAATTCCATCTTTACTAAAAATGACGCGAATTCGACGCTCATAATCATTGACCCAATCGATATCCATTTGCTCAATTTTAGACCGATGCTGAATAGCGATTGATTTAGCTGCGCGGCAATTGTGATCAATTTTCCATTGATTATATTGTGTCCACTTTATTTCCTCTGTGTCATTCTCATTAGCCACCAACAAGGACTTATAAATGGCAAATAACCAGTTGCGGTTGCACAATGGATGTGCCGTTGTATTTAAATACAAGGCTTCAGCGATCAAATAAACAAATTCTCTATTCATGAATGTTAATTATAATAGTACAAAATTATCATTAAATTTTTAAATTTTATGGGCAATTATTTCCTTCATATACTCCCACAGCGCCTCTCCATACTTCGCTTCATATGCTCGACTGAGTTTTTCATGAGGATTATTCCAATAGGTGTGCGTGCGTGTCAAACGATCATATTCGTTTTGATCTGCCTTCGTTTTAATAAAAAGATGATGAGCATACTCATGAATGAGAGTTTCACAAAGCGACTTCAATGCTAAAGAAGGATACACATAGACGGTTATCTTTCGACTGGCATACCCATAAGTACCCATGGTCTTTTTGGGCTTGAAATATTTCAATTCGTAGGTATATCTTCGTTTCGTCTTTTCGATATTTTCTTCACACCATTTTAGCGCTAAGCGCACAAATTCAGTTGTTTGAATGGGGAGATCGCTGACATATGTTAGGGGTTTTTGGAAAGGCCAAGAATTAAAACCTGGCTTTATGAATTCTGGGTTAGGCATTATAGGTGGAGGGGCAATAGGACCAGGTAATGCAATCGGTTTAACCACTTCGAAGGAATCATAGGTAGGTGTTGTCGGTTGAGCAATCATCCGTCCTGTTTGTATTCGAATATGAATGCCATTAGTATTCACTTGAATCAGGCTAGGGGAATCGTTATTGGTTTCAATAATAACCCGTTGGTCTCCTTGAATAATAGATATTGTCGTTTGTATACGAGAAGCGATTGTATGTTTCATCTTAATATACAGGTATGTTTCCACACTTTGTTAGCGGTGTGAGGTGGACCTTTTTAGGGGAATGAAAAAATTGTACCAAATGCTTTTTTTGCTTCTTTGAAAAGAGCTTCATCTTACCTAAGGTAGGTAGGCAAATCTCAGCAAAGACTTTTGCAAATTGAGGCCCATGTGATTGTAAAGACATTCCATAATAAGGGGACTTTATTTTTTTACCGCTTAAGTTGTACACGTAGGCGTAAGAGGTAAGCGAATGAATTCTCAAATGCGCTATTTCATGGATTAAAATGAGTGCCATTACTTCCTTCTCCACATCTTTAGTGCAAATGCTAATGGTATGTTGCTTGCCATTCCATTGCCAATACCCTAAAGTTTCCGTTGTTTTCGTGGATCCTATCTTAGGTGTAAGTTCAAGATTAAAGGGGCTGAGGCACCATAACTCCAACATATAATCGACGTAGGCCTCACAATTTGGCGTAAAATGCGCAACCGTAAAAAAGAAGTTTTCCTGATCTAAGGGGTACGTCGCTTGTTCTCCTTTTTTATCAGTAATCGTTAATTTATACGGAAATTTTTGGCCCTTTTCCAGTGGTGAAACGCCTAATTTTCGAAGATTTTTATGGATATCATCTATAGCTTTTGGCTCATCCATAAATAACGAAATGATTAGTGTAATCACCGAAACAATCCCTAAACAAGCAAAAAATTCATCCATGTAGAAGAAATTTTAAAATAAATTCGGCCGCTAAAAGCAGCCGAATTTCATTGTTACACACTAACGAAAACAAACAACAATCAAACGAAAACACAATTCTTTTTTTGACATATTAAGCAGCGCATCTTAATCCATACATGCCATTCTTTCTTTCCAATGGAACTAAGGTTTTTAATTCAAGGAGATAACGAAAGAGCGAACGGTCTGTGACCATTAAAAAGTCACGCATTCTGCGCTTACTCACAAAGGATCCTTTATGCTGAATAAGGAATAAAAGCAATGCCACCACCCGTTTTCTCTTAATTTTACTTTTAATGCCTAGGTCTAAATCTTCTACTGAAATTACCGATTTTAAAGGGGAGGTTTTTGGCTTCATAGGACTGGTCTTTTATATGAGAATGCAAAGGTATTTTTATATGTTAAACTATCTCTAGCTGGGTTTTAAATGGTTGTTATTTCAGTGTCAAAAAATTAGTTTCATTCGATGTATTTTTCGGAAAAATACCTCCTTATTCAACATAGTAACACTTTTTTATATTGACAAAAATGAAATATGGCAAAGCCGTTATCAATTTCTGTTCTTTTTATCGTCATTTTGTTGATGCAAATCTAAGTGCTTCTTTACTCTAGTGGAAGTCGATGTAACCTTACATGAGATTTCTTCTATTCAGACTAAATCCGATCTTGAGTATCAAAAAAAAACCTATGGCCCACTTCCATTTTTTAATAGACGTTAGTTTATCGAATCAACATTTTAAACAACACGCTACCTTTAGCCGGCTAATGGATCAGATAGATCATTTGGCAGAGTTAAATCAACATACCTTGGATACCGATTTAATAGGCTGTACCTTTTTTGCTAGAGATATTCTGCAGACGATTATTCCTATTTCAACCGATGAGCTTAAAAAGCTGTTGCATGACGAAATAGGTTTTTATGCTGGAACATCTATTTTAGATGCTATTGGGAAAACGGTATCTCTCTTAGAGGAAAGCAATCTTGAGGCTGAAATGGAAAAACATTTACTCATCTTTTCTGATTTTGAAGAGAATTCTAGTACCTTTTATACTGTTGAAATGATCGGGGAGCTTATTGCGGAATATAGGCAGAAAAAAAACTGGGAATTTTATGCCTTTGGCCTAAAATTAAGCCATGAATCTCTTTTCCAAAAGATGAATTTTAATTCAAAAAATTTGATATTTTTGGACACCTAAAATTCATTTAAATGACTAGAATTATTTTACACTTATTAAAATCCGAAGACTGTTCTTCCCTCACTTTTAATGAGTTAGTTGATTTTATTCAAGTCAATGTGAAATCAAAGCTATTTGAAACGCATACGGCAAAACCAGGTACAAAAACTAATTTTGCTCTATCCGAAATTCCATCATTTTCTGAATATTTCGCTATCGCGGATGCCTATCGAGAAGAACAGGGAATTCGTGAAGAGGATTTCATCTTTGTCGTTTCAGAAAAAATCAATCAAGCCGGATTTTTCTGTGCCTTAGGAGATGGGAATTCTAGATCCGGCTTCATTCATGCCAAATCTTGGATGTATACTTATCCAGATCTTTCCTCTAATGCTGAAGCTTGCGCAAATGCTTATTTGATTTATTCACTAATTCTACGACGGTACCAATATACTTCTGATGAACACGCTTCTTATTACGACGTTTTTTCTAATGCAAATTTCGTCCATCGAGATTCAAAACCTTGTTTTAATAATTGGGTCGTTGAAAAACGAAAGATCGAAACCCTATTAACAAGCGTACATATCTGTAAAAATTGTCAAGACTTAATTCTTGAGAGAGGAATGTCCTCACAACATTATTTAGTTATCAAAAATTTGTTTGAGAAAATTAGGGAAAACATCCTTGCGGATGATCTAGAGGATCCATTTGTGAATGGTCAACTATATGTTTTCCAAAATCACATAGAGATTGTTTATACAAATAGTAACAATTACACAACCGTACCATTCTCTACGAAAGTAGGTGATATGGCGAATTTTGTATTGTATGTCTATATGCTTTTGATGAATCGGAAGGTTGCATTAGATGATTGGAATGATGATCCTTCTCATTTTCAATTATTACGTAGGATAACTGGAACGGCTCAAGGTGCAATTCTGATTCAACCGTTGGAAGTAGGTCCTAGTGAACGATATGAAGAGTTAAATGTGTTAAAAAAATATGGAACTAAGCTCCGCCCAAATTCCATAGACTTTTTAGATCCATTTATTTCCACTCGATTAAACAGAGTTAATGAAACTTTTGTCAATGCATTTCTACATTTTCAATCAGATCCAGTTTGGGCCAAATTCATTGCGAAGGAATACTTCATTTCAGGTAAAAAGGATCTCTTTTTAGGTTTTGATCGAACGCGCGTATTTTATTCAGATCATTGGATGACTGCTTTTGATGGCGAGTTTATGGGCATGCAGGGAATGTAGTAAGCGTTTTATTTTAAGTTTTGAAAACTACAGGGTTCAAACAGAGAACTTTGGCTACCATGTTGGGAACTGAGTTAGGAATCAACTTGAGTTCGGTTTGTTTGATTATAGATCAAAAGTCCATAAAACGTTTGAAATCTATCTGAAACATAATAATAAGAATGCGTTGACGGGGGTGATCAATAAGGTGAGGGCGTTGGAACATCAATACCCTTAAATAAATTATAACCTATTAATATATTTTTTAAAAATTTAATTTCTATCTTTTTAAAAAATAATTATTAATTATTAAGACTATGAAAGCTAAAGATTTTAACGAATTAGATTTTTCCCCATGGGAAACAGATTTTACTGAAGATGCATTTGATGTTGGCGAAGATTCTCTTAATCTCTGGTCAGATTCTACTGATATAACGGTAACAATTAGGGATGAGGGCGATTCACTTGTAGTTGAATGGGCTTCAGACGATGATGGAGATCAGATCTTGTTCATTAAGTCCGATTCTAGTCAAACAGTAAGCGAAGTTTATGAAATAATTAAAGAACAATTGAATTCATTTTAAATAGATATTTGATGGTTAATGTTAAATTTTATGGATTTAGTGACGACGAGGATTTTGTTAAAAACCTTCAGGTTCAAATCAGTGATCGATTTGCTAACGATTACCGAGATTTTAAAACTCAATTTAAATTTTCAGCAGAAGAGGAAGAATTTAGTTTGATATTTGAATTAGCTGAATTTGATTCAATTGATGATGTAGATACTTTTTTATGTGAAGAGATTTGTCATGAAAGGGAAGTTTATTGTGAAATATACAATTCAGCTAGCAAAAAATCTTTCTATTATGACGAGGAAGACGAGTGGGTATCGACATAACTATGACGCTGTTAATGAAGAAAGGGATATTTTGAAAATTAAATTCTTGGAATTTTTTAAAAAAATGGTATGTTTTACACCTTATATCGTAGTGGCGAAAGTTTACCTGAACCATTTACATTCAACACAGAATCCATAGAAAATATTCGAAATTTTCTTGTTTGGGAGGTTATTGATAGCGCTTCTGGTGGTGAAGAATCTTTAAAAGGTTATAGTATTTCTACTTATAATATTGATCAAATCGAATGGGATAACTATGATACTGATGTAGATGAAATCAAAAAATCCATTGACGAAATTTATTCAAATTGTTCTGATGAAAAGATTAGTAAGTTCAAGGAATTAAGTACTTCTGACTATTATTTAAACCCCAATGACCCTAGCCAAATTTGCTATGAATTAGACGCAAACCATTGGTATGTCCTTATCATTTCAGAGAAGCCATTTGATGCTAAAATTTGTTATGAAGAATTTTTAGATGAAAATAAGTTTATGTTTGGTGCAAGACCTTGGTTGGATTAGATTTTCATGTAAACTAAAGTCTAGCTTAGTTTTACAAATACCTTCATTAAGTAGATTAGATTGAAATAATATCCATATGTCATATTATTTTTGAAAATTATCAGCAATAGGAGAATTTGACTATATAGATATTGAATCCTAATCACTTAAATTCTTTAAAAATTATATGATTTTTTTAAAAAAAAATATGGAAAATATAATTCAACTAATTAATTCGGATCAGAGGTTGTTGGAAATTGATGTGGTTGATTTTTTTAACCCTCAAACTCATTCCACTAAGAAAACTATTCCAAACTTAAATTTTGATTCCAATGAGGTGGAACTTCTTAAAAAAAATATCTTAGAAAGTAATTTATTAAGTAAGCTAGAAAATATTGTTTATTTGGATTTGTCATCCTTGAAAATTGAAGATTATCCAAATCTGAATACTTTAAAACATTTAATTGAACTTCATCATATAGGCGGTAAGTTTAATTTGCCAGATTCAATTTGTGAATGCAAGACATTAACTAAAATTTGGATCTCCTGCGTAATTTTAAACAAATTGCCTAAAAATTTCTCTAACCTATCAAATTTAGAAAGTTTAACCATTGAAAGGTCAACCATGAAAAAATTACCTAAAGAAGTAACAACTTTATTAAAATTAAATCACCTAAATTTTCAACAAAATAAAATCGAAAAATTGCCAGATGAGATTTCAAACTTGCAAGAATTACAAGTTTTAAAAATGAGTGAAAATAAAATATCTGAATTGCCACAAGGTTTTTACGAATTGAAAAACCTTGTGGAGATAGATTTATCCTACAATCCGATATTTTATTTGGATAAATCTAATATTGAATGGGAAAAAATAAAAAAAATTAATTTAACAAATACTCCTTTTGGCTGTTTTGAAAATAATATTAATTTTTTGAAACAAAAATTTCCTAATTGTGAAGTGTTAGGGGGTAGTAATAATAGGTATTATGAAAATGGTGATAATTATTTTTATCTGTCATCGATTAAAAGGAGATTAAGCAATGATGATTTTAAGGAATAACTCAATATAAATCATACTATATCAATTTTTTCAATTAATTACCAAATGACACAATTTCTGATTTACTAATTACTGCCTGTTTAAACTCTTCAGATACGCTAAAATCCTTAAAAGCTTCATCAACCGCCTCAGAAGATAGACCTGTTAGTGGTTGTAAGATTGAGATTTTCGCTAATTCATTCATTTTGGGAAATTGATAAAATGATTCAACTCCATCATCATTGCAACGATAGGAGAATATCCAACGGATATTTGCTGGACTTCTCCAATCTTCCACGGGTTCTTCTTTTTCATCGTAGGTAAAAAACCAATCTGAAATATTCAATTGGGCATAGGCAACTTTTGCTTCGTCAAGTCCGTCAATCAAAATCACCAAATTATTCGAAGCATTATTTTTCTGTAACTTAAGATGCTCTGAAACAAGTGTCTGAAACAAATGAATAATATCAATGTATTTAGATGGTAGTCGCTCTAGTTTACGCTGAATAATTTCATTGCTTGACTCCCAATATTGTTGTCGAAGTCCTTGCAAAATAAAATGGTATAGTGTTGCATGAAGACTATTTTGAATTCCTGCTCCACAGAAATGAAATAAAACTTGTGTTTTATTTTGCCTTAATTGTTCAATGACATCTGCAATCACTGCACCTTTACCCATACCAGCTGGTGATTTTATGCAAAGTATGTTTTGATTATCGTCATTTGAACAAAAATCAAGAATAGCCTTTTTTTCACGATCTCTTCCCACAAAACAGGATTGATAGTAAGCGATGCGTTCAGAATGATCAAAAATTTGTCCTGCCCCGCCTTTAATTGCTTCTCTAATTGGATTAAATTTTGGTTCAAGGTGTTTAGTTGCTGCTTGTTTGTCTTCATCTCCATAGCGCAAATTCAATAGATGCGCTTGGGACTTATTGTCATACAAACCTTGAAAAATATATGGATCTTCGCCTTGTGATCCTGGTTGCACATATGGATGCAGGGGAATGATTTGTTGATTTTGTTCCCAAATATATCTACCATCTAACATAACCAAGCTTCCACCTGAAAAAAGACTTGTTAATTCTTCCATTTCATCGAACAAAGTTATAGCAGCTTCAATTTGCGGGAGAAAGGTGTTATCTAATTTAATTAGTTGGTGTACATATCGGTTTCGAAAAGTTACAAACCTACTCAGGAGAGAATCGCCATTTTTAGGTTTCACTATGGGGACTAACCATTTTTCATCTGTAGCTGACAATGCCCATAGATTTTTCCAACTGGTATCCGAAGGTAAACTCTCTCTCAAATTATCAAGAATTTGTTTTAGGAAAAGTGCATCCCCTTGATCATCCAAATTCTCAAATTTTTTACATAACTGAATGACTGCTCCCAAGCGTAAAACTAAAGTACTCATCCCTAGTGCCGCCATCATGTAATTGTTTAAACCTGCTGCATCCGCATCAATTATCCTCTGAATGGTTTCTGAATCAGCTTGGATACCCTTTTCTGATTTCAGCAACAAAAAACGCTCATGGTATTGTTGTATTGGATTCATCGTTTATTGTTTCACGTTTGACAATACTTTATGTTGGTACTCTAATTTCACATCACGCCTTCCTAACGATAAAAAAATCTGAGTGCTCTCTTCAACGGTTTTAGGAAATCCATACAGTTCATCTAACTCATCTACCTTAAAATGCTCAGTTTTTAATTGATAAAATGGACTTAATATACTGAAAGCTTCGAGTACAAATTCGATAGGGAATTCACCTTCATCCGCAAAGCGCCTCGCTACAATTTCCTTATTCATTTCAAGTTGATCAAATAGTTCAAATGTAATACGTTTTAGTAATTCAAAGCTTTCTTTTTCGTTTACTTGCTCAGAGTTTGGTCCTTTAAAGCGGAGGTAATTTTCTAACGAAAAAAGTATCAGAGCTTCATTTTTTGTCACGCTATGGCTCAAATTTATGGCAGAATTGAAAAAACGATTCAAGTAAGGATAATGCCATGCTGTTGCCAAAACCGGAACATCTAAGTCATAGAGCGTATTAAAGAGGTTGGTTAAATGATTTGGACTAAATAAGCCAATATGTATATTATGTAAAATGATTAAAGGCTTTTTGGTCAGTTTACCCTTTTGAGACTTCAAAAACCGAAGGGGATCCTTTAGAGCTTTCTCATCCGAGGTTAATCGATGTAGGGCTTTACCTAACTCTTGTTCTAAAAAGGAAACAGTGAAAGTTGCTCCTTTGGGGTACAAAGAATAATAGATTGGAAAGTACTTATCATTATTTAGCGCATGAACATATGTTCGATAGGCATGCTCACCTTTTTTACAATCCGGCCGATACCAACATACAAGCGCACCTTTGCCTTTTTCAAGTAATTGATCCACTTTATTATCTAGTATATTCAATTCTGAGGTCAACAGACTCGCAAATTGATCTTCTTCCACTCGAAAACTTGTGGCATACTCATGAGCAACACGTTCAGCTAATTTTCCAAAGGCAAATTTATTATCAAACATGTCCCAAGATTCAGCCTTGGAAATGTTCCATTGTCCATTGAATCCATCCTGATCAAAAAAATGAAAATGACCAAAGGAAGTTTGAAACAAATTAGCATTCGACATTTCCTCCAGAATAAGCTCCATTTTTTTGGCCTCTTCCCTATTTCGTTCTGGAGGAAGAATAAAGAAGCCGTGCATCACAGCATTGCGCAAACCTGCTAAATGATGAATTTTTTCATTCAACGTTTCCTTACCATCATTCTCCTCCCAAAAAAAGGGCTTCAATATTTGTGCTAAAGATCCTTCTGCTTCTTTGATCATATTAGCAGCCCAACGAAACACCGGTCCCGCATTAAATGCATGTCCATTTGATAAAAACAGGGAAATCAAAAAGTCATTAAAAACCTCCTTTTGCTTTTTCTGTTGCAAATATACAGCAATACCCATGGCTGCTAATTGCGAGAGAATTTCCTCGCCTAGCTCAACCAATTCATCGGCTGCATAAGCATCGTCTTCAGATTGAACCGCCTCGATTTTTTGGATGAGGCGTGGAGGAAGGAATTGTAAAATTTGTAGTTTCATCATTTCCAAATTCTATTATCATTTAACAATGCCCATTTATAGGATTTTGCAGAACCAGTATAATCTGAGGGTCTATAATTATTAATTCTCGCGTTAATTGACTCGCAAATACTTTTACGACTTTGTTTGAATAAGACCTCTTGTGTTGCTTCAATAGTAATCCACTCTACATTATTTCCAATTGTTTGATAAGAAATTAGTCGGCCTCGCTTAAGAAGAAATTTACATCTTTGATTCACGGTTATTCTTTCCCAAAGACATTCGCAGCAATTACAATTTGCATTATGTTCCATATTTAACTTTTGTTTAACCACTTAAATGCATATTCAAAATATTTATTCGCATATTCTCTCCACTCACCATTTGAATAGCCAAATTGTTTTAATTGTCTTTGTGGTGACCCTGGAGATGGAATTGACAATAAACTGATTTTCTTTCCATCAAAAAGATATTGCCGGCAAAATAGTTTTTTGATTTGTAAATCATCGCCGTTAAGATTCGATATGATTTCTTCTTGCCATTTCTTTGATTTTTCTTCTAGAAAAATAATTCGATTGGATTTTTTCGCAACTTTTTCATGAAACATTTCCATTACACCTTTTGAAGTGGTTAATATATTGGTAACTCCATTATCCAAATACTCAATCAACATATTAGTGTTATAAATCCGTTTTTTTAAATCAGAATCCAAAGCACTTTTTCCGTTTCGTTCACATTCTAAAATCATATCGGAGATTGCAATTTGATTTTTTGATAAACTTGACAAAGCATTCTTAAGTTGAAAAGGAATTTGTAAATCATTATCAATGTATAAATGATAAAGTCTCCAAAAACTACTGTAACAACTTCCATAAAAGAATTGAGCTGTACCATTACTTTTACGAATCTTAATTTTTTCTTCGGTATCAGGAAGGGTTATAGAATAAACTGGAAAGGAGCCAAGTATTAATTTTGTTGCATTCGACAATTTTCCTAATTCTAAAAATGGGTGAGTTTCTTTTATCATAAAGCAGACATCAATTGTTTAGAATAGTTAAAATTATTCCTAAACGTCATATACATTAAGGCCTTTTCATTACATTCTTTAATAAGTTCAGATATATTATAATTGAATTTGGAATTGCTTAAAATATCAAATAATTCCACCAACAAATCTTTGGAAACAAAACCAGATTTTGATAATTCAATAATTAATTTTGGCAAAACACATTCTAAATTCATCAATTCCTTTGAGTTAAGTTTATTTTTTAAGTGCATTTCAATTTTGGTTATAATTTCAGGAGTAACAAATGAATAATAAACAAAAAGTATAGAGTTGTAAAAACTGAGTTTATTTTGGGAACTTAAATTTCGGAATATGATAATTAGTTCAATTTTTAGACAAATTGAAATATGAAATAAATATTCCGGCTCGCCATGAAAAAAATCAGTTAATTCATCCAGATTGAATTTTGGAAGATTTGTAGCTTTAAATGCATCTTCGTTAAGAAGATCGCAGAAGCATAACAAGATTTCACACTTATTTAAAAATTTGCTATTCAGAAGTGCATCTACGTTTTGTTCACTATTATCATACCTTATGATAAATGTCAATACACTATCTAAAATTGTTTCTATAAGATTTAACGGTCCAAATTCTCCAGAATATTCATTCCACAAGGATATCTCAAAGTTGGAAGAAAAAAACTCTAACATATCTAAAAACTTATCTATTCCATTATTACTATAGATAATCATAAATAATAAGATCATCTGATCTTGATATTCGTCTTGGATAGTATAATCAGCTAACTCCCCTTCCGTTATTGAACATAATTCATTAAGACAATCAAGAAACAATAATTTCAAATCTTCATTTAATATATTAGCGTCATTACTAAGTACTTTTAATAATATTCTAATAGAATCATAATTTTCGATTTCCTCAGAAATGATGTTATTCCAGTTTTCTATATTAGTTCCAAATGGAAGAGAATCAATTGAATATTTTGGGGTATAAGAATATTCATTTTGTTCATAGAGTTGTACTAAAGAAGAGCGAATAGTTATTTCATCAAATAAAATTTTTTGTAAAAAAATATCACTATTAACTTCGGAAAGTCTTGAAATAAATTTTAAACACCAAGATTTAGATCTATACAATTCAGAGAATGATTTTCTATCCAATGATTCAACTAAAAGTTTAATTACTATGCTTTTATTATCATTACTAACCATCCCAAAATCGGAAAAATAATCTATATCGTCTAAAATACCATCTCTTGATAAATCAAAATTTGGTAACCAATCAAATCGATCAATAAGCCACTTAGTTTCGAAATCATTTTCTAAAAGATAATTTAATAAAAGAAAAAAATTCTTTCTAGATATTCCATCAAATTGGAATTGGTAATTACCATTACGCTCAACAACTTTAATAAATTCTATGTCATTGTCAATTTTTTTTAATACATCATTTACACTTGATAAATGATCTTGCTTTTGAATTAATTCGACTATAACTTTTTGCCAAAATGATTTCTTTCGATCTAAACTCAATCTGTTTGAAGCTTCTATAGTTTCATTTAAAACCTTAAAATCAAATAAAAGTAAAGGATTTGTTATTATGCTGTTCAGGCTATCTTCTAATTGACCGTATTTGACTCTTATCAATTCTAAAACCTCAGACTCCCTGTCTAATTGCGCAAATTTTCGTATACACAAATCAATTTGAAATTGCAGAAAAATGCTTGTTTCAAAGTATTTTTCTGCAAGAAGAAATGTTTTATAATCGATGAAAAAATCATAAGCGCGGAAATAATGTTCACTTACAAATAGATGAAAAACGAAAAACTCTATCCTGTAAATTTCAAATTCAGCGGTGTTCTGCAAAAAAATTTTATCAATTAATAATCGATTGAAATGATTGATTTCCCTTTCACACAACTTCTGCAATAGGTACACCTTTAATCGTTCATGATACAATTGGTATTTTCCGCTTACTGGGCTATTAAACCAAGCACTGTAAGTCGAAATAAATTGTTGGACTTCATCCTCTGATTCCTCTAAAACTTCTGCCACAAATGCAATACTTACCTCTTTCTTCAATAATGCCCAAATGGCAAATCGTTGAAGCAGTTTTTGCCTTTCAAGCACGGAGATCCGCTCATCAAAAGCATTTTCATACATGCCTATTAAACCTACCGGTAATTCAGCGGCATTTTCAGGGTGAATACTGCCATTAATAAGCCCATCATGGATGTATCGGAGGTAAGTGGGTTCCAGATTTGGCATTTTGATAATTTAAAAATAATTAATTGAAATGTCTAAGTTGGCATTCAGACCTAAAATGCCTTCCAATATAGCTCTATTTTATTTATTCTTTATCACAAAATACCTTGTTTTCTTAACGATTCAGCTGTTTTCCAAAAAACACCCCATTCTAAATCTAGGGCATTCGGGATTTTATTTAATATTTGATGTGACTGTAATAAACCATTTATTTCATCTTTTGTAAGTCGATTCCCTAGGGCTTGAATTAAATCAATAAGTTCTTGACTTTCCCAAATATCTGTTGCAATAGCGCTCAAGTTATAAAGCTCTGCTTTGAATATTTCAAACCATCTATTTTCATTATTATTTGCAAAAAAGTCATTTGAACTGGCAATTAATTGACCTCTAATTTGAGCATCATTCCAGTTAATAATTGTGGCAATAAGTTCTTTAAATTTATCGTTAGAAACTTCAGCAACCGAAATAATATCAAAAATTAAAATTGAAATTGAGTAAACCTTTTGGTTCTGAGATAAAACGCATACCCAATCAATTATTTCAGTTCTCTCAGTTTCATTATTGGCATCATTTAATTTTGAACGAACAAAATTATTGCCAATCTCTCCAATCTCCCATGCTGGATGCATCCATAATATCTCCACAATTTTTAAAAAGTAGGGCGATTTTTGAATATCATTTTTTGATTTTCTTAATTTATCTAATTGAACATGTAAGGAATCAAATTCTCCTAGTATCCAATTTAAGTTTTTATTCAGTAAATCATGATTTAGTTCAACATCATTGATATAATCACTTAGATAGTTCTCTCGACCAATTTGGATATAATCAATAAAATCCTCTGATACATATTCCCAACAGTCCTCATAAGCAGTTTGTGGTAAAATAGATTCTTTATTAACCATTAAACGTCCGCCATCTATTTGATGTAATAGTATCCGAAGATAAGGAGATCCATTATTCTTAATTCTTTCAATTAAGTCACTAAATAATATTTTATCATTTACCCAACAATTGTACTTCCATGCGTATGCAACAATGTAAGAAAGAAAGTGAGATTCATCCAGAATAATATTGGAAATCAAATCTTTTGGTAAATCCTGGAATCTCTTGTTAAATACTTCCGCAAGCACGTAGTGAAACCTTGTTTCATGTGAAAAATGACTAAACTCATCCCAAGGAATTTGCTCAAATTTATTTACAACTAAGTTTGAAGCAAAAACACATTGTTCTTGACCTCTCAACTTTGAAAAAAAACTAATTTCGGGTTCTGAAATTTGACAATTTTTTTGCGTAAACATGCAAATGCAATAAAGTTCAAATGTGCTTAACCACCAGTTTTCGTCTTGATTATTAATATTTTCAATTAAAAAATTTACCCCTAAATCATACCTTTTAAGAAGTAAAAAATAAAACCCACTCCATTCTTTTGAATAAGAAGTTATAACAGTGCTTTTATTTTCTTGAGTAAAACTTCTTACTATTTTATTCAATAGCTTTTCTAGCTCTTCCTCACTCAACTTCTGCAATAAATACACCTTCAATCGTTCATGATACAATTGGTACTTCCCGCTTTCGGGGCTATTAAACCAAGCACTATAAGTCGAAATAAATTGTTGGATGTCGTCTTCTGATTCTTCTAAAACTTCGGCCACAAATGCTGCAGCGACCTCTTTTTTTAGTAATGCCCAAATGGCAAATCGCTGAAGTAGTTTTTGGCGTTCAAGCACGGAATTCCGCTCATCAAAAGCTTTTTCATACATACCTATTAAACCTTCAGGTAATTCAGCAGAATTTTCAGGGTGAATACTTCCATTAACAAGTCCATCATAGATGTAACGGAGGTAGGTAGGTTCAAGACTTGACATTAAAACTCAGTTAAATACATATAAACGAATCAATAGTTTTTTCAAGCTAACTTGAGAAATTTTGAATTTATAAATTTTAAAAAACATTGCTCTTGTTTCATTTAACATAATATTAGTAGGTTATTGTTTTAAACACATAATCAGGATAAAATCATAAAAATTCAGCTGATTTTTTTACTCAATAAACAATGTCCTTCCCAAAACATCCGATTCATTTCTTCTGAATCACCCAGTCCTCTTGGAAAAGCAGGTGCGTAATCACCTGGGAATAACGTAACAATTTGAAGCGTATTTTCTTGTTTTAGGGCGATAATTGAAAGTAGATTTGTAGTAGGAAGTTCTTCCACCTGACAGGTCCAAACCTCATAATCACTTCGATTCACCTTATATTTTGAAGCTTGTTGATGGGCAGAAAGTTCATGCAAAGGGATCAAGGCCGAACTCCCAATGCCATTTGAAAAATCCTTATATGAAAATGAAAACTGGATTACTATTTTACTGTTTTCGATGTCTCTTGAGGTGAATGAATCTTTTTTAATAGACCTTAAAATGTCCGTTGGTTGCCTTACAAAAGAAGGATCAAATTTCGAACCAACCATGTCCAATTGCTCCCTAATATCTTTTAATGGATAGCTTGGGAAATGTTCTTGAAGAAATTTTAATTGATCTTCATCATGAAATGAAAAATGCCGAAGGCAATGAAATTGTCTTTCCAAGCTAAATTCGAAATCAAGATCAATTAAAGCCATCGACTAATATAATTTTTGATTTTTTCAGGCATGAAAAATATAAAACTGATAATGGATGAACCTCCACCTATTAAAATAATATAAGCCGCATAGGTTGGCAAATGAAAAAATTCTTGCGCCATGACGGCATAACCCCAAAATGGTTCGATGGCTGATAAGGATGCCACAAAGGAAACTAAGCCTAATAAAATATTCGTTCTTTCCTGAGATTTTTCTTCTACCACCACACCTATTTCTTGAATCCGCTTCGTAAGGGCATCTACCTCATTTTCAACGTCTAATGCTACACGCAGTTTAGTATTAATCATGGAAGGCAGAAAATTAAAGGATATAAAAGAGAGATTATACACATTTAAAAAATCTCTTAACTCGGGCCGAAGATCTGACTTGAAATCAGAAATACCCGTATTCATTTTAAATAGGTCAT
>JBIKRO010000050.1:0-19800 GCA_044349095.1 Aquirufa sp. | reverse complement strand
CATTTGACCTGTCAAGTAAATTGTCTTTTTCAGGGATATTTACATCGAATAGGGCATTCGATCAATTTAATTTAGCCACGCCTGAAGATTTAGCTACTTATGGTGGGACAAAATTGGAGTATACGTTTGATAATACGATTCATTGGGCAGAAAATTTGAGAACTGGCTTTAGGATGAATGTGTCAGCAGAAAACCAATTAGGATTAACGAATGGTTTGGGTTTTAATCGTTTTAAAATTGACGCGCGACATTACCTTAAACTGTCCAATACTTTTTTAATTGCTAGTCGAATTTCAGCTTCGCATGCAGTAGGTGCGGCGGCCCGACAAACCATATTAGGTGGCATGGATAATTGGTTATTTATAAATACCGATTCTAGAAATAAGGAGAATCCTTTAGGCATGCAAGGTATTGCGCAAAGGGATGTGTTTATGAGTGATTTTGCTACTTCATTAAGGGGTTTTAATATGAATAAGTTGTCGGGAAATAGTCATTTATTGTTCAATTTAGAACTTCGGATTCCTCTTAAGTCTTTATTAAGTCCAGATTTTTCAAAGTCGAGATTCATGAATTCTTTTCAGTTTGTTGGATTTACCGATATAGGAAGTGCTTGGACGGGAACCAATCCTTTTTCTCGAACAAATGGGTTTAATACTAATGTTTATGGAGGTGGGACAAATCCATTTAAGGCGACGGTAACAGATTTCAGAAATCCGTTTTTGTTTGGATACGGGGTAGGTACACGGGCTAATTTGCTAGGCTACTTTATCAAATTTGATTATGCCTTTGGAGTTGATAATGGTGAAGTGAAAACTCCGATTACCTATTTGACTTTTGGATATGATTTCTAATGATGTTGCTGGGTCAAATCTTAATCAATAAATAATTGACTATGTCTTTTTCAGAGAATGAAATTATTGAGCAATTAGCTTTAACTAGAGCAGCCTCTACCTCATTGGCTTTGGCTACATCTGAAAAGAAAAATGAAATTTTATTCTCTTTAGCCCAATTATTACTTGCAAACTCAGCATTAATCATTGCTGAAAATGAAAAAGATTTAGCCACAATTTCCGCGAATGATCCTATGAGGGATCGTTTACTTTTGAATTCAGATCGAATTATTAATTTGTCAAAAAGTTTACATGAAGTAGCGAAACTTACGGATCCTACAGGACAAACGTTAAGTGATAAAGTAATTGCCAATGGTTTAAAATTGACAAAAATATCCGTGCCTCTGGGGGTAGTTGGCGTAATTTTTGAATCTAGACCTAACGTAACTGTGGATGTTGCAGCACTTTGTATTAGGTCGGGCAATGCAGCAATATTAAGAGGAGGTTCGGATGCTTGGTATACAAATTCTATTTTAGTTGAATTGATTCACCGAGCGCTTATTTCGGCAGGACTTTCTCCTGATTTAATTCGGCTATTGCCTACCGACCGCAAGCATGTTTCCACCTTATTAAATGCAGTAAAATACGTAGATGTCATTATTCCGAGAGG
This sequence comes from Aquirufa sp., assembly GCA_044349095.1. Taxonomy (GTDB): domain Bacteria; phylum Bacteroidota; class Bacteroidia; order Cytophagales; family Spirosomataceae; genus Aquirufa. Next base: position 18,300 of record JBIKRO010000050.1, on the reverse strand, counting down.
ATCTGAAGCTTTAATTCAGCGTGTTCGAAGAGAATCGTTGGTACCTACGATAGAAACGGGAGCCGGTGTTTGCCATACCTATGTTGCGAAAACAGCTGATATCGCGATGGCTGTTTCAGTCGTCGTAAATGCTAAAGTTAGTCGTCCCTCAGTTTGTAATTCGCTAGATACTATTTTATTGCACGAATCGATTGTTCTTGATTTTTTGACAAAATCTGCCAATGAATTAATGGAATATAAGGTGAAGATCTTTGCGGATGCAATTTCATTTAATGTGTTAGCTAGTCTAAATTATCCTTTTTTACAGAAGGCGGAAGAGGCTGATTTTGGTCGAGAATTTTTGGATTTTGCTTGCTCTATTCGAGTAGTTCAAAATTTAAATGAGGCTTTAGTTCACATCGAAAGGTATTCCTCAAGGCATTCTGAAGCCATAATCAGTTCGGATGAGTCCGAAGCAAATCTATTTTTAGCCTCTGTGGATGCAGCAGCTGTATATTGGAATGCATCCACTCGGTTTACCGATGGGGGTATTTTTGAACTGGGTGCCGAGGTGGGTATATCCACTCAAAAATTACATGCTAGAGGGCCCTTTGGTCTTGAAAAATTAGTCACAGAGAAGTGGGTGGTGAAAGGAAATGGGCAAATTCGCTAAGCTAAAATTCGTGGTCAAGCCCAAATCGTTGCTTTAATTCTGAAATGACAGGGTGTTTTTCAACTAAGAAATTATATTTGTCTGATTGAGTATACAACATCTTTTTATCATTTTTTTCTTGCTCGACCATATCTAGCTCGATGTCAATCAAATGATTTTTCAATTTAGTTCTCAACGTAGTCAGTACTTCCAGCCTAATATTCTCATTGAATTGCTGCATTTGGACTTCATTTTCAAAAGATATATGAATGGAGTTTCCTAACACCTGAATGGGCCTATTCATCATCACATATTTATTGATCAGATTGGCCTTTTTGAAATTATAGGCAATTTGTGTCCATTCACTTTGCAATTCTTCTAGTGTAATTTCCTTTACTTCCTGACCTGAATGATGTTCGGAGTGTGCGTTTTTTTCACTCGGGTCAATTTTTGTATCTAGAATATTTCTTGCACTTTTTAATCCTGAAGTGGGGCTAGGACTTTTAGGTACTGCAGTTTCTGATGCAGGTGCTTCAGTGGTAATGGTTGCCATTTCCTCTGGAATTGAATATGACATTTCCTTGTCCTCATCCAACGCTACAATAGTTGAAGATGCAGTCGGCTCTGACGTTGCTTCGGTTTCTATGGCGGCTTCCGACTGTAAATCAGAAGGGATTTCTGTAGGCGCTATAGCAACTATTTCCTCTTTTGCTGGAACGGTAACACTGGGGGTTACTAAAGTTTCATTGGTTGAAGTCCCCGTTGTGCCAACTGGGGACTCAGACTTTTTTCCGGAAGCGCCCTCCGTGGCAACTAGGTTAATTGGTTTGAATAAGGAGGGTAGATAATTTATTTTTAAAAGGCTAAGTTCTAAATGAAGTCTAGGGTTTTTGGCACTTTTATAATGAATTTCACATTGAGAGCAAATACTCATGGCTGAAAGTAAAAAGGAGGTTTGTGTCTTTTCACTTTGAGTGGCAAATTTATTTCTAGACTCATCACTTAATTCCATCAAAGCGAGCGTCTTTGGATCTTTTGCGAAAAGCAAGTTTCTAAAGTGCTCCATTAAACCACTAATGAATTGATGTCCATCAAAACCTTTTCGCATAATCTCATCCACTAATAAAAGTGTCTCAGTATGGTTTTGATCAACCAAATGGTCTGTCAAGGTAAAATAATAATCGCTATCTAATATGTGAAGGTTCTCTAAAACATCTTTATGTCTTAGTGAATTGTCGACTGAAAATGTGACATTCAAGTCAAACATTGATAGCGCATCTCTAAGTCCTCCATCTGCTTTAATCGAAATTAATTCTAATGCGGCTGGCTCGGCTGTAATGTTTTCTTTTTCGGCAATATGGGCCAAGTGTTGGGCCATGTCTTTCCATTGAATCCGATTAAAGTCGAAAATTTGGCAACGAGAAAGGATGGTAGGAATGATTTTATGTTTCTCCGTCGTAGCTAAGATGAAAATAGCATAGGATGGCGGCTCTTCTAAAGTCTTTAAAAAGGCATTGAAGGCAGCTGGAGATAGCATGTGCACCTCGTCAATGATGTATATTTTGTATCGACCACTTTGAGGTGGGTACCTTACTTGGTCAATTAAATTTCTAATATCATCCACCGAGTTATTGGATGCCGCATCTAATTCGTGAATCGTTAAGGAAGTGCTTTCCTGAAAAGAATGACATGAAGCACATATTCCACAAGCTTCGCCTTCTTGGTTTAAATTCTCACAATTGATTGTTTTGGCTAAAATTCGCGCACAGGTTGTTTTTCCAACTCCCCTAGGTCCACAAAAAAGAAATGCTTGGGCTAAATGATTTGACTTGATCGCATTCTTTAATGTAGTGGTTATATGCGCTTGACCTACCACGGAGTCGAAGGTTGTGGGTCTATATTTTCGAGCCGAAACAATAAAATTTTCCATGGTGCAAGTTAAGGTATATGCCTATAATTCCAAAATCAAATTAAGGTAGATGTAGTACCGCGCTCACGGGAAAATGGTCTGAGGGAAATTTAGATTCCCACGTTTCTGAATGGGTGGTATGCTGGCTGCATGAAACCCCATTTTTGACAAATACGTAGTCGATATGCTTACCCAATTGCTCTGATTTAAAGGCATTGAATGTTCCATAAGGGCCATAGTGTCCATTTTTGCTAATCTTTTCAGCATCGATTAATTTATCATTATCTTCTGGGTTTAGGATAATTTTAATGGGTTCATCATCTGGTGTTGCATTAAAATCACCGGTTAATATCACGGGAGATTTTCCGGCTATTTCTTTTATTTTCTTGAGAACGAGTTTGGCACTTTCCCTTCTCGCAATTTTTCCCAAATGATCAAAGTGGGTGTTGAAGACATAGAATTTTTTGCCTGTTTTATTTTCTTTAAAATATCCCCATGTAACCACTCTTCGGCAAGCGGCATCCCAACCAAAACCCACTTTTTCACATGAATCTGAAAGCCAAAATGTTTTTTCCTTGATGAGGGTAAATTTAATTTTATTGTAAAATAAAGGGGAAAATTCACCTGACTCTTTTCCGTCATCTCGGCCTTTCCCGAACCAAGCGTAATTGGGCAATTCTGCAGAAATATCTTTTATTTGATGAATAAATGCTTCCTGCATGCCTATAAAATCAGCTTGGTTGTACTTGATCAGTGCAGCGCAATTTTTGGTTCTAAACTTCCATTGATTAACTCCATCTGATGGGGTATCCATTCGGATGTTAAAAGTCATAGCTTTTATTTGGCCGAACACTGGAATGGAACAAGTGTTCAGTAAGAGAAATAAAGCCAATGTTAAGCCAGAGACGGATTTGTATATTTTTTCAACTTGCGGCCAAATTGCATCATTATGGCTATTTTCAATGATGAAGTCGGCATGCTCCGAATAGGTCGCTTCGCTGGGTTGGGCATTCATTATTGTGTTAATATCTGTTGTGTGCGATGTATCTCTCATATGAATTCTTTTTATTCGGTCTGTTTTGTCCGCTTTGATAACAATTAATTTAGTGATTATTTCAGGCTTATTTTTACCATGTATCAAGGCACTTTCATATACTAGAAAAGGCTTGTTTTTTTGGCTTAATTGCCATTCAATAGCTTTCTGTCTGACGGCTGGATGTACAATGGAGTTGATTAGAGGAATTAATGTTGGATCTTCTTTGATTATTGCTCGCACCCATGTTGGGTTATACACTTCATTATCGGTGTAAGCTTGGTTCCCTAGCAATTCTTTGATTGATTTTTTGACCATTTCATTTTCATTTAAAATGATTTTCGCTTCCTTGTCAGCCTCAAAAACAGGAATCCCTAAGCAAGAAAAAATCCGACAAATCATCGATTTGCCGGATCCAATTCCACCTGTAACACCAATAAAAGGGATCAGGCTATTTGTCATATTTTATTCCTCAGTTAATCTTGACGAGGCATCCTTTGAGATAGCTGTTTTTTCAAAAACAATTCTAACACCTTTGCTTGAATCTACTTCAACGATAACTGTTTTTTCTCTGATGGTTACGATGGATCCATGAGCACCGCCGATGGTTACCACTTTGTCTCCAGTTTTTAATTCTTCAATAAATTTTTTCGCTTCCTTCGCTTTTTTTTGTTGCGGACGAATCATAAAAAAATAAAATACAACAAATATTCCTCCAAAAAGGATTATTTGCATCATTTGGGGGTTTCCTGCTTGTAAGATTAGCATAATAGGTAAGGGATTAGTTTGAATTTCTTTTAGGTAAAACTTCTATTTTAAATGCGACTGTGTTATCTGATGGTAATGTATTGCAATATGCGGTGACCGTTTTTTGAACTTTTCCTTGCTTGCCCTTGGAATCAAAGATAACTTTTATAAAACCTTTTTTGCCTGGCTGAATTAATTCTTGACTCCATTTGGGTGTTGTGCAACCGCATGAGGCATTAACCGATAAGATTTTCAAAGGAAGGTTTCCTTTATTCTTGAAATGAAATGTATACGTAATGGAGTCACCTTCAGTAATCCTTCCTAAATAAACAGTGGGTTGCTCAAAAACCATTTTTGGTTTCTTTTCAGGAGATGGACGCAAGTCCATAGGTATGGCATTTTCTGAAGCATTTAAGCTCTCTTTTTGCTTGTTGGTACAAGATGAAACGAAAAAGAAAAATGAAATGATCAGAAAAAGATATCCTCGCATTGAATTAAGGTTTCGATTTAATTTGACTCATCATTTTTTCGACATCTTCCAATAATTTCTCGGCTTTCACCTTCGTGTCGTTAACTACTTTTTTGCCTTCAGATTTGGCCATTGAATCGGGTATTTCTTTACCATCCACAATGTCATTAATCAATGACTTTAATTGGTCCCTGTATTTATTCAATTGAAAATACAGTTTGTTTCGTGTGTTTTCACCTTTGTCTGGTGCATATAAAATTCCGACAACCGCTCCGGCTGCAGCACCCACGATAAATGCCCATAGGGTTTTAGAAGATCTGCTCATATTATTTACTGGCTATGTCGATTAATCCTCGACCTGATTTTTGTATAATTTTTTCACTCATAAGTCGAATCGAGATTTCATCTAATATTCCGTTGATGAACTGCCCCGACTTAGGAGTGGAATAGTTTTTTGCTAATTCAATGTATTCATTAATACTAACTTTAACGGGTATGCTTGGGAATTTAATCATTTCAGCAATGGCCATTTTAAGCAGTATAAAATCGGTCATTGCTAATCTATCTGACTCCCAGTTCTTCGTTTGCGCTTCCACCCATCCATTTAAATCTTTATCTGAATCTATTGTGAATTCATACAAATCTTCAAAAAAGCTTTTATCATCTTCCCACTGTAGGGCTAATGGTTGCAAACTTAAATCTTCCAAAGCTTCAATTTTGAAAGTTTTGGTGGACATACTCTTAACAACGTCCTTATTCAAATTCCAATTTAAATCTTTTTCCTCAAAAAATTCTGTCATACTAGGATGTTTTAACAGAAAGTTTTTCAAAATATATTTTATGATTTCTAAATCATCTTCGAAATTTTTACCTGCATTTGGTAAATAATCTAAAAAAGTTTGGTCGACTAGAATTGCTTCAATAAATAATTTTTTCAATCTGGTTTCTTCATCCTCTGACCAACCAATATGATTGTCTTTAAATGCAACCTGCAAAGATTTCCATTTAGGAAATACGGCTAATATTTTATTGTTTTTAAATAAAGATGTTTTGGTATTGTTCTCTAGAAGTCTTCTATTTTCATCCCATTGGGCGATTTCAGAAAGAGATTGCAAGTAAAATAAAATTTTCAGGTACGTGTTATTGATGGCTTCTACTTCTGAAACCATATCTTTTTTGAGCTTTTCAGCGATCTTTTTCGTATTGATTTGATATTTCGTATACACCGATTGAGCAGCTTTCATGGACTCTTCCGGGATTGATTCTTCGGTCGGAATACCTTGAAAAAATTCGGTTAATTGGATTTCGGCTAATTTCCTAAGTCCTTCTAAACGAGGCATTTGTTCCTCTTTGACAATCATTAAGGATAGGTCGGGCAAGAATATGTACGTCAACTCGTCAAACGCCAATTGGTGTTGTGCCCGTTCTTGGGTCCAGTAGGCATACATTTGTTGAAATGCTTTAACCCGAAGTAATCTTCTGTTTACCATCCGTAAATAAAGAGCGTTCTAATAATTTGAAAGCACAAAATTAAGGATTTTAATTTATAAAGCCCCTATATTTGTTGTCTATAAAATTAGCATGGGAGCATTAGGTCATTTAAATAAATATTTTTGGAAGTATAAATGGCATTTATTTCTTGGCATATTTTTTACTTTTTGTTCTAATTTCTTTGGGGTAGTCCCTGCCCAATTGGTCCGATATGCCTTAGACCTAGTTACAGAAACGATCGATGTTTATTTTTTATTCAAAGGCTTTTCATTGCAATCTGTTTTCTATGAGGTTTTTGCATCCACTTTATTTTATTATGGGGGTTTAATTGTCTTAATGGCTTTTATTAAGGGTGTATTTTTGTTTTTGATTCGACAAACTTTAATTGTCATGTCAAGACATATTGAATATGAAATGAAGAATGAGATTTATGCCCATTATCAAACTTTACCCTTATCCTTTTATCGAAAGCAAAATACCGGAGATTTAATGGCTAGGATTTCCGAGGATGTCAGTAAAGTTCGGATGTATGTGGGCCCCAGCATCATGTATGGGTTTAATTTGATTACCGTTTTTGCCCTTGTGATTTATTATATGGCCAAAGTAAATGTGACTTTAATGTGGTATGTGTTATTGCCATTGCCTATTTTATCTCTCAGTATTTACTATGTTAATTCGATTGTGATGAAAAAATCGGAGGAAATTCAGGCTGGTTTATCTTCGATTTCTACATTAGCCCAAGAAGCATTCTCGGGTATCCGAGTACTAAAGTCATTTGTCAGGGAATATCATTCGGGCCAGCAATTTGCTGAGGCATCTACAAATTATCGCAAGAAGTCTTTGGATTTAGTCAAAGTAGACGCTTTATTCACGCCTTTAATTTCTTTATTGGTTGGATTTAGTACGCTATTAGTTGTTTATATAGGCTCAAAAGAAGTCATGGCCGGTGAAATTACTGTGGGTAATATTACCGAATTCATTATGTATGTATTTATGCTGACTTGGCCCGTGACTGCGCTGGGATGGACTAGTTCTCAGATCCAAAGGGCAGCCGCCTCCCAAAAACGAATTAATGAATTTTTACAAGCCCATTCTGAATTGGAATTAGGCCAACAAATTTCTAAACCCATCTCTGGAAATTGGGAATTTAAGAATGTAAGTTTTACTTATCCCGGGTCTGATCGCGAAATTTTAAAACAAATTACCTTTGAAATTGAATCGGGCGAATCTGTCGCTCTGTTAGGAACGACTGGATCGGGCAAAAGTTCCTTAGCCCAGTTGATGGCTCGATTTTATGATCCGAGCAGCGGTGATCTATTATTGGATGGCGTTTCTCTGAAAGATTGGGATATTAAACATGTGCGAAAAGCACTTGCCTATGTACCCCAAGATGTGTTTTTGTTTTCTACGACCATTGCCGAAAATATAAGTTTTGGTCAAGATGGAATGTCAACGGAACAAATAATGCAGGCAGCTAAAATGGCGGATGTGTATGAAAATATCATGGAATTTCCTGACCAATTTGAAACGATTTTAGGGGAACGTGGTGTAACGCTTTCAGGTGGTCAAAAGCAAAGAGTATCTATTGCGCGCGCCCTAGCAAAAAATCCAAGTATGCTGATTTTGGATGATTGTTTATCGGCCGTCGATACTCATACGGAACATAAAATTTTGAATAATCTGAAAAAAATCATGGTGGGGAAGACCAGTTTAATCATTTCACACCGCGTGTCTTCAGCGAAATTGGCCAATCGGATTATGGTTTTGCAAGATGGTCAGATTGTTGAGACAGGAAATCATGTCCAACTCATGAAACGAAAGGGCTATTATTATGAGTTATACCAAAATCAATTGAACGAGGAGGAAAACGGATTATAATAAGTTTCCGCTCAGTCGGATCAACTCTATTTCCGCAGCTTTAGCTGCAAATTTAGTTTCAATCAACCTGGTTTCAGCTGATACTGCATTTCTTTGCACTTCCCTCAATTCATATGAGGTTGCGATACCTACTTTAAATCGATCAAATGCAATGTCAATATTTTGCTTGGCAATGGCATAGTTTTCGGTCTCCAAAGAAATCAAATTTAATGCATTTTCATAGGTCACAAAGGCTCTTTCTAAGGTAGAAATAAGCGAATTTTTCAAGTCGTCAATTTGCATTTGGGCAATTTCAGCATTGATTTTTGCGTTTTGAACACGGCGCTTCTGGTTGTAACCATCGAAAATGTTAATCGTAGCTCTTAATCCATAGTTTAATACATCACTACTTCCTCTTTGAACTCCAAATCCCGCCCCATTATTTACTTGGCTCATATTATAACCGGCTAATAAATCGATTTGTGGCATTTGTAAACTCTGAATGCTTTTAGTGTCTAAGTCGGTAATCTTTTTGGTCAAGAGCGCGCTGATCAAAGTAGGATTCTGTTTTAACGCGAATTCTTTTAATTCAGGAAGATTTAGTTTAGGCAATAAATCAATTTTTGAATCTACATTAAATTCTTCTTGGTGATTTCTTACTAATAAAGTGTTGTAGCTAATTTTAGTGTTTAAATAAGATTGTTCTTGGGCAATTAAAAGTGCTTTATCCTCATTGTAATCCACCTGCGCTGAATAATAGTCTACTTTAGAACCTTGGCCCACCTCATATCGATCTTTGGCTAATTTTAATCGGTCATTTGAAATTTCAAGTCCCTTTCTGAAATTATTCACCCTTAAATTTTGTCTGATTAAATCATAATACGAAGATGATATAAGTGAAATCAAGTTTTCTATGGCGGTTTCGGTTTGCTTAGCACCTAAATTTTGTAATTCCTTAAATCGATCTTTTAGAATAAACATCCCCTTGCCATCATATAGGGTCCAAGCCATCGTTAAACCTCCATTGGCAGAATTCGAGTTTACACCACTTTGAACTAATGGTGCTCTTAATCCACCAAAAAACTCTTGATCTAAACCAGAAATGGTATAGTTTTTATTTAAGGTACCTGTGATGGTTGGCAAAAAACCTGCATTGCCCGGTGTATTATCATTTAATGCTTGCAGTTCTCTTTTCTTAGAAATTTGAATCGAGTAATGATTTTGTATTCCCAATTGGATGGATTCCTCTAAACTTAAAAGTTTTTGTGCTGAAACTGAGCTATAGAAAAAGGTAAATAAGACGATTAAACAGAGGTAAAGAAATTTCATGATAAATGGTTTTCGATTGATCAATAACAAATTTAATGATTTTGATTAAGAATTCTATGCCCGATACCTATAAGTACCTATAGTATAATTTGCATCCTTTTTTTTAATTTGCGGCATGTCGTTGCTCCAAATTCATTCCATCATCATTTATCCCATTAAATCTTTGGGAGGCATTAATGTCTCCCAAATTACTGTTGAGCCAGCAGGCTTGCAGTATGATAGGCGATTTATGTTAATTGATTCTGCCAACAAGTTTATCACGCAACGAACTCGGCCTGAATTAACTCGTTTCCAATTAGAAGCTAAAGTAGGAGGATTTGAAGTTATAGACCAAAGGAATCAATGTGTCAAATTTCTAGATTTCAACCCGCCGTTGGGATCCACGGAAGAAGTTCAGATTTGGGATGATCGTGTGATGGCAAACGAAGTCCTTGACGACTGGTCGGTTTGGTTTTCAGAAAAAATAGGAGAGCAGGTTCGTTTGTTTCAACTATCATCCATTTTTTCTCGGCACACACAACCAGCATACCAAACAGCAGAATCAAAGATTAGCTCTTTTGCGGACTCTTTGCCCATATTATTGTGTTCTGAAGCATCTTTTCATCATATGGATTCTCTCTTGGATAAGCCGCTGGATTGGCGCCGATTTAGACCCAATATCATTGTATCAAATCAAATTGCATTCGAAGAAGATACCTGGCAAGAAATATCGATTGGAAACTCAGTGAAATTGTTTGGAGCTAAACCTTGTGCTAGGTGCCAACTAATCAATGTGGACCCGAATGACGGAACCTCAGATTCAGCTATATTAAAGGCCTTATCCCAAACGAGAAAATTTGAAAATAAGGTTTATTTTGGTCAGCAATTTGTTCCCATCTCCTTGGGTGAAATTAAAGTAGGTGACCTGGTCAACATTCATAAGATCAAGGATGCGATTTTTTAAAACCTTGCATTTTTTAAGTTTGGACGTCGTTTTGGGTGCTTGCCTTTTTCAGTGTTTATTGACGACTATTTTTCTTTCGGGCCAATTTCCGCCCTTATTGGTAACCCTTGCTCTAGCTTTTGCGGTTTGGACTATTTATTTGGTCGACCGATTCATTGATAATCAAAAGCCTGTTCTTCATTCAGCCCTTCATGATTTTCACCTTCAACACGTACATGAAATCAAGTACTTGATTGGGGCCAATATGCTGTTTTTATTATTTTTAGTTATATGTTTACCTAAATACCTAATTATAAATGGAGTGATCATCGGTATTTTGGTGCTCATGTATTGGGCCTTTTTAATTTTTGGATTTTTCAAACGGGTAAAGTTTGTTAAGGAAATATCCACAGCTTTCATCTATACGGCGGGAATTTTTCTTTACGTGTTTTCGAATGCTTCGAATTCAAATATGGTGTTGCTAGCCCTCATGGTATGCTTGTTTTTCCTATTGGCATTGCAGAATTTAGTATTATTTACATCTTTGTCTAATTCAGAACTTAAAGGGGATTCGACGTTAATTGGTATTGAAGTTATGTGGATAAGTTTATGGTTGGCCCTATTATTTTTTACCCATCTATCTATTTTTTTGCTCCTACCTTTTTTACTTACTTTTGTAATACACCTTTGGATTCATTATATTTCTAAAAGTAAACAGTGGGCATGGGTAGGTGAAATGGCCTTTTTTAGTCCCTTATTTTATTATTTATATGCGGTTATTTCAACATAAAGAAGCTTATCGCGCATTGGGATTTCCTGAATTTCGTGCTTATGTGATTGGTAATACGTTTTTTACGATTGCTTTGCTGATTCAAGAAGTATTGATTGCCTATGAAATTTATAAAATCACGCATAATCCTTTAGCCTTAGGTTTAATTGGTCTTGCTGAGGCTGTTCCTTTCATCTCATTGGTTTTGTTTGGGGGTCATTTTGCTGATAATCATAATAAAAAGAGGATTATGCAGGTTACCCTATCCATTATTATTTTGGCTTCTTGCATTTTACTTTACTCTAGTAGTCAGTTGAGGTATGGGGATGCTCAAATGCACATCTATGTCATCTATTTTGTCATTTTTTTAATTGGCCTATCCAAAGGTTTTTTTAATCCAGCAGCTTCTTCTTTAAATCCGTTTTTAGTTCCCAAAGAAGTTTTTGCCAATGCAGCCACTTGGAACAGTTCATTTTGGCAGTTTGGTTCGATTATTGGTCCGGGAGTTGCCGGATTCTTATACGCCTATGCGGGAATAGAGGGTTCATTATTTATCGTGATTCTATTGCTGCTTGTCGTCATGATTTGTATCCTTCAAATTAAAAGTAGGCCTGTGCCTATCAAAAATGTAATTCACGAATCCATCTGGCAAAGTTTAGCGGAAGGCATTTCATACGTCTTTAAAACTAAAATAATTTTATACGCCATTTCATTAGATCTTTTTTCCGTTCTTTTTGGCGGGGTTATTGCCATTTTGCCCATTTTTGCAGAAGACATTTTGCATGTGGGGGCTGAGGGATTAGGGATATTAAGAGCCGCTCCATCCATAGGAGCTGTGATTACGATGGTCACCCTTATTTATTTTCCTCCGCTGAATAAAGCTTGGCGTAATTTATTGCTAGCCATTGCTGGCTTTGGGGTGGCTACGTTGGTTTTTGCTTTGTCGACCAACTTTTGGCTTTCCGTGGGCGCGCTATTTTTTACTGGGGCTTTTGATTCTATTTCAGTGGTAATTAGGCAGACGGTTTTACGTTTTTATACACCGGACGAAATGCGAGGTCGAGTTTCGTCGGTCAACGGCGTATTTGTTAGTACATCGAATGAGATGGGTGCTTTTGAGTCCGGAGTGGCTGCTAAATTTTTTGGTACAATTCCATCCGTGATTATAGGAGGTTGCGTTACTTTAGTATTAGTGAGTATTGTCGCCATTAAATCTGGCGACTTATTTAATTTGAAAATAGAGGATGAATTGAAGTTGCGTGAGTAATGTCAATGGAAATTCAAATTTATATAAGCCCTATTTCTCCGCTTTCCTTCTTTCTTTTTCATCTATTTTCGCTTGCTTCGCCTCTTCTTTAATCCGTAATTCTTCTGCAATTCTAAGTTCTTCGGCCACCCTGATTTCTTCTGCGATTCTAAACTCTTCAGCTAAGCGCGCTTGAATTTTTTCAGCATATGGATTTAGCGCTACAAGCATACTTTTTCTTGCATTTTGAGCCCATAAAATTTCGTCTACCGCCTGGATAGGAGAGGCATTTAATCCTAATAATGGAGGCATCAATTTGAAATAGTGACTTTGCAGTTTTTTTACTCCTTTTTTATTCACCGAGATTATTTCCTCAATGTTTACGTGATATATAGCGACAACTCCATCCTCTGTAGTACCATCTGAAATTTCAAATGATTCCATCGAGTTCATTGGAATGGATTGTGTCCCCAATACAGTTGAACCTTGATAATGAATGACTTTAACCTCATTTTCCGACGTGGCAAAATATGAAATTCGATGATTGCCTGATTTACTAGCGAAAAAATCTCCTATGGATTGAAATATATTTCGCTTAGGTAAAGTTGTTACCGCTAAACTGAGCCAGTTATTTGGCATTTCTGAATTTAAAAAGGCCAACGATTTTTGCAATTTTTCACTCATCAGATCTAAATTTTTTGTTGAAATTAATGTAAAGCAAATGGATTCCCAAATTCATTAGGAACATTCACTATAAACGAATTTTAGGTTTGGGAAATTCAAAATACTGAGCAAATCCCTGGAACCAGGCATGAACTAATTCAAAGCCCGATCTATTTAATGAATAAATAATGTATTGCCCCTTTTTTTCTGCTAGGATAAGATTCCCTTGCTTAAGTAAGTCCAAATGATGAGAAATACTTGGTTTTGACATTGAAAATTGCTTGGCAATTTCTCCGGCGTTTTGCGCGCCGCCAATTAAAAAAACAAGTATCTCTCGCCGAGTTGGATCATTGATTGCTTTAAATGTTATTTCCATGGTTCAATTAAATATTTAAACGAATGTCTAAATATTTAATTGAATTTCCAAAAATAATTAACTAAGATCTGATTTTCGATAGGCTTCCATTACTTTAATTTCACCCTCTTTGCCAGGGTAGAAATTGCCATGTTCCATGCCTAATACACCTCTATATCCCTTTTTATGTATATGCTTGAAGATATTCGCATAGTTTATTTCTCCGGTAGTTGGCTCTTTTCTACCTGGATTATCGCCTATTTGGAAGTAAGCAATTTCATCCCAAGTTAAATCGATGTTCGTAATCATGTTTCCTTCATTTTTTTGCATGTGGTACATGTCAAAAAGAATTTTACATGATGGGCTTCCTACCGCTCTACATATTTCATAGGTTTGGTCTGAAAAGCGTAAAAATAAATCGGGTGTATCGCTTAAGGGCTCCAGCACCATGACTAAGCCTTGGGGTTCCAATAATTCAGCGCCAATTTTTAAGCTATCAATCACGTGTCCTGTTTGAATTCCGATAGGTAATTTTCTGTAGTAATTTCCTGGTACTACGGTGCACCATTTAGCATTAACCCTTTTTGATGTTTCAATAGCGTTTTTACAAGCTTTCTTGAATGCTTCTTTCCATTCTTTGGTACCTGTGGTCATAGTAAGTCTATCTGGAAATCCTTCATGATTCAAGACAAATACGCCCATCGTCATACCTAATTTCGCCATGGTTTCGCCGATTTTATTTTGTAATTCTGGCGTGCGGCCCATGAGTCCATTATCCTCTAAAGACCTGAAGCCCATGTCATACATGAATTTCAATTGGTCTATCTCATCATTTCCAGCATGATTTTTAAACATACCAAAATGCGGAGCGTACAACATTTTATAAGGTGCTTCCGCTAAGGCATATAAACTTTTACTTTTTGTAGTGGATGCTAATGCTTGAGAGCCAACCCCAGCTGTTAATAAACTTCCACCAAGCATGTTGGCAAACGATCTTCTATTCATCTTATTTCTTTTTTAATGTTGCTAAATATTCGATTAAATTGGTAAATTCTTGTGTATTCATTTGATCAGCTAATCCTTCAGGCATCAACGAATCCGGTAATTGCTTCATGGATTTTAATGCTGAAGTTTTAAAACTTTGAGTGGAACCACCAGGTAATTTTAACATCACATCAGTCTCATTTTTTGAAATGACTATACCTTGATAGGTGTCCCCAGTTTTGGTCTTTAATTCATAGGTTTCATACCCAAAACCTATCCCCGCATTCGGATGTAAAATAGAAAGATATAGTCCATCTCTTGACAATTTACTGCCGATTTCCGTTAGTTTTGGCCCAAAGTCAATGCCTTCATTATATACTTGATGGCACATAGAACATTGATTGATAAAAGTTTTTAATCCATCCTTGGCATTTCCACGGGTGGCTACTAGCTCAGTTAAGGCAGGGTGTTTATTTAGACTTGCCGACTTCTGGGAGGAGCTTAAAAATGTGGAAGCTTCTGCTTTGATCGCTTTTCTTGAAGTTCTACTCACAGATTCCACTACGGAAGGAATGAATTTTTCTGGAACCTTTTTGTTTTTCAAGGCCTCTAAAACATAATTTTCTCCTGCTAACGAATTGCCTAAAGATCTAGCAGCTTCTCTTTGAATAGCTAAACTGTATTTTTTGGACGTCATAGCCTCATTTAAAAGGCTTAAGGATTCGTTCTTACCTTGCCAACGAACACTTTCGATGATGGCTCTTTGAGCTGTTTCATTTCCTGTTCTAAATGTTTTGTCAATTAATTCCGATCCACCTTGTAGCTTATAAATAATCTGGCCAGCTTTTCTAGTTTGCTTGCCCTCAAGAATCATTTTTAGCAATTTTGGATTGGCTTCTGTCAGTTCATATTTTTCAACCAATTCTAGAAAATCTAACTCATTGCTTGTTTTAGCCATCAAAGCTAACAAGGTTTTCTTAGCTGCAGGATTGGATTGAAGTACTGATAGTTTTACATGTCGCAAGGCAACCAATTGACTTGCGGGGTCATTTTTGAACCGATTTGAAATCAGGTCGACGAGTAACGTATGCTTGCTTTCCCCTGGAATGAAATCTAAGGCTCTGAAATAGGCCAACTTTTGATCCAAATTTCCCTCGGCTTTAATCAATTCTGCCATATATGGAAGGGCTTTCTCACTTCTTGCACGCCACATTAAATCATTGAATCCCGTAGGCTTTGCGGTCAAGGTTTTGATGGATTCTAAATAATGATCCAATCTGTTTTCCCATACGCCGTCAGCACCAATGCCTAGAGCTTCTAAAGCCCAACGATCCTGTCCATTGTGTTGCAAGGCTAATTTTGTCCACATCTTATCTGCATTTGGACTTGAATTATGCCTCAAAGCGATGGCTAATTCTCTTCTAACCTGTGGGTCAGAATCATCCACTAATTTATCTCCTAATTTTTTCCATTGGCCAATGGGAAATAATCGGCTCATCGCACGAATAGCCGTCATACGTATGTCAGGATTAGCATCCTCTGCCGCTTTTTGAATGTAATTAAATCCCTGAGGCCCGTTGGCCAACAACCAAAACGCTCTCGCTCTAAATCTTGGATTTGAATTAGTTGCAAAGCTATTTTCAAGAACCTTTGTGGCTCCTGCACCTAATTTTTGCAATTTCCGATAGGCTAAATACCTCGTTTCTAAATTGGGATTTTCTAAGCCACTTAATGCTAGCTCGGGTGTAGATAAATCTAATTTGGCAACCTTATAAGGGTGATTTTTAGGTGCGATTCGATAAATTCTTCCACGCGTTTGATCTCCCGCTTGATGCCCACCTACTCCTGGATCATACCAGTCGGCCACAAATATGGAACCGTCCGGTGCCACACAAACATCCGCAGGTCTAAACCATTGGTCATTTACTCCTTGGGCAATATTTAAAATTTCAGCGGAATAACCAGCACCATTATTTTTCACTGGATAACTTCTTAATACATTGGGTCCTGCATCGCAGTGTATAATTTGATTTTGGAATGCCGCAGGCAATAAGTTCCCTTCGTAGACCAAAATCCCTGTAGGGGAACCTGAACCCGTTTGCAATAAATTAGGCACGACACCTGGATCGTTTAGATGCCAATGTCTTTTGGGTATTTCAGGTTCGATGTTGGTCCGATTGACTTGCCAACCATCATTCGTGATTTCATCTTTGTATCCATAGTTGCCGTACGGAAAAACATGGTTAATGCGAACTCCTTTGTTTCCATCATCATCGTTATCTGATTGCCAAAGTGCACCATATGAATCAACAGCCACTTCATAATTATTCCTAAAATTATGACCTAAACATTCCACTTTGCTTCCGTCTAAATTGCAACGAAACACCATGCCTTGCTTGTATTTATTGGGTCCAATAATGTCACCATCTTGGTCTAAAACAGGCTTTCCTTTGGCATCTAAAAGTTGTTTACCCTCATTACCGAAGTTGAAATACAATTTTCCATCTGGGCCAAAAACAAAAGCATGCGCACCGTGGTCATGTTGTTCACCTCCAATTCCTTGGAATAAAATTTCTTTGCGATCTGCTTTTCCATCGTGATTGTCATCAAACATTTTCCACATATATGGACTTTGAGCGACGATAACCATGGAATCTAACACCGCGATTCCTAATGGTGCATTTAAATCAGGAGATTGATAAAATATTTTTCTCGAGTCTGCTACCCCGTCGCCATTGGTGTCTTCTAAAATTAAGATCTTGTCACCGGCTGGGTTGCTTGGGTTTCCTGTGATCGCAGGCCGATAATTATACGCCTCTAATACCCAAATTCTACCTTTTGAATCGATGTCAATGTTCGTAGGATTTTGCAACATAGGTTCTGTTGCGAAAGTGGTGATTTCTAAATCTGGATGAATTTTTAATCCCTTTAAGGAATTTTGGGTTTCCCTTTTTTGTGAATCAGTTAATGAATCTAACAGATTTTGCCCCCAAATAGTTTTTTGATTTTTGTTAAATGCTGAGCTAATTGCAAGTACCCCTATTAATAGTATACTAGGAAAAAGCCAAGGCTTTTTAGCGAATTTATTCATGAGTATCAATAGGTTTATGTTGTATTAACCTAAATTTCTATGAATTCTATTTAATATCCTACTCAGAAGGAAAATTTATTGAATTATTTGAATGAAAAACGTAAAAAATCGTTGATTTTTTTTCTGAAATTCAAGTATTTGAGTAGGGTTTTAGACGAGATTAAGTATTCTTTTGCTAAGGTCTTAAGCTGTTTCCAACTCGATGGATTTTGGTAGGCTATGGCTTTCAAGAAAAAGGCCAATTTTCTCAAATATTTTTTTTCGTTTCTCCTACTTTGAACTTTTAATAACAAGTATTCGTAGATGATATTTTGAATGAGTGCCTTGTATTTAAAGCGAGTATGTTCATTAATTTTTGAATACATGAAAATTCGGTTATTTAAAAACACCTCAGATTGTTCGCTATCCGTATAACTCATGCCTCCTTCGTTCTTTCGATAAACTGACATGATTCTGTCTATGTAGCCAATAGGACCCTGTTCCGCCAAAATTACATAGAGGGGAATATCGCCACTTTTAGATTTTAAAAACCATTCTGGTAATGTTTGGACATATTTGGCGCGCATCATTACACTGGCGGTCGCCATAAACCATGTCTCTTTTTCGCCTAAAAAATCTGCCGAATGTACCCATTTTTTTTGATCAGGTTTGTTGATCAATTGAGGTGCGAATCCACTGCCATCCTCAAAAATGATTTCTGCATTATGAAAACATGCTGAGGCGTTTGGATTGGCATCTAAAAAGTCGACTTGCGTCTGAAGTTTTTGTGGATCGGTCCAATAATCATCACCTTCAATATGTACA
>JBIKRO010000118.1:0-6149 GCA_044349095.1 Aquirufa sp. | reverse complement strand
CTGCATTTCAACAAATTCTTTCTGATTCATCATTTCAGGCCTACCTTTTTTAGGCACATCCTGCATACCCGTCATGGAAGAAAAATTGATTTGTAATTTACCATATTGACCTTTTTTGGTCGTAATCATGATGACACCATTAGCACCTCTGGAACCATAAATTGCCGTTGAAGATGCATCTTTCAATACAGAAATAGATTCTATATCATTTGGATTTATTAGTAATAGAGGATTAAAGTCTTGATTTAATCCAGCAGAATAAGGCATTCCGTCTATCACATATAAGGGTTCGTTACCTGCCCCTAAAGATCCACTACCTCTTATTCTTACTGAGGTTCCAGCCCCTGGCTGACCGGATAATTGCTGAATTTGCATACCAGCAACCTGACCTATCATTTTTTGATCTACCGTAGAAACAGGCAAATCTTTAATCGTATTTTGATTGATAGTCGCAACAGCACCTGTTAAATCTTTTGCTCTTGCTGTACCATAACCTACAACCACTACTTCAGTCAAGGCTTTATTTTCAGACACTAGACTGATGTTGATCATTGATCTATTCCCAACTAAAGCTTCTTGAGTGATAAAACCAACAAAACTAAAGGCTAAAATTGCCTTATCATCTGAAACACTTAAATTATAAGTACCATCTATATTACTGCTAACTCCTTTATTGGTTCCCTTGATGAGAATATTTACACCGGGGATAGGAATTCCACTTTCGTCAGTAATTTTTCCTTTGACCGTTTTGGTATCTATAATCAATGATTCAGATTCTTGGTTATTCAATTGAGAATTAGAATTCAGAAGATCAATCTTAGATTTCGTTAATAAAATTCTATTCTCAATGACCTCATATGAAATCGAATTGGGATTTAGAATTTCATTCAATACGGTCGAAAGCTTAGCATTCTGCAAATTCAAATTCATTTTTTGATTAGTCTGAACTCTAGTACTATACACAAACTTAACCTCAGCTTGCTTTTCAATTTGAGCTAAAACCGATTTGAAATTTATGTTCTGACCTACAATGGTAACAGAGCGGTTTAAAACTTCTTGGGCCTGTGATTCATGTGCAACAGCTAATGTAGTGCACAATAAAACTAGGCAAATTTGACTAAAGGTAATTTTCATAAATAACCACAAATTTTGGGTGTTCAATCGTCGTTTTTTCATAGATTTATAAGTTTTAAATTAACATTTTGAAACATTTAACCCGCCTCAGATTGGCATTTGTAACGGGTTATTTTATTGGGCAGAAAGGAGTATTTCTCCTTTCTGTTTTTTTTAATTACATCCTTCTCCAGTTATAAAAATGACAGTCCCACGTTTTTCATAGGTAGCTGCGATAGATTTACAGATTAAATCTAATTGGGTAAACATTGGTAATCCATTTAAATCCGCCGTGATTTGACAATCATTCGATTTAGGATTAGTTAAAATTATTTCTACCCCATAGTGTTTTGACATCGTTGACAATACAGATTGAAGTGGAGTTGCTTGGAAAATAAGTTGCACCTTGGAAAAATCCCGAGTCAGAATTGGCAACGGATTATCCACTATGGTGGGATTAATAGTCTTGGATACTATATCAAATACAACCTTTTGATTTCTGGTTAAAATAACCCCATTTAAATTATTGTTATCACTTACTTTATTAGAATATACGGAGACTTTACCGCTCGTAACTGAAACTTCTATTTGATTGTTTCTTGTATTTGATTTTACCCAGAAACTAGTTCCTAATACTTCCGTATTTAAATCACCAGAATGCACGACAAATGGCTTGCTAACATTTCGTTTAACCTTAAAAAATGCTTGACCAATTAAAAAAACTTCTCTTTTTTTGATGTTAAAATCCTTTCCATAGATGATGCTACTTTGAGGTTTCAAAATAACCAATGAACCATCTTTTAATAAGATTTTTTGATCTACTAAGGTCATGTTCTTCATCTCCATTCCGAATAAGTTACTCGGCTTAGTAGATAAACTTTCGATTGTTTGAACATTCAACAGAAATACGATTAATAAACAAGCAGCTAAACTTGTTACAACACCTAAGCCTATTTTAGTGATTTTTAAAAAATGCTTATTAGAGATTTTTGAATGAATATTTCTCAAGATTCTACCCCTGATTTCCTCCTTTTCACTTGAAGAAATGGTCAACTGATTTTCATTATCTAGTTTTTCACTCCATTCTAGTAACAACAATTCTTCCTCCACCGAGCACAGGCCTTGGAGGTATTTATTCGACAGTAAATTAAACTCCTGTTTTGTCATAAAAATTGACTTAATTTAAACGTGAATAATCTTTTAAATTTTCTTTTAGAAACTTTAGGGATTTGGTGATATGGTATTCTACAGCCTTTTCACTCAATTTCATTTGAATGGCAATTTCCTTTGTATTCATATTTTCGAACCGACTTTTTTTGAATATATGAACACTTTTTTCAGGCAATAACGAAAGTACTTTTTCAACTGCATCAGTCAATTCCGTGTAATTAACAATTTCATCTGTATTAAAATGAAAATCTATTTCCTTTAAAATAATATGCTCTTGATATTTGCGGAAATTAATTTTAGAACGTATTAAATCGTATACTTTATTTTTGATTGAAATGACTAAATACAAATCCAAATTATTAATAACAATAGTCTCTCTTCTATTCCAAATACTTAAAAAAACATCTTGTACAAGCTCCTCAGCCTCTTCTTTATTGCCTGTTTGATTAAAGGCAATTCTGTAAATTTTAAACCAGTATCTTGAATAAATTTCTTCAAAGGCGGCGGAATGCGACTGATTTAAACCTAAAACCAATAATTGATCTTCAAGCCCTTTGAAATTCATTTGAGAGTAATTAATTTTTGTCTGTAAGCTATAGTCGTACAACATTGAAATAACCCTAAATAAAATTAAAATATTTTTATTTAAATATTGGATACCTAACTATATATCTACAAAAACCGTTTTTACCAAGGACGCATCATGATACTCTTGATCATCAATTAAAATGATCAATTAACTAGTCAATAATGGCTATATAATTATATATATTTCTGTACCTTCGTCAGCTTTACTAACTTTCTAAAAGTTAGTAAAGCTAAAGACGAAGAAATAAAAAAATCAATAAGCCTATTTACATGAATAAAAGATATTGGGTGCTATTCGTCATGGCACTTTTTTCCATCATCACCTATTTAGATCGAACCTCTATTTCCATCACAGGTTCTGCCATTACGCAAGAACTCAATTTATCAGAAAAAGAATTTGGTTGGATTTTAGGATCATTTGCTTTTGCCTACGGCTTGTTTGAGATACCGGTGGGATTATGGGGTGACCGAAAAGGGCCCAAATCCATACTCTTTAGAATAGTACTTTCCTGGTCATTATTCACGATTCTGACTGGTTTTTCAACCACCTTTACGATGCTATTTATCATCCGGTTTCTATTTGGAATCGGTGAAGCAGGAGCATATCCAAACGCCACCATCGTAATTTCTCGTTGGTTCCCAAAATCCGAAACGGGTAGAGCTCAATCATTTATTTGGATCGCTAGCCGCATCGGTGCCGCATTAGCCCCCTTCCTTTCCCTGTTCATCATGCAAACGTACGGTTGGCGCTATGTGTTTTATGCTTTTGGCGTTTTAGGGATTTTTTGGGCAGCCTTTTGGGGACTTTGGTTCAAAGATGAACCCCGTGATATGCCTAATATTTCCGAAAAAGAAATAGCGCACATTGAACAAGGACGTGAGCTAAAATCGGGAGGCGATAGCTTTTCCATTGTCTTGAAAATCTTAAAAGATCCCAATATTTGGTCACTCATGGGCATGTATCATTGCCTGCTTTATGGCGCCTATTTTTATCTTTCTTGGATGCCAAAATACTTGAAAAATGGCCGAGGAATCGATGATACCCAAATTGCATTTTTAGCCTCCCTCCCATTTATATTGGGAACTGTCGGCTGTTTTATCGGCGGATTTTCGTCCGATTATATAACCAAAAAACGCGGTTTGAAATGGGGACGTCGAGCGGTGGGCATGTTTGGCTTAGTGATGTCAGGCATTTGCATGTTGACGGCCACCTTCATTCCAGACACGACTACATCGATTGTCGTTTTAGCATTTGGATTAGCATTTAAAGATTTTACCTTACCCGTTTCTTGGGCTACCTCCTCCGACATAGGCGGACAAAATGCAGGCGCAGTGGCAGGAGCCATGGGGATGGCGGGCCAGTTGGGCTCCACCATCATGTCCATCGCTTTTGGCTATATCCTTGCGGCAACAGGAAGTTGGGATATCCCCGTCAGAATTATCGGCTGCATCGTCATCCTAGGCGGATTGTTATGGCTACGCATCGACCCTACCAAGAAAATAAGCCTATAATTTATTGGGCTAAATACCCACCATCCACATTGTAATAAGCTCCTGTAATAAAAGATGCTTTATCTGAACTTAAAAACAAAGCTAGCTCGGCTACTTCCGACGCCTTACCTAATCGGCCCATAGGGTGTAAAGTTGCCACAGCGTCTAAGGTCTCTTGATCAAAGGTATTGGTCAATAAGGGTGTCAAAATATACCCTGGCCCAATCGAATTAACTCGTATTTTTTTTGTCGCATATTCCACAGCAGCAGATTCTGTTAAACCGACTACCCCATGTTTGGAAGCCACATAAGCAGGTGAATTTTGGCTCGCCACTTTACCCAAAATTGAGGATACATTGACGATATTTCCTCCACCAAACTCCAACAATTTTGGGATTTGATAATGCATGCCTAAAAATACTCCGGTTAAATTGATGGCAATTACTTTATCCCAGCCTTCCAAGGGATACTCCCCCACGGGAGCAAGAGGCCCCCCGATCCCCGCATTGTTTACTGCGATGTGTAAAGCTCCATATCGGCGAATGGTCTCGTCAACTAATTTTTGATGATCATGGGCTTTAGATGTATCAGCCAAAACAAAAAAGGCCTCTCCGCCTTCTTTTAATATCAAACGCACGGTCTCATTTCCACCTTTTTCATCTACATCTGACACAACCACTTTAGCGCCTTCTAGTGCATATAAACAGGCAATTGCCCGTCCAATTCCCGATCCAGCTCCCGTAATCAGCGCAACTTTCTTGTCTAGTACTTTCATGAATTTCTTATTAATCATTTTGGCAAAATTGCCCTAATTCGTTTGCAAGCTATTCATAACTATCTGGCTAATAAATGATTAAAGTCATTTTAAGAGGTGCGCAAACTCATAAAAAAGGAAGTTGAAGGCATCGGTATTTGTCTACCTTGCTGAACATTTATGAAAGACATGATCGAGGTAAAAAAAGAAGGCATACTATTGGAAAAAACATGTTTAGGTTTTGAAAATGAGGGCGTACTCAATCCGGCCATCATTAAGGACGGAGACAACATTCACTTATTCTATAGAGCTTTCAGAAAAGGAAATTATTCCAGTATAGGATATTGCCGAATGTACGAACCGCTGACTATTGCAGCCCGACTTGATATCCCACTTATTTTTCCTCAGTTTGAATATGAATCACAAGGCGTTGAGGACCCACGCATCACCAAAATAGATGATTTATTTTACCTCACCTACACCGCATATGATGGAGTCAATGCGCTAGGAGCGTTGGCTACGTCGGCCGACTTAAAAACTTTTGAAAAATTGGGCATCATTGTTCCAAAATTTTCGTTTGACGAATTCAGTAAATTGGCTGAGGCAAAAGGTAAAGTCAATGAAAAATACTTAAGGTATAATCTGCATGAAGGTTTTGAAGAAAAAAAAGGCAAAAAAATATACCTATGGGATAAAAACCTCATCTTTTTTCCAAGAAGAATTAATGGCAAGCTTCATTTTATGCACCGCATTAGACCCGATATTCAATTAGTAGCGATTGAAAACTTGAGTGATTTAACGGTGGAATTTTGGCAACATTATTTTCTTCATTTAGAAAAGCACATTTTATTAAGTCCAAAATTCCCACATGAAGTCAGTTACATCGGCGGAGGATGTCCTCCCATTGAAACGAAGGAAGGTTGGCTCATCATTTACCACGGCGTTCATGACACGGTTGAAGGATATGTGTACTCGGCCTGCGTCGCCTTAATGGACTTAGAAAACCCACTAAAAGAAATTTCAAGATTGCCCT
>JBIKRO010000117.1:0-6180 GCA_044349095.1 Aquirufa sp. | reverse complement strand
GTTAAAAATCCAACCACAGGAGCGTATACATTCAGAGAAGAAATTGTTCTTCAGGATGAAGTAAATGCTGCGTTGAAAAACTAGTTTTTCAATTTATTGGATTTATTAATTAGGCTACATGAAAGTCCCTTTTTTCGAAGGGACTTTTTTATTTTTCATTGATTTTTAATTTCTACAGATACTCATGGGACTATTCGATTTTTTAAAAAAGAAGCCCGCTGTTCAAGAGCAAGAGGAAATCATTGCGTTGGACAAGGGACTAGAGAAGACAAAAACGGGCTTAATCACCAAGATGAGTCGCGCGGTTCTTGGGAAGTCCAAAGTCGATGAAGAGGTATTAGATGAGCTGGAGGAGGTATTGCTTAGCTCAGATGTGGGCGTGGCAACCACGTTAAAAATCATTGAGCGGATTGAGCGGAGAATAGAGCGGGATCGTTTCGTCTCTACGGAAGAATTAGACCAAGTGCTTCGGGAGGAAGTGGCTGGTTTATTGGAGGAAAATCAATCGACAGATTTAGAGAATGCATTTGCCGAGCCTAAACAAAAACCCTATGTGATTTTGGTGGTGGGCGTCAACGGCGTAGGAAAAACAACAACCATCGGGAAATTGGCATCACAATTTCACCAAAACGGGTTAAAAGTAGTCTTAGGTGCGGCCGACACTTTTAGGGCTGCGGCAGTAGACCAATTGAAATTATGGGGAGAGCGAGTAGGAATTCCAGTGATCGATCATGGAATGAATACGGATCCGGCAGCAGTGGCATTTGACACCGTGAAACAGGCCGTTGATATGAATGCGGACATTGTGATCATTGACACCGCTGGGCGTTTGCATACGAAGGTCAACTTAATGACGGAGTTGGGTAAAATCAAACGTGTTATTCAAAAATTTATTCCGGAGGCGCCGCATGAAGTAATGCTAGTTTTAGATGGGTCAACTGGCCAAAATGCATTTATTCAGGCGCAAGAATTCACCAAAGTGACCGAAATAACTTCCTTAGCCATTACCAAATTAGACGGGACGGCAAAGGGCGGCGTTGTTATAGGCATCTCGGACCAATTCAAGATTCCCGTTAAATACATTGGCGTAGGCGAGAAAATTTCAGATCTACAGGTCTTTAACAAAACGGCTTTTGTTGAATCCATTTTCGCAAAAAAATAATTACTTATTTTGTTCCTTGGCCCACGTATCTTT
Organism: Aquirufa sp.; assembly: GCA_044349095.1. Lineage (GTDB taxonomy): Bacteria > Bacteroidota > Bacteroidia > Cytophagales > Spirosomataceae > Aquirufa. Next base: position 4,985 of record JBIKRO010000117.1, on the reverse strand, counting down.
TAATGTAACGGTTCGATTGAATACAAGTTTTTCGGGACTTGCATCTGGATCTAAGCAATAATATCCTTTTCTAATGAACTGGACTGCTTTGTTTACACTAGCTGAGCGTAAACTTCTCTCCACAAAAGCCTTTTCTGTAATTTGAATGGATTCAGGGTTAATGAATTTCATAAAATCATCACCAAGTTCTGAAGCATCTTCTACGATAAGTAAACGATCAAAGGATCTGATTTCCGCTTCGACCGCATGTGCAATGGAAACCCAATGAATGGTTCCTTTCACATGAATTTCTGAGGTATCTGAACCTGATTTGCTATTGGGAAAATGCGTCGCATAAATGGTCTTAACGGTTCCATCTTCATTCAAATCAAAAGATTCACATTTAATGATGTAGGCGCCTTTTAATCGGACCATCAAATCTGGACCTAGTCGGAAAAATTTCTTAGGTGGATCCAACATGAAATCCTCCCTTTCAATATAGAGATTTTTGGAGAAAGGCACTGAACGGGTACCTGATTCAGGATCTTCAGGATTATTTTCGATCGCTAATTCCTCGACCTGATCTTCGGGATAATTGGAAATTACTAGTTGAACTGGGTCTAACACGGCCATTACTCGGTCCGCCGATTTATTTAAATCTTCCCGGATACAAAATTCCAATAAACTTAAATCAATCAAATTATCTCTTTTGGCCACCCCTATTCGATCGCAAAAATTGCGAATAGAAGCTGCCGTGTAACCGCGTCTTCTTAAACCGGAAATAGTAGGCATGCGGGGATCATCCCAACCATGGACGATTTTCTCATTGACCAACTGCAATAATTTACGTTTGCTCATCACCGTATGTGATAAGTTTAGTCGGGCAAATTCATATTGATGCGTCGGAAAAATGGATAATTTATCTATAAACCAATCATATAGAGGTCTATGCACATCAAATTCCAACGTACAAATGGAATGGGTAATTCCTTCAATCGAGTCACTTTGTCCGTGTGCAAAATCATACATGGGATAGATGCACCATGCATTTCCTGTTCGATGATGGGCCATGTGCCGAATGCGGTACATCAATGGATCCCGCATGTGCATGTTGGCATGAGCCATATCTATTTTGGCCCTCAAAACTTTGGCCCCATCCGCATGAATACCATCACGCATCTCTTTAAATAAGGTTAAATTTTCGTCAACCGATCTATTTCTAAAGGGGCTTTCTGTTCCTGCACTAGTAGGGGTCCCTTTTTGTGCCGCTATTTGTTCTGCAGTAGAATCGTCGACATAGGCCAATGATTTTTTAATCAGGTCTACGGCAAATTGATATAATTGTTCGAAATAATTAGACGCATAAAGTTCATTTTCCCAGGTGAAACCAAGCCAACTAACATCCTTTTTTATCGCTTCAACGTATTCAGTTTCTTCTGTAATGGGATTTGTATCATCAAATCTTAGGTTTGTTTTACCACCAAACTTAAGCGCCAAACCAAAATTCAAGCAAATACTTTTAGCATGACCGATATGCAAATAACCATTGGGTTCAGGAGGGAAACGGGTAAAAATTCCGTTTGAATACTGGCCTAAGGCTAAATTTTGCTGAATTATTTCTTCTAAAAAGTTAAGCGATTTGGGTTTGGATTCGTCCATTATTAAATGTTTCTGGGCTTTAATTAAATATGCAAACTTTTTTAATTTTCAAATTACTGAAATCAATTTTAAAATTACACATAAAAACAACACGAAATATAAGAATAGAGCTTATATTAAGGTTATTTAAACAAACGGAAAAAAATAATACCTAAAAATAAATTTCTTATATAATTTGCAAAATAATTTTTAACTTGCCTACTGAAAAAATCGACTAACCATTTTTTTCATAAAATCTACACAATTATATCTTTAAGATAATGGCTAAAAATTTAAAACTCAGTTTAATCGCAATCTTGTCCGTATTAGGATTTTATCAGCTTCAGGCGCAAAATCCACGTATAAATGGTAGATCGGGCTCTGTTACCTATCAAGTGCCAGCAGGCTGGGGTAAAACCTTAGAAGCTTCAGGTTGTGCTCCTGGATCAAAATACAATTGGTCATTTACTCGTAAAGATTACAATGGTCGTTGGGAAAATATGGCAGGTGATTGGGATATCGCTTATGGAGGTGCTGGGGACGGGAGTAATGTTACTGCAATAACAAACCCATTCACAAGTTCATTTCCAAATATAGAGAATGAAATAGCATACCAATATAAAGTAGAATGTTCTATTGGTGGAGTTGTACAAGGTAGTTCTACTACAGCCAATATTATTACTATCAGATATCCAAAACAATATGTTCCAAGAGACGTGCGGGTTATTGGGGTATCCTGTGGAGATTTAAATAATAATAATGCGGGAGGCCGAGTAACCATGGAAGCGGATGGCTGCTACCAAGAAACTCAATGGACAGATACTAAAGGTAATACTATAGATTCCCCAGGCCCTGCCTACGCTGTCACTAATGACTATGCGGCCGGAACATATCAAGTAGCCTGCACTTTGGAAGGTTATAATTACAGTACTGGCCAAAATGAAACCACATTGTCAGGAAAGAAATCAATAACCATCGGCAAATACTATGCCCCTCCAGCAGCTTTTAGTACTTATTTCCCTGACGTACCTGATAATACTAAATTTGATATTAAAGTTTGTAAGAACTCTGCAGGTTATAAAATTGTAACTAATATCAACTATGAATTATATCAAAAATATTTTGATATATCATGGAAGTGGGATAATATGGGTAGAGGATCAAAAGTTATTGCTACCAATGTTGGCTCAATCACAACAAATTTTGACGGTATTTTTACAATGACTGTTAAAGCGAGAGATCAATATTGTGGATCTAGAGAATCATATGATGCTAAGTCTAGAGTAGAGCCATTAGCTAATGCGACTATAGAAGGTATTAAGCAATATTGTCCAGATGGTGGTACAACCGTTTTGACAGCGGCAAATGCGACAAATGGCAACACCTATGATTGGTATGTGAATGGTGAATTGAGCACTGCTTTAGGATCAGCTGTAACAGCAACCATTGGCGAGACTTTAAAGTTGAAAGTAGGTTATACTTCACAAAATAGCGATTCGAATGGTAAAGGTTGTAAGTCAGATATTTCTGATGAAGTTTCAATTACTATGTTTGATCGTCCCAAGACACCAACTATTACAGCATTAACTAAATTAGGATTCTGCGAAGGAACTCCAATTAATGCAAAATTACAATCTTCTTTAGATAGTTTAAGTGGTGCTGCAACTAAATTCCTTTGGAGTAATGCATTGACAACAAGAGAAATCGATGTAACTAAAGCAGGTCTATATACAGTTAAAGTGACTGATATTAATGGGTGTACTTCATTAGCCTCTGCGCCAACTGAAGTAAAAGTGTTGCCATTGCCAGCTGCACCTGTTATTACCGCAGGTGGACCGACTATTTTCTGCCAACGTGCTGATGCTGATTTTGGTACATTTAACTCAGTAACCTTAACAGCAACTTCAGTTAATGATGTCACTTGGTACGGAAAACTAAGTGCAGCTAAATTATTAGCTGGAAAAGTGTTAGCAGGTATTAAAACAAGTGATACTTATTTCACAACAGCTACTGATTTAAATGGTTGTATTTCTAAAAATTCTAATGAAATCAAGGTAACTGTACAAACAAATCCTGCCATAACTTCCGATACAAAAATATTAAAAGAAGGTGTTTATACGATTAAGGCAATCAATTTCCCTACAGCAGCAACTGTCAACGCAACCAGTGCTGGCGAATATGAGTGGAAATTTGGTTCAGCAGCCTTGATTTCTAAAACATTCGTATCAAAAGTGAAAACAGCTGGTGATTATACTGCTCGCAGAAAATACCTTTATACGATTGATGGAACGCCTTTAACATGTTTCACTGACATGGTTAAATATGCATACATAGTAGATCCAGAATTTAAAGGTGTTGCGATATATCCAAACCCGATAACAAGTTCTAATGTTACTATCGAAATCTTAGAAGATTGGACTGGAGCAGATGTATCTATTTACGATATGGTTGGTCGTCCAGTATTTGCAGGCAAAATTGCAAGTTCAGATGGAACAGACGGAAGAAACACATTGAATGTAGGAGGTTTAGGAAACGGAATCTACATACTTCAAGTGAAGTCTACAGCTGATAAATCATATGTAGGTAAGATTATTGTAAACAAATAATCTTCCATTCAAATTAAATATTAAGCCATTCTGGAAAACCAGAATGGCTTTTTTTATGAAAAAATTCACAATCACTTATCTTCTACTTTTTGTTTCACTAGTTACGTTGGGACAATGGAATCCTATCAACTTGCCAACGACAGCGTCATTTAGAGCACTTAAATCATTTAAAAATGAGATATGGATAGGTGGCACTAAAGGAACCTACATTCATTCAATAGACGAAGGAATAACATGGGAAGTTAAACAAGTGCCAGGGGCAGAAAATTTAGACTTTAGAGACCTCGTTATCCTAAACAATAAAGAGATCATTTTGATGAGTGCTGGACCATCTGAAAAAGATGCGGCCAAACTCTATAAAACAAAGGATGGAGGAAAATCATGGGATGTAATACTGCATATAAAGGAACCTAAATACTTTTTTGATGCAATTGCATGGGATCACAAAAAAGGAATAGGCTATTTATTATCGGATCCCATCAATCAAAAATTTGTCCTTTTTAAAATACTACAAACAGGAAGTAAAATCGAACCCATTAACTTAATCAATTTCCCAACATTATTGCCGAGAGAAGCAGCATTTGCAGCAAGTGGATCAAGTTTACTCTGGCTAAATAAAAAATTAACCATTATTTCAGGAGGAGGACATCATGCCAGAATTTTTCAAAGCTTAAATGCTGATCTGACCTCCTGGGAGATTACACATCATGAAATTCCGGCAGATACAAGTAGTGGATATTTTACGTTGGCAGCAAAAAATAA
>JBIKRO010000049.1:0-21153 GCA_044349095.1 Aquirufa sp. | reverse complement strand
AGGCCATAAATAACCTTCTCCATGCGTCAAATCAGCTCCACCATGTCCGGCCAATAAAAAACTAGCCAAACCCACCGTCACCCCATAAAATAAATTCCTACCTTCTAAATAGCCTTTTTCATAAGCAAAAAGCAAAAGGACATAAAGCCAATTGACCCCCAATCCAGCCCATTGATGAAATGTGATTTGCTCCAACTCATATCCGCCTTCCGAAGATAAAAACATGCCGAAAATCGCTGTAACGGCAGAAAAAATGGAGGTCAAATACAATAAAAATCTGAAAATTTCCTGAAAAGCTTGCGCATCAATCCACTTTTTAAGGACAAAAATCAGCACCAAAAAGACCCCAAATCCAATAGGCAAATGCAACACCAAAGGATGCAAACGACCTAAAAAAGCCAATGGAATATGGATTTTATCTGTAAATAAAACAAGCACTAAAATCAAACCCTGTAAGAAAAAAAGGAGGCTCGTGCTAAGTCTGAAAAATTTATTCATGGTTATAAAAATTAGGCCAATAATCCAGGAAGAACATTACCGGCAATATCAGTCAAGCGATACCTTCTGCCTAAATGCTTATAAGTCATTTGCTCATGATTTAGTCCCATTAAATGCTGGACCGTTGCATGAAAATCATGAATATGTACAGGGTCTTTCACCACGTTATATCCAAATTCATCCGTTTCACCATAAACAATTCCTGGCTTTACGCCTCCACCAGCCATAAAAATACTGTAAGCACGAGGATGATGATCTCGACCATAATTATCAACCGTATAGGTTCCTTGGCAATAATTTGTTCGGCCAAATTCACCTCCCCAAATAACCAAGGTCTCATCCAACAAACCTCTTTGCTTTAAATCTGTAATTAATGCAGCCGATGAACGATCCACATCTTGCGCCTGCATGGCCATCTCTTTTGGCAAATTTCCATGAGAATCCCAGCCCTGATGATACAATTGCACAAAACGAACTCCTGATTCAGATAATTTTCTGGCCAACAAAGCATTCGCCGCATAGGTTCCAGGAACTAAACAATCAGGCCCATACATCTTAATAATATGATCCGGTTCTTTAGATAAGTCCGTCAACTCAGGAACAGCTGTTTGCATGCGAAATGCCATTTCATATTGTTGGACCTTTGCCTCCACCTCAGGATCCTTATTCTCATCAAAACCCAAATGATTCAACTCTGCTAACTCATCCAACATTCTCCTACGCGCATTTTTATCAATTCCATCCGAATCATTCAAATACAAAATAGGGTCATCCGAACTACTAAAAACAACTCCTTGATGCAAGGAATCTAAAAATCCATTCGTCCATAACTTGGAATATACTCCTTGACCATTACCCCTTCCTCTCGATAACAACACACAAAATGCAGGCAAGTTTTTATTCTCACTACCTAATCCATACGACATCCATGCACCCATACTAGGCCTATTCCCCACCTGTGCACCTGTTTGCAAAAAAGTCAATGCAGGATCGTGATTGATCGCATCCGTATTCATGGTGCGAATAATACAAAGATCATCGGCAATGTTAGCAATGTTAGGAAAGATATCACTAACCCAAGCACCAGATTGCCCGTATTGTTTGAAGCCGTAAAACGATCCCATCAACGGGAACTTATCTTGGCTTGCTGTCATTCCAGTTAATCGCTGATTTCCACGAATTGACGCCGGTAAATCCTCGCCAGAGCGAGCGACTAACGTAGGTTTGTAGTCGAAGCTCTCCAACTGTGACGGGGCACCGTTTTGGCATAAATAGATAATTCGCTTGGCTTTGGGCGCAAAATGAGCCATACCCAAAGGCATCGCATTCGCCGCAGAATCACCTTTCCATAAGTCAGGGACCAACAACGAACCCAAGGCTAAACCACCAATTCCCGCAGCTGCCTGCCCGAAAAAGTGCCTTCTTGTTACATTTAACCTACTATTTAAAAATTCATTTTCCATCGTATTGGTATTAAACTCGAATTAAAGCCTCCTCCATATTATAAATTAATTGGATCGTCTGCATCAATGCCGCCGTATAAAAACGTACCGCTCCCGGATCTTTTTTATATTCTCCAATCTTCATCAACTTTTCAATTTTATTAGGCTCTTTCTTAAAGGATGCCTGCTCATTTTCAAAATAGCGCTTTAAAATAATCAACTCTTTTTCACTTGGTTTTCTGCAAATAATTTTCCTAAAAGCCTTTGATAAAACCACGTCTAAACTGCCCTTTTCTGCCGACAAATGACTCGCCAAAACCCTCGAACTCTCCATCACATGTGGATCATTCATCATAACCAAAGCCTGTAAAGGTGTATTTGTCCTACCCCTTTGGACCTCACACTGATCCCGATTACTCGCGTCAAAAATCAACATAGATGGAGGGGGGACCGTTCTTTTGATAAAAACGTACATACCTCTACGATATAAATCTTGATTGTGATCTTGTATATACGTCATTAAGGATCCACGACCAGAAGTAGCCATTTCCCATAAACCCTTTGGCTGATAAGGCTTAACACTAGGCCCGCCAATTTCCGGATTTAAAATATCTGCCGATGCCAAAACATGATCCCGCACATTCTCAGCTGGTAATCTTAGACGCGGCGAATGCGATAAATAGATGTTTTCTGGATCTGACTTCAAAGCAGCAGAAGTAGCATCGGAAGATTGTTGGTACGTAGCCGACATCACAATTTGCTTCACCAACCGCTTCATATTCCAGTGATGGGCTTTGAAGTCGACGGCCAACCAATCCAGCAATTCAGGATGCGTAGGTAACTCACCTTGCATCCCAAAATCCCCTAAGGTTTTTACAATTCCGCGACCAAAAAACTGAGCCCAAATCCGGTTCACAAATACGCGTGATGTTAAAGGATTCGCATCGTCAAACATCCAACGAACTAAACCTAACCTGTTTTGGCCATACTTAGCCGTCGAATACGGTAGAATACTTTTCGGAATCCCTACTCCTACTTCGAACGTTGGCATGTCGTAATTTCCCCGACTTAATATATGCGTTTTGCGCATATTAGCAGAATCCTTCATGACCATCACGTCGACCGCAAATGTATCGCGCTTATTGATGAATTTCAACAGGCTATTAACATCTTTAGAAGTAATTCGCATGTTCGGTGGATCAGCAAAAGAAGCATCAATAGTACCAAATAACCCTTTTTCAGGCACTTGGTTAAAAAATGCATACGTACTGTAATAGTCTTTTTGTGAGATTGGATCATATTTATGATCATGGCATTTAGAACATTCAAAAGTTAATGCCAAAAAAGATTTCCCAAAAGTACTCGTCCGATCATTAATATACTCAACTCGATACTCCTCGTCGATCACCCCACCTTCCTGCGTAATCTTATGATTTCTGTTGAATCCCGTGGCCAATAACATTTCTTTGTTGGCCCCCGGAATTAAATCGCCTGCCAACTGCCATGTCACAAATTTCTTATAAGAATAATTTGAATTAAATGCATGAATCACCCAATCGCGCCAAGGCCACATTGTCCGTAAACCATCATCTTGATATCCATGCGAATCCGCATACCGAGCTACGTCCAACCACGGCGCAGCCATTTTCTCCCCGAAATGCTTGTTGGCCAACAACTCATTGACAATTTTCTCATACGCTTTAGGATCCGTATCCTTTAAAAAACGATCCTGCATTTCCAGCGTAGGGGGCAATCCTGTCAAATCAAGGCAAACCCTTTTTAAAAGTCGCTCTTTATCCGTTTCTTTTGAAGGACTTAACCCTCTTTCCTTCATTTTGGCATACACAAAATAATCAATATCATTTTTTACCCAGGCCTCATCCGCATCTGGCAACTCAGGCTTTACGGGTTTTATAAAAGACCAATGTGGTTTATAAACAGCTCCTTGATCGATCCACTTTTCGATTAAATCAATTTCATGCTGCGTAAGCACCAAATTCGATTTCATCGTAGGCATTCTAAGCGCAGTATCTTTGGTAATTAAACGTTGAAATGCATCTGATTTGGAAGGGTCTCCAGGCACAACTGCATGTGCTTTTGCATTATCCTTAAATGCTGCATAAGCACCCTCCTTGGTATCTAAACGTAAATTCGCTTGTCGTTTATTGGCATCCGGTCCATGGCATTTAAAACACCGATCAGAAAGAATGGGACGTATGTGAAAGTTGTAATCAACCACATCTGGCATAGATGTGTCCGAACCCTGTGCATCGGAACAACTCCAAGCGGCATACATGCAAATAGCCGCTAGGACAACAGGAATGATGATTTTAAATATTTTCATAATGAAGTTTAGGGATCCTTTCGGATTTTAAAACGAAATATACGATTAAATTTTTTCTTTAAAAATTACCATTGTAGATAATCCATCGTGTTTAATTTAGAGAGGATAATAATTAATTTTGGTACTCCCTAAATGGATTTTTTTTTACATTACCATGGTAGATATTCCATCGTGTTCAGTTCAGGACCTCCCCCACGGTTTGCACTTCCCGCCATGATGTACAATTTATTTTTGTATAAAACGGTCGAGGTCCCATGTCGGCCTTGCAACAAAGAAGGGAATTTCACCCACTCATTTGTTCTCACGTCGAGCGCCTCCACCTCCGCGTGTGCAGGAACTTGTTTGGTACTTTCTCCCTGCAAGACAATGACATATGGATATTTAGTCAAGGTACATGTTCCCGCCCTGAGGGTAGGAAGGCCATTAGGCAAAGTAGTCCAAGCACCTGTTTTGAAATCATATACATCTACCTCAGCAATTGTTTTATCCAACACTTTTCCAATGGCTGCATGGGAATTACGCCCACCCACCATATACAATTTATCGCCCAACATAGCAGCTTGCACGTGATCTCTAGCTCTTGGTGCATCTGGCAATTGGGTCCATGTATTAGTTTTCGGGTCAAATACATCGAACCAACTCACATGCCCATCATAGTGTCCATCCTTGATTCCACAAACAGCATATATTTTATTTTTGTAGGCAAAAATTCCTGCTGAACCTCTTAATCTATCGACAGGAATCTTGGCACCTTCACGCCAAGTTTTTGTTTTGGGATTAAAAATCAACATGTTTTCAATAGGCTTTTCATGTGGATATCCACCCGTAAAGGCACAAATAACATAAATTTCATGTTGGAAACTTAAGGCCTGAAAATGGTGAAATTCAATGGGCGTATCACCCAAATTTTCCCAGGTATTTGTCTTCGGATTATAGGCTTCAATAGCCTTTTTGCCCCGACCACCTAAGGAATAAAATTTCCCATCACATTCGACAAAACCGCTTTCATGTCGTTTTAAAGCGGCATTTGATGTTTCTAATGCCTGCCATGATCCAGTAGGAATTTGTGAAAAAGAAGCAAAAGAAATAGCGAGTCCGAAGACCATTCCCATTAATTTTTTCATAGGTTTAGATTCAATTGAGTAGCTAAAATACAAAATTATTGGAAACCTTTGACCTCCCATGAAGTTATTAAAATTGAAAAATAATTTTTAGCTTAGTACTCGAATTAATAAAATCTACCATGTACAAAAAAATAATGATTGTTGGCCTTATCGCCACAGCCACCCTATCCATCATGTCGCTAAATACGGCTCCTAAAAAAGTTATTTTAGATGAGCCCACAGAAAAGATTTATACGCAATATTGTGCCTCTTGTCACGGCGAAAAAGTAGAAGCATTTGTGGATCGTAAATGGAAACATGGAAATACAAAACCAGAATTAGTTGCCAGCATCACGAATGGATACAATGATATGGGTATGCCAACTTGGAAAGGCATATTATCTCCCAAAGACATCGATAAATTGGCTGATTTAATCGTCGAAAATTTAGCTGGAGTGGAGCAATATAAATTCGAGAAAAAGCCTAAATCAAATATTTTTGTGTCTGAAGGCGTTACCGTTAAATTGGATACGATTGCCACTGGTTTTGATAGTCCTTGGGGATTTGCACAATTGCCAAATAAAGATTATTTGATTTCTGACCGAAAAGGAAAATTGTATTTGGTCGATCAAAAAAGAAATAAAACAGAAATCACTGGAACACCAGAAGTTATAGCGAAGGGCCAAGGAGGACTTTTAGATATTGCCCTACATCCTAAATTTGCGCAAAACGGTTGGGTCTATATGTCCTATTCTAAATTCAAAATGGATGGTTCGACTACGATGACTTCAACAGGAATTGTTCGAGGAAAAATCAAAAACAACATGTGGGTGGAGTCTCAAGAACTATTTGAGTCGCTTCCATATACGAAAACATTACAACATTTTGGCTCTAGAATCACCTTTGACAAGAAAGGATATATGTTTTTCTCTGTAGGCGAAAGAGGCATGGAAAAGGTATTTCCGCAAGAAACAGATAATGATAATGGAAAAATTCACCGCCTACATGATGATGGAACGGTTCCAAAAGATAATCCGTTTGTGGGCAAAGATGCAGCTAAATTCCATCCTAGTATTTACTCGTATGGCCAAAGAAACCCACAAGGATTAACGACAAATCCATGGACGGGAGATATCTGGGAGACAGAACATGGCCCTCGCGGTGGGGATGAAATTAACATCATTCAAGCCGGCCGAAATTACGGTTGGCCCGTCATCTCCTACGGAATTAATTATGATGGAAAGCCGATTACCAACATTTCGAAAAAAGAAGGCATGGAGCAACCTGTTTCTTATTTTGTTCCGTCGATCGCCCCATCAGGTTTGACCTTTATGAATACCGACAAATATCCTGCATGGAAGGGTAATCTGATGATTGGTTCATTGCGTTTCAACTACCTAAATCGTTGTGTGATTAAAGATAATAAAGTGGTTATGCAAGAGAAGATTTTACTCAATGTGGGCCGATTACGTAATGTGAAATTAGGATCAGATGGGTATCTGTACATTGGCGTAGAAAATCCAGGAATGGTGTTTAGGGTTAACCCAAATTAGGTATTAGGTAATAGGTAATAAGTAAGAGGTAATTATTTATAGGTATTAGGTAGGGGACGGGTTTACCCCGTCACAAATTTAGGTAATAGGTATTAGGTAAGAGGTAATAGGTAAGAGGTAAGAGGTAATAAGTAAGAGGTAATAGGTAGGGGACGGGTTTACCCCGTCACAAATTTAGGTAATAGGTAATAGGTAAGAGGTAATAGGTAATAGGTAATTATTTATAGGTAATAGGTAGGGGTATGGTTTACCCCGTCACAAATTTAGGTATTAGGTTTTATGACAATAATCATAAAAAGTCGGCGTTAGCTATTTTTATATTATTGTAAATTTGTGTGTTGGAAAAATGAATGATGAATTAACATGTAATTTCAGACTTCAATCCGCCTAATTTTTATTACTGACTGTTTCTATAAAGACAAATGCATATTTCCAAATGAAAAAATTGGACTATGTTTTAGATCTCATTAACCCAATAAATGTACAAACCCTATCATCATAGCCTAGCATGGAAAATAAGATTAAAAGAAACGAATTTTTAAAATCATTAGGATTAAAAGGTGCTTCATTAATGGCGATTTATTGTGGTGCCAGCGCCTTAAGTTCTTGCCAAAATGAATCAGAAGTGGCGCCTTCAGGCTCCGTTGATTTTACCTTAGATTTAACTAACGCATCATACAGCGCATTAAATACAGTTGGCAAATACATCATTTACAACAAAGTGGTTGTCGCCCGAGTTTCTGCCACAAGTTTTGCCGCAGTAACCCAAATTTGTTCTCATGAGGGGCAAGCCCAAGTCATGTACAATGGTTCAGGTTTTTCATGTCCCGCTCACGGTGCTACTTTTAGTATAACGGGTACAAGAACTAACAATGTCAGCAGCAAAGATATTGCTGTTTACAAAACAACCTTTACCAACACAAGCCTACGGGTTTTTTCTTAACATGAAAGCTAAAATCTTATTCCTTTTTGGCATGCTGTGTGCATCCCCGTTATTGGGTCAAGATGATTTATTGGCCATGCTTAACCAAGAGGATGCTAAAAAAATCACCTATACCCAAGCCACCTTTAAGGGAACTCGGTTTATCAATGGCCAAACGGTGGAAACAATTGCTAAAAAACATTTGAACTTCTGGATATCACATCGATTTGGGGCATTGAATTCTGGATTTATGGACAACTTCCTAGGTTTGGATGAAGCCAAAATTAGATTAGGGTTAGAGTACGGAATAAGTGATGTTTGGCTGGTGGGAATGGGTCGGTCCACGATAGAAAAAACCTATGATTTCTATACCAAATACAAGGTTTTGAGGCAATCTAATGAAATACCTATTACACTGACAGCCTACGGAAGTTTATCAACTAATACTATGCCGACGGGCTATTCATTGCCCTCCGGAAATATTATGAGGTACGAGAATAATTTACAGCGACAAACCTACATGGGTCAAATTTTGATTGCGAGGAAGTTTACCGATAAGTTATCCCTGCAAATTATGCCCACCATCTTACATAACAACAAGGTAGAGTCTATTTATTTTGACAATAACCTATATTCATTGGGCTTGGGAGGCAGGTATAAATTGACGAACCGACTAAGCTTATCGGCCGAATATTATAAGAACATTGTGGATACCGAGAACTTCTTAAAAACCTCAGGAGCTGCCTATCCGTACCAAGATTCATTTTCGGTAGGATTTGATATCGAAACAGGAGGCCACGTATTCCAATTGCATTTTACAAATTCAAAAGGAATGATCGAGAAACATTTCATCAGCCAAACCACAGGGACTTGGGGCAACGCCGACATATTTTATGGGTTTAATATGGCCAGAACTTTTAGCTTTGAACCCGATAAAAAAAATAAAAAATGAGACATTTAATCGTAGTATTTGCACTAGTTATTTTGGGTTTTCAGGCGAATGGGCAGTTGTACATGGCACAGAATGGAGAGGTTTCTTTCTTTTCCAAAACTCCCCTTGAGGATATCGACGCATTAAATAAGCAAGTGGGTAGTATCATCAACACAGATAACAACGAAGTTGCGGTACAAATGCGCGTGACTAATTTCGTTTTCCCAAACAAATTAATGCAAGAGCATTTCAATGAAAATTATTTAGAAAGTGATAAATTCCCAAGCGCCACTTTTAAAGGGAAAATAAGAGAGGTGGTTGATTTGAAAGTTCCTGGAACCTATCCGGTAACTGCTGTGGGTACGGCAACCATTCATGGGATCACAAACCCCATAGAAATAAAAGGAACTATCGTTTCTAAGGGAGACCAAGTAAGCCTTACGTGCCAATTTGATATTAAATTAGTCGATTATAAAATTGATATTCCTAAAATTGTTTTTGCTAAAATTGCCGAAGTAATCCGAGTAAGTAGCAAAATAAATTACGTCAAGAAATAAGGATGTAGTGATCGTATTGATTGATCATTCGTTTGACAAATCTGTCATTTAACTTTTACGCGTAGACAAATTTTAACCAAAAAAAATGAAAAGAATCCGTGTAATTTTTTTACTGGGTATAATTTTCGCATGCCAAAACGACAAAAACACTCCTTTGCCGATAAAACCGGGAGAAACCCCTGGTACAACAACACCCGTAACCCCGGGACCAACAGCCTCGATTTGCGATACAGTAATTATTTCCTTCGATAAATCCATTTGGCCCATCGTTCAAAATAATTGTATTTCTTGCCATAATGCGACAGCCCCTTCCGGGAATGTTGACTTATCCACCTACGATAAAATTATCCCCTATGTAAAAAACGGGAAATTATATGGCTCCATGATGCACTTGCCTGGCTATTCACCCATGCCATCAGCGTCAAGCTCTTTGACATCTTGCGAATTAATCATGGTGAAGAAATGGATTATCGGTTCATACCCAACAGGAAGTATTCTCGTAGATTTAAAGCCAATTAATCCTGTCAATCCAATCGTCACCACGCCGACCACTCCACCAACCACGAACGTTGTGTGTAATCCTGATACCGTTTATTTTAAGCAAAAAATTCTTCCTTTGATTGTCTCCAACTGTGCCATGAGCGGTTGCCACGATGCCATCAGCAAAAAAGATGGAGTTATTTTAACAGACTACACCAATATAATTAAAGAAGTAAGTACCAAAAACCCCACATCCAGTGAGCTTTACACAAGTTTATTAGAAACCGGAGAGGACAGAATGCCACCGCCACCGATGGCCGGTTTTTCCAATGAGAATATAGCTATGGTCTTAACTTGGATCAAACAAGGGGCAAAAAATAATTCATGCGAGGCCTCAGGGACCGCTTGTATCTCTACGAACATGAGCTATGCCAAAGACATCACGCCCATTTTACAAGCGAGCTGCACCGGTTGCCATAGCGGAACCAAACCTCAAGGGGCCATTGACTTAACTACCTATGCCAACGTATCAAAATATGCACTTAATGGTAAATTATATGGATCCGTGGCTCATTTAGCGGGTTTCATCGCCATGCCCTCAGCAAGTGTCAGCATTTCTTCCTGCGAAATCAGCAAAATTAAATCGTGGATTGATTCGGGTTCGAAAAATAATTAATATTTAATTCTGTATTTATCTAAAGACCTTAGAAGTAAAATCATATTTGCAGATAAATCAGTAACGATAATTTGCATTTTAACTAGAAAGCTAATAATAAGTTTACGTTATAGCCTACTAAATATGTAGATTATATAGTATACCAATGTGATTAAATTTTATCGACATTTTGCAATTAAAAAAAGAGAAACTATGATATTTAAATTCCATCTAAAACTTTAAGTATTAATTTTCATTAATTTCAAAATTTTATATAAATTATAAAAAAAATTAAATTATTCACATTATGTGTCAAAAAAAATGTGTTTTCTTAACGTTTGGTCATGACAAAATTAAAGTTTTAAAAAATTCTTAGCTTAAAAATAAAATTCCTAATTTACTATTTAACATATTAACAACTTGTAAACTCAAAATTCTTTTACTATGAAAAAAGAAATACAAACTTCTAATTATTCACCAACTGTAACAAAGGTTAAATTCCAGTATTTATTTATAGTTCTCACTTTTTGCACTTTTACATTTGCTCATTCTACATTTGCTAATGATAATAAAGAACTAAAAGAAACGATTAACCTATTAAGTGGAAATGTAGAGACTCCAATTAAAGGAAAAGTAAAAGATGAAAATGGCCAAGCAATGCCTGGAGTTTCTGTTTCTATTAAAGGAACGAATTTAGGTACACAAACAGATATAAATGGAAGTTTTAGTCTAAACTTACAAAATGGGCAAAACGACTTAATAATCAGTTTTGTAGGCTATGAAACTCAAACATTCAGAGTTGGAAATCAGACTCTTTTAGAAATAACCTTAAAGCCTGATGTAAAATCTTTAGATGAAGTGATTGTCGTTGGGTATGGATCACAAAAAAAATTAACCATGACAAGTGCTGTAACTCAAATAAAGGGTGCTGACTTGGTAAGAAGGCCGGTGTCAAATTTACAACAAGCGCTTCAGGGACAGGCACCTGGATTAACAGTTTTAGATAGAGGGGGCGAACCGGGTAGGTCCGCAGCCACGTTAAGAGTTAGAGGTATTACTACTTTTTCAGGAAATAGCTCTGAAAACAGTTCGCCATTAATTATAGTAGACGGAGTGGAGCAAACGTTATTTAATTTAAACCCAGAAGATGTAGAAAATATTTCAATTCTAAAAGATGCCTCGTCAACAGCAATTTATGGATCAAGAGCAGCCAATGGAGTTGTTTTAGTGACTACTAAAAGAGGGAAATCAGGAAAAATACAGATCTCATACAATGGATATTATGCATCCCAACAATCCGTAAACAATCCTGAAAATATGGCACTTCAAGATTACATGAAATATCAGCAGTTGGCAAGTAAAAATTCCGGAATTACCATTCCTGCACGTTACACAGATGAAAGCATAAGTACGTGGGTATCGTCAACGGATCGAAATAAATATCCATTACCAAGTACTTGGTTTCAAACTGTTTTGAAGGCAGCGCCCCAACAAAGTCATAATTTTTCAATCAGTGGTGGAAATGATGTATCAAAAACTAGAGTGAGCTTAAGGTATTTAGACCAAGACGGAATCGCTGCCAATTATGGAGCTAAAATTAGGGAGATCCGTATAAACAATGACCTTACATTAAATAAAAAAATTGTATTTAGCAGCGATATTAATTACAGATTTAATCAGTCATTTAGGCCATTTGCAACAGATGTATTTAATCGATTCTTCCACGGGACGTTATTTGCAGCACCCAAATATGCTGATGGAACTTATGGGCTAAGTCCACAAGGTTTCAACCCCTTATTATTAGCTGAAAAATCAGGTTTAAATAATGCAGAAACTCATTATCTTTTTGGAAATATTAAACTAGATTATCAAATTTTAAAGAATTTGAAATTTACGGCGCAAGTTTCTGGGGTGATGAATTATACCGAAACCAAAGCATTCCAAAATGCATATACAAATTTTGATGCAGTAAATTCTAGAACATTTTCTGTAGCAAATAACAGCTTAACTGAATCTAGAGATAGAACAACTGAAATTACTACGAATTACCTTTTAAACTATTCGAAAAGTTTTAAAAAACATGAGATAATGGGCTTGCTAGGATTCTCAGAGATTTTTTCAACGGCATCGACATTGAATGCTTATAGAGAACGTTTCTACAACAATAGCATTCAATCAATCAGCCAAGGCGCAAATGACGCAACTAAAAACAATGGGGGTGCTGAATACAAATTTGGCTTAAGGTCTACATTTGCTAGATTAAACTACGCTTACGACAATAAATATTTATTTGAAGTTAATGGCCGTTATGATGGATCATCCAGATTTACAGGTGACAATCAATATAGCTTCTTCCCATCATTCTCAGCAGCTTGGAGACTTACTCAGGAAAAATTTTTTGAAGGCTTACCATCCATCAATGACTTGAAAATTAGAGGCTCTTGGGGACAGACAGGAAATCAAACAGTTCCCTTATACAGTTATTTTGCTTCTTTATCACAAGGTTCATATGTATTTGGTGGGGCATCTGTTCCTACTTTTTCTCAAACAAGTCTTGCAGACCCTACCATTACATGGGAAACAAATACACAAACTGATATAGGCTTAGAAGGTCAGTTATTCAACAATAAATTGAATTTCTCAGTAGATTATTATAATAAAAGAACATCGGGAATTTTACTTGCCCTCCCATTGCCAGTAGTCACTGGCTTTGCAGCCTCAACTCAAAATGCTGGTGTAGTTGACAATAAAGGATGGGAATTTTCACTTGGATTTAGAGAAAATTCTCACACAATTAAGTATTCTGTTAATGGTAACTTAGCCATCAATACAAATGAAGTTATAGACTTAAAAGGTTCGGGACCTTTTATTAATAGCTCATACGATTTAGATCCAAGGTACATCGTAAAAGTAGGCCTTCCATTTAATTCTCACTGGGGATACAAAACAAATGGATATTTTCAATCAGCTAGTGAAATCGTAAATTATCCAACCATTGCTTCAGGCACTAAACCCGGTGATGTTAAATTTGTCGACTTAAATAATGATGGAAAAATTAATGCGGATGACTGGACTATGATAGGCAATCCATTTCCAAAATATACTTTTGGACTAACATCAGAATTTTCTTATAAAAATCTAACTTTAAACGTTTTATTTCAAGGAGCAGCTGAAGTTGACACAAGGCTTTCTGGCGCTTTATCTGAAATTGGCATTTTCGAAGGTTTTACACACAAACTTGTTACTAATAATTACTGGACTCCTGAAAACCCAAATGCAAAGTTTCCACTTCCTCGAAAAAATGATCAGAGAAATGTGAACACATCAGATCGGTTAATAATAGATGGGTCCTATGTAAGGATAAAAAATTTACAACTACTCTACAATATCCCAAATTTAGGACTTAAAACACTTGGATTAAGTGCTGCGAAAGTTTTTGTTTCTGCCACTAACTTGTTGACTTTCTCTAAATTGAACGAATGGAATTTAGATCCTGAAGCTGATTCAGGAAGAGGAACTTATTATCCACAAACATCCATTTACACCGTTGGATTATCGCTCAATTTTTAATTTAAAAGCTCTTAAATCATGAAAAAATATATAAAAAGCTCACTTATAATTTTAGGAATTTCCTCTTTAGCAATTACATCTTGTAAGGAAGATATTTTGACCACCATACCAAACGATCGAGTATCAACAGAGGTCTATTGGCGAAGTGATTTAGATGCAAAATATGCCGTTAATGCAATATATTCCGCGCTAGATGGTACTAATATATTTGTACTTGACGGCGTCACAGACATTGGTCATACAAATACGGTATTCACCGTTGAGTATAATATAGAAAATGGCACATACGATGCATCACACTCCAGAGTCCAATCTGAATGGCAAAATCTTTATCGCGGAATTTTCCTAGCAAATTACCTTTTAGAAAATATTGATCAAGTCAAAACCGCTACAAATGGAGTACTTTTAGATCAATATAAATCAGAAGCTCGCTCCTTAAGAGCCTATTATTATATTAAATTAGCTGCCCTTTATGGTGATATCCCTTTGATAACTAAAAATTTATCACCCGCGGATGGATTGAAAATTGCGCGAACTAAAGTATCAGACATATGGTCATTTATTGATAAAGAATTAACAGAATCAAGTAACTTATTGCCTTTAACTTATTCAAGTGCGGAAAGAGGCAGAATAACTAAAGGTTCGGCTTTAGCACTTAAAGCAAGGGCAGCACTTTGGTCTGGTAATTACGCTACAGCCGCCTTGGCAGCTAAATCAGTCATGGATCTAAATGTATATGGATTAATTCCAGAATATGGTAAGTTATTTACCTATGCAAACGAAAATAGCAAAGAAGTTATTTTAGACAAACAGTTTTTGGCAGGTTCGGTGACTCATAACGCTTTCGCATACATGGGACCATTTAGTCAAAAAACAAGCAGTAGTGTTTTTGTTCCAACAAAAGCTTTAGCAGATGCCTATCCAATGAAAAACGGGAAGGATATTTCGGATCCAACTTCAGGATTTGATCCAAAATCACCATATAGCAACAGAGATCCTCGAATGAAGTTTACGATGTACGTTGACGGTGATTTATTGCCAAGTGGAGTGCTGTTCAAACCGATTCCAGGTGGTGGAGGAGCAGATGAAATCGGGAAAACACAACAAAATACAACAACAGGGTTTTCATTGAAAAAATATGTTTCAATCGAAGATTTTGGTACTCCGGGTGCCTGTGCATTAAATATTATTTTACTGAGATATGCCGAAGTTTTACTCACTTATGCGGAAGCTAAAATAGAACTTAATCAAATTGATCAGTCGGTATATGATGCGATAAATTTAGTAAGAACTCGGTCAGATGTTGGATTGCCACCTCTTAATTCTAACCTATCACAAAGTGCATTAAGAGAGGCTGTAAGAAAAGAAAGAAATATTGAATTAGCATTTGAAGGTCTACGATTATTCGATATTCGCCGTTGGAAAATAGCTGAAAAAGTGATGGTTGGTAAGGTTTATGGTATCACATACCCAACTGGGACTTCATTTACTACGGTTGAGCTGCCAAGTGTGATCCGAGCTTTTGATGCAAACAAACATTACCTTTGGCCAATCCCTCAAAAGGAAAAATTACTGAACACCAACCTTAGTCAAAATCCTGGTTGGTAATCGATTAGAATCATTTCAATTATTTTTCTGTTCAAAAAATAATTGATACTTTGCAACGTTTCAATGAATGTCACTTCTTAATGTTAACACAAACAAACATTTTGAAGAGATATTCATTTTTACAAACAATGAACTCGAAACCTATGAAAAAATTCCTTCTGCTTGCCAGTATTTTGGCCTTTATCTGCACGCCAATTTTCGCTCAAAAAAAACCAAACGTCATTGTCATCTTAATGGATGATTTGGGCTATGGAGATTTAAGTTGCTACGGAGCGAGTCAATACCAAACGCCCAATTTGGACCAAATGGCTAAAAATGGGGTTCGGTTGACCAATTTCCTTTCGGCTCAACCTGTTTGCAGTGCCTCAAGGGCTGGTTTGCTGACCGGTTGCTACCCAAACAGAATTGGAATTTCGGGAGCACTTTTCCCTAATTCGCCCGTCGGAATAAATAAGGACGAAGAAACCATCGCCGAGGTATTAAAAGCAAATGGCTACGCAACCGGTATTTTTGGCAAATGGCATTTAGGAGATTCAGAGAGATTTTTACCGACCCAACATGGATTCGATGAATATGTGGGCATCCCCTATTCGAACGATATGTGGCCCGTACATTACGACGGAACCCGAAACGCTACAAATCAAAGAAAGGATTTTCCTGAACTCCCTTTAATCCGAGGATCTAAGCCAGAAAGATATATTAAAACCTTAGATGATCAAGCGCAATTGATCAACATCCTGACTCAAGAATCCATTAAGTTCATTGAAAAAAATAAGGCAAAACCCTTCTTTGTCTACATGCCTCATCCGATGCCACATGTTCCAATCAATGCCTCCGCCGCATTTAAAGGAAAAAGCAAGCAAGGTCTTTATGGCGATGTGATGTTGGAAATGGACTGGTCCGTGGGCGAGATTTTGAAGACCCTCAAGCGCTTGAAAATTGACCAAAATACATTAGTGATTTTCACCTCGGACAATGGTCCTTGGCAGAATTTCGGCAACCATGCTGGGTCAACAGGTGGCTTGAGAGAAGCAAAGGGTACCACGTTTGAAGGTGGTAATAGAGTTCCCTTTATTGCTCAATGGAATGGCCATATTCAAGGCGGAAAAATCAATAATGGCTTAGCGTCCAACATCGATCTTTTACCTACTATTTGTGCCATCACCAACTCCAAACTACCGGTGAAAAAAATCGACGGAGTCAATGTGTTTTCTCTATTAAAGAATGAGGAAAAAGCTGAACCCCGAAAAGAATTTCTATACTATCACCAAAAAAACAATTTGGAAGCTGTCCGCAAAGGCCAGTGGAAATTAGTCCTTGCTCACCCAAGCAGAACTCACGAAGGGTTTATGCCAGGCCAAGACGGATTTCCAGGAAAACTTCGGGGGGACTTTCCTTACCCAGAGGCCCTATATGATTTACGCAGAGATCCAGGTGAGCGCTATGATGTCCAATCCCTTTACCCTTCAGTCGTAGCCGATTTAAAGCAATTAGCTGAAAAAGCGCGCGAAGAATTAGGGGACGATTTGACCCAAAGAAAAGGAAAAGAAAATAGAGCCGTAGGCCAATAAAACAAGGTAAACCCATGAAGAAATTATTTTTTACCACCCTGAATTTGTTGTTGGTATCCCTGACACTTTGGGCTCAAAAAAAACCCAATGTCATTTACATCTATGCCGATGATTTAGGCTATGGGGAGTTAGGCGTCTATGGCCAACAAAAAATCAAGACCCCTTTTTTAGATGCGATGGCAAAAGAAGGAATTCGGTTTACGAACCACTATACCAGTGCGCCTGTTTGTGCACCGGCCAGGTGTATGTTGATGACGGGCCAACATGCCGGACATTCCTACATACGAGGCAATTACGAATTGGGTGGATTTAAAGACGATAAAGAAGGTGGGCAAATGCCATTGCCAGAAAATACATTCACCATTGCCAAATTAATGAAATCTGCAGGTTATCAAACGGCACTCGTAGGCAAATGGGGTTTGGGCATGAACAATACCACGGGAGATCCGAACCTACATGGCTTTGATTACTACTACGGTTTCTTGGACCAAAAACAAGCACATAATTTATATCCCACCCACCTGTGGGAAAACGGAAAATGGGACACTTTGAGAAACACATATCAATTGGTCCATGAATACCAAAACAAAAAAATCAGCATCGACTCCATTGATTTTGAGAAGTTCAAAGGCAAGGACTATGCAGCCACCAAAATGATGGAGAAAGCCCTAGCTTTTATCCAAAAGAATCAAAAAAATCCGTTCTTTTTATACCTGCCATTGCCACTTCCTCATCTATCCTTGCAAGCGCCTGAAGATGAAATAATAGCCTATCAGGGGAAATTTCCGGAGACTATTTATACCGGTCAAAAAGGTGGCTATGTGCCCACTAAATATCCGCGGGCGACCTATGCTGCGATGATCACTTATTTAGACAAACAAGTGGGGCGCATCATTGAAACCTTGAAAAAATATCAAATCGATGAAAATACTTTGATCATGTTTTCGAGCGATAATGGAGCGACCTTCGATGTGGGTGGCGTAGACACTCAATTTTTTAATTCCGTGGCGGGTTTACGCGGTCGTAAACAAGACTTGTATGAAGGCGGGATCCGTGAACCGATGCTGGCTCGCTGGCCCGGCAAGATAAAACCCGGTCAAACTACAGATCACCCCTCGGCCCAATTTGACGTGATGGCTACTTTGGCCGATCTTACCGGTGCTAAAATACCAGTCAAAACGGATGGAATCTCCTTCTTGCCAACGCTATTAGGCAAAGCCCAAGCCAAGCATCCCTTTATCTATTTTGAGTTTCCGGAAAAGTCGGGGCAAGTAGCGGTACGCATCGGAAATTTCAAAGGGGTAAAGTCCAACATGAAAAAAAATAAGTTGGCCCCCTGGGAATTATATGACTTATCTAAAGATCCTAGCGAACAAAATGATATTGCGCTAACAAACCCGGACCTCATTAAAAAGTTGGACGAGATTGCCAAAAAACAACATCGACCTTCTCATGTAAAAGAATGGGAATTTGTGGATCCTAAATTCTAAGGTATAAAAAAATCCTTTTGGGAATTAACCAAAAGGATTTTTTATATCTCTGGAACCCAAATTTACGGTTGGCTTAAAAATGCTTTGGAATAATTAATCTTCAAAGCATCCATGGAAGGCATGTGCCCCTTCAAGCGCTTTTTAAAATCCTCGTAATTTTTTGATCCTTTGGGAGACCAAGAAACTTCGGATAAAGCCAAAGCTCTCGGATAGGTCATGTACTCCGCATAAGGCAGATTACTGATGTATTCGGTCCATAAGTTGGCCTGAATACCCACCACATGTTTCGCTTCTTCAGCCGTTAATTCAGGCAAATCGGGTTCAAAAGAGTAGCATTTGCTTAAAGGTAAAAATCCACCGATGGCGATAGGTTCAGTTTTAGCCTCCGCTTGGTAATAATCGATGTAGAAATATGAGTTGGGCGACATCACTACATCGTGATTTTGTTTCGCAGCTTCGATACCACCTTTAGTTCCCCTCCAGGACATGACCATCGCATTTGGCGATAAACCACCTTCCAAAATCTCGTCCCAACCTAATAATTTTTTCCCTTTGGAAGTAACAAATTTATCGATCCGGCGAATGAAATAACTTTGCAATTCATGCTCATCCTTTAGACCTAATTTTTTAATTAAATCTTGGCAAAAACGACTTTCCTTCCATTGGGTTTTTGGACATTCATCCCCGCCAATGTGGATATATTGACCTGGAAATAAGGCCATCACTTCGGTAAGTACATCTTCTAAAAATGTAAAAGTTTCTTCACGTGGGAACAAAACGTCTTCAGCCACGCCCCATTTTGTTTTTACTTGTAATATTTTATCCCCATTAGCACCAAATTGTGGATAGGCTGCCAATACAGCCGTCGAATGACCGGGCATTTCAATTTCAGGAATTACCTGAATGTATTTGGAAGTGGCATAAGCAACTACTTCCTTAATTTGCTCTTGTGTATAAAATCCGCCATGTGGCTTTCCGTCGTATTTTTGATCCTTGTAATGACCTAACATACTTTCCTTCCGCACAGATGATATAGAGGTCAACAAAGGATATTTTTTTATTTCAATACGCCAGCCCTGATCTTCAGTCAAATGCCAATGAAACGTATTTAATTTATAAATAGCCATTAAGTCGATGTAGCGTTTTACCGCATCCACGGAGAAAAAATAACGGCCTACGTCTAGCATCAATCCACGGTAGCTAAAACGTGGGGCATCTTCGATCAAACAATTAGGGACTGTTAAAGCAACTGTCGACAACTCATTTCCATAAATAGGCGCAGGCATCAATTGGAGCAATGTCTGTAAACCATAAAAAGCACCTTTCCCCGTTTTTGCTTGAATTTCTACTTTTTTAGACGTCACTTGTAAACGATATTCCTCATCCCCTAATGCATCATTTTTGCTAAATACTATTCCTGAAGAAGCAGTTTTAGCCATTTTAACAGAAGCTGTTAGACCAGAAACATTTTTAATTTGCAAGGATAGCAAATTAGCCGATGGACTAAATTCATCTGAATTTAGGTACACCGAAATTCCTTTCTTGATTGTAAAAGTACCCTCAGCAGGTTTTAAAGATTTAGGTAAAGGAATAATGTTGTATGCATTTTGGGCTAAAGAGCTCCAAGCTATGCACCAGCATAAAATAATGAGTTGGATTTTTTTCATAGTTCTAATGGATTGAATCGTAAAGATATACGATCAAATTTAAAATCAGCAGATTAATTTATTATAATTTTTAAAAGAAAAATACTAATTTTGCGACCTAATTAAAACAATTTACGATCTAAATATGACAAAAATTTACTCAAAAGGAAAGTCCTGGCAGAACAGCCTTTGGATTTTCGTTTGTTGGCTCATCTTTTCAAGTACAGCCATGGCACAAACAAAAACAATCACAGGAAATGTTAAAGACGCCAAAGGGGACGGAGTTCCCGGTGTCGCAATTTCGGTAAAAGGTACACCAACGAAAGGAACCACAACCGATGGAAATGGAAAATTTAGCCTTGGAGGCGTAGACTCCAAAACCGTATTACGCGTAAGCTCGATAGGTTTTGAAACCCAAGAAGTAAGTGTTGGGAATAAATCGGTCGTGGAAATCTCTTTAGAAGAAAATGCTGCAAGCCTTGAAGAGGTGGTTGTGGTAGGTTATGGTGTACAGAAAAAAGTCAATATGACGGGTGCTGTATCCACGGTCGATTCGAAAATGATTGAGAATAGGCCAACTACCAGCTTACAAACCGCATTACAAGGAACTTCGCCTGGATTAATTGTGACTAGAACTAATGGTCAACCGGGTAATGAAGGTTTAGGAATTCAGATTCGTGGAGCAACTACTGCGAATGGATCCGTAGACCCTTTGATTATTTTAGATGGGGTAACCGTTCCTTCCATTACTTTACAAACGATGAATCAAAATGACATCGAGAG
>JBIKRO010000048.1:0-21748 GCA_044349095.1 Aquirufa sp. | reverse complement strand
TCAAATTAATTACATAGACACTCCTTTGGACATACGAGATAAATATCAATATTTTACGGAAGCCAATATGAAGAAGTTAATTGACATAGGTTATACGCAACCCTTTTATACGTTGGAGGACGGTGTCAAAGACTATGTTCAAAATTACCTAGTTAAAGGTCTTTATTGGTAAGTTTTTTCAAGCCCTCTTCAAGAAACCCTTTCCCGTAGGCTAAGAGTTGAATGTTGGCTGCGATAAGTCCTAAAAAAGCGATCAATAAACTTTTCGATTTAATTAGCGCATCTATCAAAATTAGGATCCAATAGGCTATTAGTAAGCTGCTAAGAATCACACCCAATTTGATTTCAACAATGTTCCAAATGATTGTATTCCAAAAAAAGATATAGTAAGCTAAGGGTATAAAATGTACCCATTTTAATTCATTAGGAAAGAAGCGACTAATATTAATTCTGGCCCTGCCGAAAAAATGCAGTTGATCGTAAAATTGAATAAAGGAAGTTCTTCTTTTGTGGTATATAAAAGCGTTAGGTAAGAGACCGGATTTGAATCCATTTTCGATGCAACGAATACTAAATTCGATGTCTTCTCCCATGCGGGTTATTTTAAAACCTCTTGTTTTTTCCCATACTTGTCTAGAAATACCCATATTGAAACTTCTGGGATGAAACTTGCCTCCTATATTTTTGGCTTTACCTCTTATTCCTCCTGTAGTGAAAAAGCTAGTCATGCTATAACTGATGGCTTTTTGAATAGGAGTGAAGCTCACATGTTCTCTGTCAGGACCTCCAAATAAATCTAATTGGTTTTCTTGGATACCCTTATAAACCTCGGTCAGGTATGTTGGTTCAATCAATGCATCTGAATCTAAGATGACGAAAAAATCACCTTTAGCTCTTTCGAAGGCGTAATTTCTAGCAAATCCTTGACCTCCATTTTCTTTGACAAAATAGGAAATGACTAATTTGTTTTTAAATGTGTCAACCACTTCCTTGGAATCTGTTTTTGATCCATCTTCAATGATTACAACTTCAAAATTAGGATAGTCTTGCTGAGTTAGGCAGTTTAATAATTCGGCTAATTCGATTGGCCGATTGTAAACAGGAATTATCACACTAAAAAAGGTGGATGCCATTCGCTTAGGAATTTTGCATGGACGTAAGCGTGTCCCAACTTGCTGATATTATTTTTTCTAGTTCTACTTCTCCTATTGAATCAGACAAAAACCAAGATTCAAATTGAGATGGGGGCAAATAAATACCTCTACTCAGCATTCCTCTGAAGTATTGCCCAAATTTAATTAGGTCAGACGTTTTGGCATCATTGAAATTCTCTACTTTTTTATCGGTAAAGAATAGGGTAAACATAGAACCTATTTGATTAACTGAAGCTTTTATGTTTAATGAAATAATTTGATTCGTAATGGCTTCAGCTAATATTTTGCCTTTTGCTTCAAGTCTTTGATATACCTCTGGATTTGATTGAATTAAACCTAACATAGCTAATCCAGCTGTGGTGGCTAATGGATTTCCGGACAATGTCCCTGCTTGGTATACTGGCCCCTCGGGTGCAATCATTTCCATGATATCAGCTCTTCCTCCATATGCACCCACAGGTAATCCACCACCTATTATTTTGCCTAAGGTGGTTAAATCTGGTTTTATTCCACAGATACCTTGATATCCACTGGCTGATAAACGAAATCCCGTCATTACTTCATCAAAAATCAACAAAGCATTGTGTTTTTCACAAAGTGCTTTGACCGCTTGTAAATATCCATTTTTAGGAATAACTAATCCCATATTACCCACGACAGGTTCGACAATAACACAGGCAACAGTTCCGGTGTTTGCGTCAAATAAAGCATCTAATGAATTTATATCATTGTAAACAGCCGTTAATGTATCTCGTGCTGTGGCTTGAGTTACTCCCGGACTATCTGGAGTGCCTAAGGTTGCAACGCCTGATCCAGCGGCAATTAAAAAAGAATCGCCATGTCCATGATAGCAACCCTCAAATTTGATGATTTTATCCTTTTTGGTAAATGCTCTTGCCAATCGTATCGCAGCCATCGTAGCTTCGGTTCCAGAACTTACCAATCGAACTTTTTCAATTGAAGGAACCATATCCGTTATTTTTTGGGCTATGAGAACTTCGTTGTAAATAGGAGCGCCAAATGAGAATCCGTTGGCTAATGCATTTCTAACCGCATCTTCTATGACAGGGTTTGCTTGGCCAAATAACATAGGACCCCAAGATCCGATTAAATCAATGTAAGAATTACCATCTACATCATGTAAGTAAGCTCCTTTAGCTGACTGAATGAAAATCGGGTTACCTCCTACGGATTTAAACGCTCTTACAGGGGAGTTGACTCCCCCTGGAATTAATTTTTTAGCTTGTTCAAAATAAATAGCACTTAAATTTGTCATTTACTTTTTCTTTTTAGGCGTATTCTTGGCATTCTTTTGCGTCTCCTCCATCGTCTTCATTTGTGTTTGTAAGTACTGAGAAAAACGAGATTTTTTAGCTCCACCACTGGCCGCAATTTTCTTTCTGTTTTCGTCTAAGATCAATTTGATTTTATCTTCATTCACAAATTTCCTAATGGCTAATTGTTGGCCTATCGTCACTAAATTCGAAATGAAATAATAAAAACTTAATCCTGCAGGAAATGAATTCATGACAAACATGAAGATCACTGGCGTGAAATAAGCCATCATTTTCATATTAATAGGCTGGCCTGGTTGGTCAGGTGTGATTTGATTATTGTAATATCCGTACGCTAATTGGGATACGGTCATCAACAAACAAAACAAACTTACATGAGATCCATAAAACGGAATGGCAAAGGGCAATGATACTATAGAATCAAAAGTGGACAAATCCTCCGCCCAGAGAAAAGATTCTTGCCTTAGATTGATCAAATTAGGAAATAGCATAAACACAGCCATTAAAACAGGCATGGTAGCTAATACAGGTACACAGCCGCTCAATGGATTTACTCCCACTTCGCCATATAGCTTCATGGTTTCTTGTTGAACCTTAGCCGCATCATCTCCAATTTTCTCTTTAATCGCTGCTATTTCAGGAGCTAAAATTCTTGTTTTTGCCATCGACACATACGATTTATATGTAAGGGGCAATAATGCTGTTTTGATGATTAAAACGAGTACTATTATCAGTAAACCGTAGTTAGAAAATATGCTTTCAAGAAAATCAAATAGGGGTACAAATATGTATCTCGTAATAGGCAACAAGAAATCATAGCTAAGTTTAACATTTTTACCAAACGAAGGAGCTATGGTTTTAACAATCGAGTAATCATTCGGGCCAAAGTAAAAATTAAAGTTTGATTTGCCTGATTTTAGATCCTGTGTCGATCCTGTAATTTGCGCATCTAATGTCTTTATGTAAGTCGAATCAGATAAATTCGGTGTTGATGTAATGGAAGCTTTTACAAATTTTGATCCTTCAGGTATTAATCCCGTTAAGAAATATTTCTTTTTAAATGCGATCCAATCCGTTGATTTTAAAATGTTATCAGTTTCAATGGACGAAGGGTTTTCTGATAAAGCGTCGAATTCTTCATCTTCTGTGAGCAGGTAATTGATCGTTGCTTTTCTTTCTTCATTGATGTCTTTTTCATTCTGAATGATGTTTTCTTTCCAATGAATTTGATATTCATTTCCTGAAATTTGGTCGGAAATTTCTCTAACATCTATCCCATAACCAAGTTGGTAGCCTTTGGAAGCCAATGTATACTTTACATTTATTTTTTTACCCGTTGGCAATACCGAAGTATAATAAATTTCCCCATCTTTCTTCACTAGGGTATATGCTAATGCATTCAAATTTATTTTAGCAGAAATGGTCGGTATTTCTACATTGAAAACATCTTTTTTAGAGTCAAAAATGAATAGACCCGTAGGGATATTAGCCGCATAGTTTTTATAGCTTTTGAAATTCTTTAGTTGGACCGAAATAATCCGAGCACCCATATTAGAAGTAACGATTTTGATTTCGTTATTTTCCAAAATGCTTAATTCTTCCTTAATCGAAGTATCTGATGCGGCTACATTGATTGCTTTGGAAGTTGAATCAGCATTCGATTGAACAATAGCTTTCTTTTTAGGCGAAGTTGCTTCTATTTTTGATTTTGGATTTTCAATGGGTTCTTTGGGTGCAAAAAAATATTGATAGCCCAATAGCATTGCCATGATTAATACGATTCCTGTAACTGAATTCTTATCCATAAATACTATTTTGAATTTTTAATAAATGGTACGGCGTGTTGGTATGCTGCTTTTACAAATTGAACAAACAATGGGGCCGGAGCCTCCACAGTTGATTTATATTCTGGGTGAAATTGAACGCCAATAAAAAATGGATGATTGGGTAGTTCCACTATTTCAACTAAATTGGATTCAGGATTAGTCCCTGACATAATTAATCCGGCCTCTTTAAATTTCTCTAGATAGGCGTTATTGAACTCATATCTATGTCGATGTCTTTCTTGAATCAATGATTTGCCATATATTTTATGAGCCAATGTACCTTTTTCAATTTTACATGAGTAAGCGCCTAAACGCATGGTTCCGCCTTTTGAAGAAATATCTTTTTGTGATTCCATCAAATCAATCACAGGATATTGCGTTTCTGGGTTCATTTCAAAAGAATGTGCTCCTTCTAATCCCATTACATTTCTTGCATATTCAATGACGGCACATTGCATCCCTAAACAAATTCCTAAAAAGGGTATTTTATTCTCTCGTGCATATTTTACAGCATTTATCTTGCCTTGAATTCCTCTTTCGCCAAATCCAGGAGCTACCAAAATACCATCCAAGCCCGCTAATGTTTCCTCGAATAAATCTTCATCCATGGTTTCAGATGAAATCCATTTTAAATTCACTTTGATTTCATTGGATACCCCTGCATGAATAAATGATTCTGCAATTGATTTATAGGAATCTTTTAGTTCAACATATTTTCCGATTAGGCCGATGGTTATTTCGAATTTTGGAGCTTTTAATTTTTCTAAAAACTTTTTCCATTGGACCAAATTAGAATCTACGTCATTATATATGTCTAACTTATAAAGAACTCGGCTATCCAACCTTTGTTCTTGCATAAGTAAGGGCACATCATATATAGTTTCCGCATCTCTAGCTTCTATAACATCTTGCTCTGTCACATTGCAAAAAAGTCCAATCTTCCTTTTCATTTCTTGGGGAAGTGGATGCTCTGTCCGGCAAACTAAAATATCAGGTTGAATGCCTGATTCTGATAATGTTTTTACGGAATGTTGTGTTGGCTTAGTCTTTAACTCACCAGCAGATGCTAAATATGGAATTAAAGTTAAGTGAATAAATAAGGTATTTTTTTCACCTAAATCCCATTTTAATTGCCTTGCAGCTTCTATAAAGGGTAATGATTCTATGTCACCAACGCAACCACCTATCTCAGTGATGACAATATCAAACTTTCCAGTCTCACCTAATATTAAAATATTTCGTTTAATTTCATCCGTAATATGTGGGACAACCTGAACGGTTTTTCCTAAATAATCACCTCTACGCTCTTTTGTTATGACATTATGGTAAATTCGGCCTGTCGTAATGTTGTTTGCTTGACTTGTGGGGGTATTTAAAAACCGCTCATAATGACCTAAGTCCAAATCTGTTTCTGCTCCATCATTGGTCACATAGCATTCGCCATGTTCATAGGGATTTAATGTCCCAGGATCGATATTGATATAAGGGTCAAATTTTTGAATGGTACATGTTAAGCCCCTCGCTTGTAAAAGCTTAGCAAGGGAGGATGCTACGATGCCTTTTCCAAGTGAACTAGTTACGCCACCCGTAACAAAAATGTACTTTGATTTTTTGGGATTCCCCTTGCCAGACATTAGGATTTTCTTTATTTGGTTACGGGAAACAAAGATAGCGAATAAAACCCACACAGAATTAATCCTATTTTTATTTTATCTTGCATAAACAATTTATTTTTTGAAATTCATATGAGTATTCGATTGTATTCTGCTTCTGCTGGTTCTGGTAAAACATATACTTTGACTATAGAGTATATCAAATTAGCCTTACAAGAAGAGGAAAAAAGAGGGTACTTTCGAAGAATTTTGGCAGTGACATTTACAATAAAAGCGGCTGAAGAGATGCGTTCTCGCATTATTGAATATTTGACTGGCCTATCTGAATACCCGTTATTTTCAAATTGTACAAAAGATCAAGCCATTCAGTTTTCAAAAATCATGGCTACAATTCATCAGGATTTTGAAAAATCTGGAGAATCGATTAGCAAAGAAGAAATTTCAAGACGTGCTCAAATTACTCTGCAACAAATTCTTCAAGACTATGGACTTTTTTCCGTGATGACGATTGATAGTTTTGTTCAAAGGTTGAGTTCCTCGTTTGTGGAGGAGCTTAATCTTCCAAGTCAATTTGAAGTTATTTTAGATTCAAATAAACTAATTAAAGACCTGATAGACCAATTAATGGAGAAAGTGAATCTTCATGGGGATCCACATTTAACGGCGCTCATCTTAGATTATGCACGTAATGAAGTAAATGAGGGCCGTAATTGGAATTTAATTCGAAGTGGTTTTCATCAATATTTGAAAATCTGTCTTCAAGAAGATTTCTTGCAGGTACAGGATCATATTCGTTCTTTTTCAATCACTGATTTCATGACCATTGAGAATCAGATTTTGAATTTTGTCTCTTCTATTCAAAATGAATTAAAAGATATAGCTGAAAAAATTATTCTATTAGTGGATTCCATTCAAGTGGATGAATCAGAATTCGTTCGAGGAGCCAAGGGCCCTATTTATTATTTTAAGAAATTCAGTCTCTATCCTGAGCTTGAGTCAAATAAATTCACTTATTTGAAGGAGGCTGTTTCCTCTGGAAAATGGTATTCAACGAATTCTTCTCCGCTGTCTAAGGTGCAGATTGATGGTATAGCGGACCAACTCACTATTTTAGGCCAATCTTTTATTGACATTCATGAAGAGGTCATCAATAAATATTTATTATTACTCTTAATTAAAAAAGATATCAAGAAAATAGCTTTATTAAGCACTGTGGTGGAGGAGTTAAGTGTATACCAATCAGAAAATAACGCTGTATCCATCTCAGAATTTTCAAAAAAGATTTATGAAGTTATTTCTCAGGATCCCGTCCCATTTATTTATGAAAAATTAGGGGATCGCTATTTTCATATTTTGATAGATGAATTTCAAGATACTTCCATCCTTCAATGGCAAAATTTTATGCCTTTAATTGAAAATTCTGTCAGCATCAATAAAAGAAACTTACTCGTGGGAGACCCCAAACAATCCATTTATAAATTTCGCGGCGGTGAGGTTGGTTTAATCGCTTCTATGACAAATAATAATTCGGATTTATTGGGTAATAAACTTGAATCCAATGAATTAGATCAAATGAGGTATGATTATTTATTAGAAAATACCCAAAATGTTAATTTAGAAGATAATTATAGAAGTGCTAAAGAGGTTGTCGAATTTAATAATAAGTTTTTTGATTTTGTTGCTAATAATAACAATTATCAATCCTATTCAAGTTTATTAAGTCCAATTTATGGGGCCAATATGCAACAGAATCCAAAATTAGATCCAAGCAAAGGAAAGGGATTTGTTGACATAGTTGTTTTAAATATTCCATCAAATAACTCTTCTCCCCAAGTATCTAGCTCGACAATGATGCTTGATATTTGCATAGACCAAATTAAACAAAGTATTTCAAATGGATTTTCCTATAGGGATATAGCCATATTAACTCGAAAAAATAAGGATTCTAAATTCATGGCTATTCAGTTAAAAGAATTGGGATATCCCGTCATTTCTTCTGATTCCCTTTTGGTTCATTATTCATCTATTGTAGGATTTATTCATACGTTCATGAAATTGGCCAACAAACCTGATCAGTTTACGCTTTATGAACTATTGTTTCAATTTAATCAGTTGGTAGGCCATTCAGAAATTTTAAATGAAAATATTTCTAAAGTCAATAGAGATTATATGCACCATTGCATCGAATTTTTTAATGATCAATCGATTAATTTAGATTCCCAAAAATTGAATGATTCTTTATTGGTGCCGTTTGTTTATTATATAATTGACAAATTCAATTTGTTGCATCACAAGGAAGGAACAGAATACCTATTTAAATATTTAGATATTCTTAATGAATTTTCATTAGTTAATTCAAATTCAATAGCTGATTTTTTGGTTTATTACGATGACAATAAATCAAGTTTCTGCATTGCTTCGCCAGATCATTTAAATGCAATCACCATTTCTAGTATCCATAAATCTAAGGGTTTAGAATATCCAATTGTCATTATTCCTTTTGCTTCATGGTCTCATCAAGTCGGAACAGAAAAAATATGGTATGATTTGAAAAATCTAGTTTATGATGAATTAACAGTATCTGAAAATAAAAATTTAACGCATTTTTACAGTAAGGTTAATGCAAAAACCTTAATAGGTTTTGATGATTTAATTGAGCAAAGTCAGCATGAAAAAGAAGCGGTGTTTTTAGATGCGCTCAATATGTTGTATGTAGGAGCGACTCGAGCAAGATTACATTTACACCTGATTGTTGCCAAGCCATCAGATGAGGCTCATGGCACCACTAAAGCCCTTTTTAATGTATCTGTAGGTGATTTATTGTGTAAAATGGCTGAAAATGAAGGCCGATTGTTAACCCATGAATCCTATTTGTTTCCAAGTCCGCATATGGATTATATTTCTCATTATGTGTTTAATGAAAATTTGATTCCTAAATGTATTAGTAGATCGGAAGGGTTTGAATATGCGAATAAACTCATTGACATTCAGTCTACATTATATAACATACCTCAAATTCGGGTGGATTCTTCTAAATCAGACATGTTTACGTTAGCAGATAAAAAAAGAGAAAAAGGAAATATACTACATGATTTTTTAGCCAAATTAAAGGGGGTTGATGATTGGAGGTTGCATTATGCTAGCTCTATTTCAAATAATTCTTTTGAATACCGGGATGATATTAATGACATTTTAGAGGATGAAAATATTCGTGAATTTTTTATGGATGACGAATTATTGTTTGTTGAAAATGATATATTATGTCCAGATGGAACTATTTATAGGCCTGACCGAGTGATTAGGAAAGAGGGGATAGTATTTATTATTGATTTTAAATCTGGTAAAAGATCCGATCAGCATCAAATACAATTAGGGAATTATTGTAGGATTCTTCATGAAATGGGTTTCAATAAACCTAAAGGGGTATTGATTTATTTGAGTGAAAGAGATGTTGTCTATGTATAAGAGATTTTTCATACTGATTTCGCTTTTCTTTTTATGTCAAGGTTGTAGACTTTTTCGTAGTTCATTTCATACATTTCATACAACGAATGAGTCCGCTCATTTTAATAAAAAGGAAATAGATCAATTATTTAAGAATGGGTTTTCGTATTTAGGAGTTCCTTATCGTGTCGGTGGTACTGACAGCAATGGGCTAGATTGCTCGGGTTTATTGTTTGCGATGTATGAAAGTTCTTTTTTTCAGATCCCTAGAACTACCTCACAGCAATTAGAATTTGGGCTTCCTGTTTCATTCGATCAAATACAGCTTGGCGATTGGGTGTTTTTTTCCAATCAATCGGGTATGATTAATCACGTAGGTATCGTCTCAAACATTAAAAAGGATTCAATTTTATTTTTACATGCTAGTACTAGCAAAGGAGTTCGAGAAGATGAGTTGATGAGAGGATACTGGCATAACTCCTTTGCGAAGGTGATAAGGCCCTTTAAGCAGATTAAATTTTAACATCCGATATGGATTATAAATTGCAATATGTATTTTTGCATTCTTTTTTAAATTAATATGGGAAAAAAAGTAATTATAATTGGCGCTGGTGGTGTAGGCAATGTTGTTGCAAAAAAATGTGCAATGAATCCGGACTATTTTTCTGAAGTAGTTTTAGCTTCTAGGACTTTAAAAAAATGTGATGCCATTGCTGAAGAGTGTAAAAAAATAGGACTGCCTATTTCCGTACAAACGAGGCAAGTGGATGCAGATGATGTGCCGGCTTTGGTACAATTATTTAACCAAGAAAAGCCATTTATGGTCATTAATGTAGCCCTTCCATATCAGGATTTGACGATTATGGATGCTTGCTTAGCTACGGGTGTTCATTATTTAGATACGGCTAATTATGAGCCTAAGGATGTAGCAAAATTTGAATATTCATGGCAGTGGGCGTATCAAGAGCGCTTTAAAGAAGCTGGTTTGATGGCTTTATTAGGTTGTGGATTTGATCCTGGAGTGACAGGTGTATATACTGCTTATGCTAATAAACACTATTTTGATGAAATGCATTTCCTCGACATTATTGATTGCAATGCAGGTGATCACGGAAAAGCCTTTGCTACAAATTTTAATCCTGAGATTAATATTAGAGAAATAACTCAAAAAGGAAAGTATTGGGAAAACGGAGAATGGGTGGAAATAGATGCAATGTCAATTCATAAACCAATTAGTTATCCTAATATCGGACCTAAAGAATCTTATTTACTTTATCATGAGGAACTCGAATCGTTAGTTAAAAATTTTCCAACCATCAAGCGTGCTCGTTTTTGGATGACTTTTGGCCAAGCTTATTTAACACACTTAGAAGTTTTACAAAATGTGGGGATGACTTCCATACAACCAATTAAATTTAATGGAATGGATATTGTTCCTTTGGAATTTTTAAAAGCTGTTTTGCCTGAACCAGGTACATTAGGTGAAAATTATTCGGGACAAACGTCTATTGGCTGTCAAATTAAAGGAATTAAAGACAATTCAGAAGTGACTTATTATGTTTATAACAACTGTCATCATGCAGATTGCTATAAAGAAGTACAAGCGCAAGGTGTTTCATACACGACTGGTGTTCCTGCTATGATTGGGGCTTCCTTAATGTGCGAAGGGGTCTGGTTTAAACATGGTGTTTACAATGTGGAAGAATTTAACCCTGATCCCTTTATGGAGTTATTGAATATTCATGGGCTGCCATGGCATGAGGAAGTAAATGGTGAATTACCACATACCTATTAATATGCAAATTCAATATCCTAAAATTGCTTCACCAGCATACGTTTTAGAAGAAAAATTATTATTAAATAATTTAAGCTTACTTGAACGAGTTCAAAAAGAAGCTGGAGTAGAAATTATATGTGCGCTTAAAGGTTTTTCTTTTTACCATGTTTTCGGTACCATCAAGAAATATTTATCTGGAGCGACTGCCAGTTCATTAAATGAAGCAAGATTAGCTTATGAAGAAATGGGGGAGAAATGCCATGCATATACTCCAGCTTATCTTAGCTCAGAATTTAATGAATTCATGAATTATGCAAGTCACATGACCTTTAATTCGTTGAACCAAGTTAATCAATATGTAGATCAGGCTGTTAAGAGTGGAATTTCTTGTGGAATTCGAATTAATCCCGAATATGCCGAAGTGGAAACAGATATGTATAATCCTTGCATTGCTGGATCTAGATTAGGTATTAGGAGATCTGATTTAGGAAATACATTGCCAGTGGGTATTGAAGGTCTACATTCTCATACACTTTGCGAAAATGATTCATTCGTTTTAGAAAGGACATTAAGGGTGATTGAAGAAAAATTTGGAGATTTGTTTCCGCAAATTAAGTGGTTGAATTTAGGAGGTGGTCATTTAATTACCAAAGAAGGTTATGATGTAGACCATTTGATTAAATTGTTACATTCATTTAAATCTAGATACCCACATTTGACGATTATTTTGGAGCCTGGTTCTGCGGTCGGTTGGCAAATTGGTTTTTTGAAATCTACGATCCTTGATATTGTTCATTCTGCGGGAATTGACGTAGCTATTTTAGATGTTTCATTTGCAGCTCACATGCCAGATACACTTGAAATGCCATATAAGCCCAGAATTAGGCATGCTTCTATGGAGCCTATTGTTGGTAAACCTAGCTATAGGTTTGGTGGAATGACTTGTTTGGCGGGAGATTTTTATGGCGACTATTCATTTGACGCACCACTGAAAATAGGGGATGAGATTATTTTTGAAGATATGATTCATTACACCATGGTAAAAACAACGACGTTTAATGGAGTTAATCTTCCTGACATCGGTATGATCGATGTTGATGAACAATATAATCGCTTAAAGCATTTTGGATTCGATTCCTTTAAAGCTCGCTTATAAAAAAAAGGACTCAAATTGAGTCCTCTTTGGTGGAGAAGATCGGGCTCGAACCGACGACCTCTTGCATGCCATGCAAGCGCTCTAGCCAACTGAGCTACATCCCCGCGTTGTAAAATTGCCACTTATCTTTTTGATTTCCTATACTCTTTAGAAATTTACTCGTACCCCAATGCCGCCTTGTAAGTGCCAGAAAAATGGATTGGGTAACAATTCATTATAAAAACCAATTTCACCAAAAAAGGATAGGCTGGGGGCATCTATAGGGAAATATTCTAAACCACCGATTGCTGAAGCACCCATTCCTTGGTTTCGAGTAGATTTAGTAGAGTTCTTCTCGTATAAATCTCGTGAATTTATTTGTGGGCCAAAACCATAATAGGTATGTAAATCTGCATTGATTAAAGTTGGAAAATGCCACAAATAAAGCATGTTAATGGAATAACCAATGTTGCGAAATTCCCCATCCTTATAATTGCGATCTGTTCCCCATAAACCACCATAGGTTCCAATATTTACTTCTATCGCATTTACTCCATTGGCTGAATATTTTCTCGCCATAAATCCTCCAGGTTCACCAACTCTAAATCCCGCAGCCCAATCCTGTAATTGTCCATAATTTTCATGGCTCAAAATCAATAAAAAAAGAAATAACAATACCTTTTTACACATCGTTTATGGTATAAAAAATCTTTATTTGTTGTATTAATTCCTTGTTTTCGTTTTCTAATCCAATTGTAATTCTTATTGAATCATTGCACAAGTCAACATTTGATCTATTTCTAGCAATTATTTTTTGCGAAATTAAATAATCAAATAATTCTTGAGCGCGAATAAATTTAACTAAAATAAAATTAGCATCAGAATGAAATATAGTTGTTACACCATTAATATGTTTTAAATCAGCTATTAATTGCTGTTTATTAACTTTCAATTGCTTAACTGAAATAGTAACAAAACGACTATCACTTAAAGCTTTTTGCACTAACCTTTGTGTAGCTCCTCCAATATTGTATGGAGGCTTTATTTTATTTAAAAGCTTAATTATGGTTGGGTTAGCAAATGCCATTCCCAGACGTAATGAAGCTAATCCATAAGCTTTAGATAAGGTTTGTAATACGATGAGTTGAGGGAATTTAGGTAACTCTTGTATGAAACTTG
The DNA here is from genome assembly GCA_044349095.1 of Aquirufa sp. Lineage (GTDB taxonomy): Bacteria > Bacteroidota > Bacteroidia > Cytophagales > Spirosomataceae > Aquirufa. Next base: position 8,325 of record JBIKRO010000048.1, on the reverse strand, counting down.
GCTCCTCAGAAAAATCTATATACGCCTCATCTATTACGATAAATCCAGTTTTGAACGTATCAAGAATTTTATAAATATCTTGTCTATTCATTAAATTTCCCGTTGGATTATTGGGTGAGCATATAAATATCAATCGAGTGCTTGAATCTATGGCTTTTACTATTAAATCCGTATTTAATTGATATTCTGAGGTTAAATTTACCTTAGTCAATGAAACATTGTTAATAGATGCACTTACCTCATACATTCCATAGGTTGGTGGACATATGATTATTGAACTTGAAACTGGCGTGCAGGTCATCCTAATTAATAAATCGATGGCCTCATCAGAACCATTTCCTATAAATATTTCATCCACGGAACATTTTTTAATCTGAGCTAATTGACCCTTTATTTGCCATTGAAATGGATCTGGATATCGATTATAATTTTCTTCTAAACCAGACCCAATAGGATTTTCATTGGCGTCTAAAAATATGCCATCGCTACCTTTAAATTCATCCCTAGCAGATGAATAAGGCTTTAAATTCCAAATATGTGGTAATATGTATTTTTTATAATCCATTTTCTAACCGGACTTTTACTGCATTTGCATGAGCTTGTAAAGATTCCGCCTCCGCCATAGGTATGATACTTTTACTCAAAATCTCCAAGCCATTTTTACTGATCGACTGTAATGTAATTTTTTTACAAAAGCTATCTAAATTTACTCCCGAATATGCCCTTGCATGACCATTAGTCGGTAATGTATGATTTGTTCCTGATGAATAATCACCTGCGGATTCCGGAGTAAAGTGGCCTAAAAAGATGGATCCAGCATTGATTATTTTATCGGCCATTTTTTCAGGGTCATCACAAGCTAATATTAAGTGTTCTGCCGCGTATTCATTTAATAAATCAATGGCATTTTCTTGATTTTCAACTAAAATGAATTTTGAATTTAATATAGCCTCCTTAGCTAATTCTTTTCTAGGTAAATCAATTAGTTGGGTTTCTAATTCGCTTATAGTTTCTTGGATTAAGGTCTCCGAGGTGGATACAAGAAATACTTGTGAGTCGATTCCATGTTCAGCCTGGGATAATAAATCAGATGCCACATAACGAGCATTAGCAGATCTATCTGCATATATGGCAACTTCTGATGGACCAGCTGGCATGTCAATGGCCACGCCCATTGAATTTGCATGCATTTTTGCCGCAGTAACATACTGATTTCCTGGACCAAATATTTTATATACTTTAGGTATAGAGGGTGTTCCTAAGGCCAATGCAGCTATAGCTTGTGCCCCGCCTATTTTACACATCTTCGTAATTCCACATAATTTAGCTGTGTAAAATATCGCTGGGTGTATGCCAGGAGTGCTTAAAACAATTTCGGAGCAACCAGCTATTTTGGCTGGTATGGCCAACATTAAAATAGTCGAAAATAAGGGTGCTGTTCCTCCAGGGATGTAGATACCTACTTTTTCTATGGGACTTGACTTTTGCCAACAAACGACCCCCGGACTTGTTTCTACTCTTTGCTCTACAAGTTTTTGAGCCTCGTGGAATTTGTAGATATTATCAAATGCGATCTTTATGGCTATTTTTAAATCTTTATCCGTCGCTTCCGAATAATCATCTATTTCCTTTTCTGTGTAAAGAATTGAATCAATTTTTCTTTTCTCGAATTCATAGGTTAGGCTAACCAAAGCTTCATCTTTTTCAGATTTTACCTTACTAAAAATAGATTCTATTAAACTTCCTATCAAAGACGACTCAATTTGAGGTCTTTCACACAATTCTGAATAATCTGACCGAGAAGGAAATTTAATTAATGGAATCATTACAAAATCATTTTTTCGATAGGTAAAACCAAAATACCTTCAGCACCTGCAGATCTAAGTGATTCAATAATTTCCCAAAAATCATTTTCCGAAATTACTGAATGAAGGGAAAACCATCCTTTTTCCGCTAATGGGACAACAGACGGAGACCGCATTCCAGGCAATAAAGCTATTATTTGGGCTATATTTTCTTCTTTGGCATTTAAAACGACATATTTAGCATTTTGCCCTTTTTGAACCGCATCGATCCTAAATATTATTTTATCTTGTAATTCTTTTTTAGTCTTATTTAAATGCTTGTTTGAAATTAGAACTGCTTGGCTTTGAAATACTTCTGCCACTTCCTTAAGCCCATTACTTAATAATGTACCTCCCGTTGAAACAATATCACAAATACCTTCAGCTAAGCCAATACTCGGGGCAATTTCAACTGAACCTGAAATCTCATGAGTTTCTGCTTTTACCCCATTTGCTTTTAAAAATGAATCAGTTAGGTTAGGGTAGGAGGTGGCAATACTTTTGCCATTGAAATAGGATAAATCCGTATAAACCTCATTCCTTGGAATGGCTAAGGATAAACGACACTTTGAAAAGCCTAATTCTTTGACAATGTCAACCTTTCTTTTTTGTTCCATCAGCACATTTAAGCCAATGACTCCTAAATCTGCGACACCATCTTCCACATATCCAGGAATATCATCGTCTCTCAGAAACAAGAACTCAATGGGAAAATTACTTGACACAGATCTTAATTTAGATCCATGGGCTTCAAATTTAATTCCACACTCTTTAAATAATTTTAATGAGTCTTCGCTTAATCGACCTGATTTTTGAATAGCTATTCTAATATTTTCTGTGCTCATAATCATGCTAGTTTTAAATAGACAAGCCCCGATTTTTTCGAGGCTTGCCAATTAATCAGGTGTTATAAAAACATTTTTATTGGGTCCTCTAAATATTGTTTCAGAGTTTGCAGAAATGCTGCTCCTGTAGCTCCATCAACTACTCGATGGTCACATGTTAATGTTAATTTCATGATATTGGTCGCATAAAATTGACCGTTTTTCACTGCTACTGTTTCCTTTATTCCGCCCACGGCCAAGATGCAGGATTCAGGTGAATTGATAATGGATGTGAATTGATCGATTCCAAACATGCCCAAATTACTTACTGTAAATGTATTTCCTTCCCAATCTTTAGGTTGCAATTGCTTAGATTTTGCTTTTCCACCTAAGTCTTTTGCCTCAGCTGATATTTCAGCGATAGATTTTTCATTTGCAAAACGAATCACAGGTACAAGTAAACCATCTTCTACTGCCACTGCCATACCTATATGTACATGTTTGTTGACCCTAATTCGATCTTCCATCCAATAAGAATTTACTTTTGGATGTTTAACTAATGCAAGTGAAGATGCTTTAATGACGAAATCATTAAATGATATTTTAACTGGAAAAATTTCATTCATGCTAACTCTTGCTTCAATGGCCTTATCCATGTTGATTTCCATGGTAAGGTAGAATTCTGGAGCACTGAATTTTGATTCTGAAAGCCGTCTTGCAATTGTTTTTCGCATTTGACTATTTGGAATATCTTCAAAACTTTCAGTTCCACCTGTAAAGTGACTTGATTTTGCGCCACCTTGATTCGGATTGTAATTATCTACATCGGATTTAGTAATTCTTCCGCCTTCTCCTGTCCCTTGAATCCACGCTAAATTATATCCTTTTTCTTTAGCTAATGCTCTTGCTAATGGAGATGATTTTACCTCTACATTGGAAGCAGTTTGTTGAGTTGATTGAACTGTTTCAACCGCTTTAACTTCTACCGCTTTAATAGGTGCCGGCGCACTAGCTTGTACGACTGCGGGTGCGTCCAATTTGACAGAACTTTCGGCCTCTAATATTTTTTTAAAATCAGCTCCGGGTTCACCGACTATTGCGATTATGCCATCAACCACGATACCTTTTCCTTCTTGAGCGCCAATATATAATATGGTTCCGTCCTCGTAATTTTCTAATTCCATCGTGGCTTTATCAGTCTCCACTTCGGCAATAATATCACCACTTTTGACTTTATCCCCTTCTTTTTTCAACCATTTAGCGATGACACCCTCTAACATGGTATCACTCATTTTAGGCATTCTGACTGCCTTAGCTTTGATATTACTTAAATCGATCGCTGGTTGACTTGCTGTAACTTCTACAACCTTTTCAACAACTTCGTTTACGTTAACTGCTTTGGGTTCTGTTAATAAACTTGAAAAATCTTCTCCCTTTGTTCCCACAATGGCTATAATGCCATCTACAGGAGCTGCTTCCCCTGCTTTTATACCAATATAAAGTAATGTTCCATCCTCATAATTCTCAAGTTCCATCGTTGCCTTATCAGTTTCAACCTCAGCTATGATGTCACCTGACTTAATTGTATCTCCTTCTTTTTTTAACCATTTAGCAATGACACCCTCTAACATCGTGTCACTCATCTTGGGCATTCTTATAACTTGAGCCATCTTATTTATTTTGAATTTTAAAATTACGCTTTAAACGCTTCTTTTAAAATTATTTATAAAAAAATTATTTGTCTTAATCTAATTTCAAGACTGCCATGAAGGCTTCTTGTGGAATTTCTACATTTCCTACCTGCCTCATTCTCTTTTTCCCTTTCTTTTGTTTCTCTAGTAATTTACGTTTTCTAGAAATATCTCCACCATAACACTTGGCTAATACATCCTTTCTTAACGCCTTGACAGTTTCTCTGGCAATTATCTTTTGTCCTATAGCCGCTTGAATTGCAATTTCAAATTGTTGGCGTGGCAATAACTCCCTTAATTTCTCACACAATCTTTTCCCCCAATCATACGCTTTATCTCTATGAACGATGGCAGATAAAGCATCCACTTTCTCCCCATTCAACATAATATCTAATTTAACCATTTCTCCAGGTTCGTACCCTTTGTACTCATAGTCTAAAGATGCATAACCTCTTGAAATTGTTTTTAACCGATCAAAGAAGTCGAAAACTACCTCCGATAATGGCATGTCAAAGGTTAATTCCACTCGGTCAGTAGTCAAATAAATTTGATTTTTTAAAATACCACGTTTATCCATGCACAAACTCATGATGACCCCTGTATATTCAGATTTAGTAATAATTTGCGCTTTGATATAAGGCTCCTCTATAATATTGATCAAATTAGGTTCCGGCAATTCGCTTGGCGCTGAAACCCATTCTGTTTCACCTGCTGTAGTAAGTACTTTAAATTTAACCGAAGGAACCGTTGTGATAACGGTCATGTCAAACTCCCTTTCAAGCCTTTCCTGAACAATTTCCATGTGCAGCATGCCTAGAAATCCGCATCGAAAACCAAAGCCTAATGCCATGGAAGTTTCCGGTTCCCACACTAGAGAGGCATCGTTTAATTGGAGCTTTTCCATGGCATCCCTTAAATCCTCAAATTCCGATGTTTCCACTGGATATATTCCGGCAAAAACCATAGGTTTTACCTCTTCGAATCCTTGGATAGCCAATTTACAGGGATTAGATACTTGGGTAATGGTATCGCCGACTTTTACTTCCTTCGCTTCTTTGATACCGGAAATTAAGTATCCCACATCTCCCGTCTTAATGATTGATTTAGGTTCTTGCTCTAATCCTAAGGTACCAATTTCATCGGCAAAATATTCTTTTCCAGTATTGATGAATTTAACCCGATCCCCTTTTCTAATCTCTCCATTATACACTCTAAATATGACTTCAATCCCTCTATAGGAGTTAAAGGTAGAATCAAAAATAAGTGCTTGTAATGGTGCTTCTGGATCACCCTTGGGCGATGGAATTCTCGCAATGACAGCATCTAATATATCTTGAATTCCGATTCCTTCTTTTCCAGACGCATGAATAATATCCTCTTTTTTACAACCTATTAAATCAATAATTTGATCTGAAACATCATCTGGCATAGCTCCAGGAAGATCAATTTTGTTCAATACGGGTATAATTTCTAAATCATGATTGATGGCTAAGTACAAGTTTGAAATAGTCTGAGCCTCGATCCCCTGTGATGCATCCACAATTAACAAAGCCCCTTCGCAAGCTGCGATAGATCTTGAAACTTCATAAGAGAAATCTACGTGGCCCGGGGTGTCAATCAAATTGAGTGTATATATTTCTCCGTCTTTGGGATATTGCATTTGAATTGCATGAGACTTGATCGTGATACCTCTCTCTCTTTCTAAATCCATGTCATCCAATAATTGATGCATCATATCCCTCTTTTGAACCGTATTGGTGAATTCAATCAATCGATCTGCCAGAGTACTTTTACCATGATCAATATGTGCGATAATGCAAAAATTTCGAAGGTTCTTCATCAATATTAATTAATATATTTTTTATTAAATGTCATCATTGAAAACGTATGATGAATCAATTTATGAATTCATGATAGTTTCAATTTCTTCCCAATCAATTGGGATATTATTCATCAAATTTACGGCACCTTTGTCAGTGATCAATAAATTATTTTCTAATCTAATTCCTAGCCCTTCCTCACGGATGTAAATTCCGGGTTCACAGGTTAAAACCATGCCGGCAGCAAATGGTTTATATTTATCCCAAACATCATGCACATCTATGCCTAAATGGTGCGCAACCCCATGCATAAAGTATTTTTTAAATAGTGGTTGGTGTTTATCTTGATTTTCCACATCCCTGCGCGTAAATAAACCTAAATCGATCAGTTTACTTTCCATGTATTTTTCAACCTCCTTTTGATAATCAACCCAATAAGTTCCCGAAGTCATTATTTGGGTAGCAAAATTCAAAACATCATGTACTGCTTGATATACTTGCTTTTGTCTTTTGGTAAATCGACCATTGACCGGGATTGTTCTAGTCATGTCAGCGTTGTAATTCGCATAACAAGCTCCAACATCCAATAAAAGCATGTCTCCATCCTGGCAAACTAAATTGTTTTCAATATAATGTAAAACACATGCATTAGCCCCTGAAGCTATAATAGGAGTGTAGGCAAAGCCATTACTTCGATTCTTAATAAATTCATGTATGAATTCAGCTTCTATTTCATATTCAAATACGCCAGGTTTAGTAAATTTCAAAATTCTTCGAAAGGCCTTTTCAGTAATATCGATGGCTTTTTGTAAGGATTCAATTTCAATTGATTCCTTTTGCATTCGGATGGTATTCAATAATGGCGCAAGTCTGCCAATTTTATGCAAAGGATATTTCTCCTTTATTTCTAAGTTTAATCGATCATTTTGGGTTTCAACCCTCGAACTATTTCGAATATGTTCGTTGTCAATTAAAAAGATTTGTTCTGCACTATATACGATGGTTTTAAGTATTTGTTCCAAATTACTTGTCCATTGAATATTTTTAATTCCTGAAATCTCAAATGCTTCTTGCTTCGTAAATTTATGACCTTCCCATATTTCAATTAACTCAGAGGTCTCTTTAACAAAAGCCATTTCTTTGTATTGATTTTCAGGTGCATCAGGGTAGAGTATAAGTAAGGTTTCTTCTTGGTCTAAACCTGATAAATAATACAAATCAGAATTCTGTTTAAAACCCATAGTCCCATCTGCGTTCGTTGGCATAATATCATTAGAACTAATAATGACCAAAGATTTAGGGGGAAGTAATTCAATTAATTTGGCCCTATTTTTTATAAATAATGTTGACGATAGTTTTTCGTAGCGCATATTATTTTTTACATAAATATATAATTTCTTCTAATGGCAAAGCCATTTTTTTTGCTTCAGTTAGGCCAATTTTATCAACCATATTAACTTCTGATACATTAAATCCGGAATTACTCAATTGCTTCCCATAATCTCTTCCATAAATACGTAGATGATCATCTTGCAAAAAATGCTTTTCACGTTCTTTGGGATCTGTGATGCTGGCATCTTCATAGGTTGTTTCTAGATCATATCTTTGTGGGCTTTGGCAAAGAGCAAAACCGTCACTTTTCAGCACGCGTCTTATTTCTTTCATGCATTGGACATCATCTTTAACATGTTCTAGCACATGATTACAAAATACCACATCAAATGTATTATCCTCAAAGGGTATGTGATGAAGATCCATTTTGACTTTAGCTAATGGGGATTCAATGTCAGCTGTAATGTAATTTTCTCCTAAATATTTTTCAAATCGATCTATAAAACAATACTCTGGCGCAACATGTAATAATTTTGGTTTATTGGTGTAAAATGTAGTATCCTTTTTCAGAAATAAATGCATTAATCGATGCCTCTCTAAACTTAAACACGATGGACATAAAGCATTTTCACGAGGAAACATTCTTCCATAAGGCAAAAATTTGCTGAACGATTTATCGCAAATTGGGCAATAAACTTTGTCACCTCGTAAAATCAAACTATAAAGTTTGATTAATTTATGCGCAAATAATTGAATGAATTTTCGTGGGATATTTCTTAAAACCCAGCTAATTAAATATTTCATATAACAAAAA
>JBIKRO010000115.1:0-6444 GCA_044349095.1 Aquirufa sp. | reverse complement strand
TTAGCAAGTTGTGAAATTTTAGTCATGGAGTTTTGGAAAATATTAGCACCTAAAATTTCTGAAGGAACTACAACAAATGCATGTCTTCATAAAATTCATTTGATTGAAACCAATAAAAACTCGGTAGAATACTACGGAGAATCATAGATGAAATATTTTATTCTTGCCGGTGAGAAATCAGGTGATTTACATGGATCAAACCTTGTAAAACAAATAAACTTCATTGACGCAAAGGCAGAAATAATAGGTTGGGGTGGCGATCAAATGAATTCTGCGGGAGTTAATATATTGATACATCATCAAGAATTGGCCATCATGGGAGTTTTGGGAGTTTTAAAAAACCTATTTAGGCTAAAAGGTTTGTTTAATTTATTTTCAAATCAAATAAAGGAATTCAAACCTGACACCATCATCTTTATTGACTATGGTGGCTTTAATCTGAAAGCAGCTAAAATTGCGAAACTAGGTGGATTTCATACACAATTTTATATTGCTCCAAAAGTATGGGCATGGAATAAAAGCAGAATAAATTCCATTAAAAAATGGGTAGATCAATTATATGTCATTTTCCCTTTTGAACTAGACTTGTTTAAAGAAAAAGGAATTTCAGCTCATTATATTGGCAATCCTCTAAAAGATGCCATTGACGCATATATTCCCAATCCTGAATTTAGATACAAAAATAATGATCACATCGCTTTATTAGCTGGTAGTAGGCGTCAAGAAATCAAAGCTAGTTTACCCATATTTGAAGAATTGGTTAAATCGCGGCCAGAACAAGATTTCATCATTGCAGGCGTTTCTGAATTTAAGGACCTATACGAGCAAACTAACATCAAAGTAGTTTATGACCAAACCTATGATTTACTAAGTTGCGCTTCCGTAGCGGTCGTGACATCAGGTACAGCCACATTAGAAACCGCCTTACTTAATATTCCACAAATTGTAGTTTACAAAACAGATTGGCTATTTTACACTTTAGCAAAAATGGTTATAAAAATAAAATACATATCCTTAGTGAATATTATTTTAGACAAGCCAGCAGTGCCAGAACTCATTCAAGATGAATTCAATAGCAAAAACATACTGACTTGGCTATTAAAATTAGCAGACAAAAAATCGATTGAATATAAAGATCAGAAAATCAATTATAAAAATTTAATCGAGCTCATTGGCCCATCGGGGGCATCAAAAATGGCCGCAGAAAAAATAGTATTATTTGCTAAAAATCAGGCTAAATAATTTTTAATCCAAGATTTTTGAACACCTGGAATGGTGGAGAAGTATTCAGCAATCACCTTTTTGTCGGCGTTAAATTCACCAGAAGGATAAAAGGGATCTCTAATTTTAATGACTTTATTGACATAATCAAATCCAATCATGATGATCGGTAAATTTGCTTTTGTGGCTATATAATAAAAGCCCGTACGTAATTCTTGCACATCTTTTCGAGTACCTTCAGGCGCTAAAACGGCCACAAATGATTCCTTTTCAGCGTAGATGTCGACAATCGAATCCACTAGATTAGATTTGTTTTTACGGTCAACGGGGTAACCACCAAGCCAACGAAACATCCATCCAAAAGCTCCATCAAACAACTCTTTTTTACCCCAGAAAAAAATAGGGATATTCATCATTGAACGAGCACCTAAACCCACTGGAAAGTCGATCCATGAGGCATGTGGGGCTACAATAACAATACTTTTTTTAAGACCGGCAGGATATTGACCTTCTAAAGACCAACCTGAAATTTTAAATACAAAATCGAAAATGGGACTAGATATTAACATAGTTCATTGATTTTAGTAGAAATCTGAGAAAAAGATGTTGTTGGATCAATCAAAATAGAATCAATACCTAATGTAGAAGCTGATTCAATATTAGCAGCATTATCATCAAAAAACACTACTTCCTCTGCTTTTAAATTATTTTCCTTTAATACTTGATGATAGATTAATGGATTAGGCTTAACTAATCCCATCTCATATGAAAAATGCGCTTTCTTAAATAGCCCAAATAAATTTTCTCCCTTAGGACCCAACTGATTATTCAAAAATATCCGAGAATGAATTATGCTTGTGTTGGACAACAAATACAGATCGAAATTAGACGTTAATTCGTGTAATAAAGAATACACATTAACAGGAAAATCTAGCAATAATGCACAAAAAGCATGATCAAATTGGTCATTAGAACAATCCAAGTCTAATTTATCTCTTAATAAATCTCTAAATTCTTCGTCGGTCAATAAGCCCGCTTCGTAGCCCAACCATAAACCCTCATTATTAATTTTGCTTTGTATTTCTTCGGAACTAAAAGAAGTAGATAATTGACTAAATGCCTGATAAGTAAGCGATAAATCAATAGGCAATAAGACATTACCTAAATCAAATAAAAGGGCATTTATAGATTTCATATTACTCGTTAACTACACCCATCTTACTGAATTTGTCAATTCTAGCATCGATCCTTTCAGCGCTAGACATCGCATTCAAAACTTTGAGTTCAGAGATGATTACCTTTTTTATGTTTTCAGCTGCAACGTCTGGTGCTAAATGAGCTCCCCCTAAAGGTTCAGAAATAATTCCGTCAATTAATCCGTTATTAAGCATATCATCCGCTGTCAACTTCAAAGCTTCGGCGGCTTGTTCCTTATAATCCCAACTTCTCCAAAGAATAGAAGAACAGGATTCGGGTGAAATCACTGAATACCAGGTATTTTCCATCATTAAAACACGATCACCCACCGCAATCCCCAAAGCACCACCGGAGGCTCCCTCGCCAATGATGATACAAATAACTGGTACCTTTAACATAAACATATCCCGAATGTTTCTTGCAATAGCTTCTCCCTGACCTCTTTCTTCAGCCTCAATTCCTGGAAAAGCACCCGGTGTGTCAATTAAGCAGACAATAGGCTTATTGAATTTTTCAGCCATCTTCATCAGTCTAAGCGCTTTTCGGTAACCCTCAGGATTAGGCATACCGAAATTACGATATTGCCTTTCTTTCGTATTCCGGCCTTTTTGTTGGCCTATAAACATGACCGAAAATTCACTATCAATGTTACCAAAACCTCCAACCATTGCCTTATCATCAGCTACAGACCTATCTCCATGAATTTCGATAAACTCTGAACAAATTTTTTCAATATAATCAAAGGTATAAGGACGTTCAGGATGGCGGGACAATTGAACCCGTTGCCAACGAGTTAAATTTGAAAAAGTTTCTTTTTTAAGTTCCAATATTTTTTCAGTCAGAGAGACTACAGCTTCAGAAACATCTACATTGTTTTCAATAGCCAATTTCCGCATTTCAATTAACTTATCTTCTAACTCGGCAATCGGCTTTTCAAATTCTAGCAATGTTCTCATATTTCTAATTTTATAATAAGCAAAAATAAAGATTAAAGTAGATATGTTTCATTCTTGGCGGGTAAAATAACTTCTTTGAAGCCATTTTTTTGGATCTCTTGACTAAATTCCAACATACTTTCTTCTTCCCCGTGTGTTAAAAACACTTTCTTTAATTTATCAACTTGTTGATTCTTTATAAAACCTAAAAGTCCTAATTGGTCTGCATGGCCAGAAAACACATCAATCTTCCGTATTCTAGCATTTACTTTATACTCACGATCTTTCACTTTAATCGTCTCAGAGCCTGAGAGTAATTGTCGGCCTAAAGTACCTTCAGCAGAATAACCTATCAACAGAATAGTCGCATACGAATTGCTAATATTATCGGCGATATGCTTTTCTACTCGGCCCCCAGTAATCATTCCAGAAGATGAAATGATCACACAAGGCTCATGGTAATTTTGAATAGCATTCGATTCTTTTTCAGATTGAAGGTATACTAGGTTATCGAAGTCAAATAATTCATCATATTCTTTTTGAAAAGATCTAGCTTCTGAATTTAAATAAGAGAGGTATTTAGCATATATTTTGGTACTGCTTCTGCCCATGGGACTATCCGTAAAAACTCGTATGGCAGGGAAATTTCGTTCTTCGATCAATCGATTTAAGGTAAATAATACAGCTTGCGTTCGGCCCACTGAAAAAGCGGGTATGATTAACCGACCAGGCTTATCGATGCATGTTTCCTTAATAATAGCTTCCATCGCATCCATGGGGCTTACCTTGTCTTCATGAATCCGATTTCCGTAGGTGCTTTCACAAATAAGGTAATCCACTGGAGGAAGAATTTGTGGATCAATGTGTAATGGGTAATTATTTCGGCCAATATCCCCACTAAAACCTAAAGTCTTAATTTCTTCGCCTTCCGTAATGGAGAAATAAAGATGAGCGGCACCCAATAAATGTCCTGCTGGAAAGAAGGTTATTTCTAAACCAGGTTTAATCGTAAATTTTTTATTGAATTGTAAAGTGACAAAATTCTCAAGGGAATTTTCAACATCTTTTTGCAAGTACATATCCCCTTTGCGTAGGAGTCGGTCCATTTGCTTATGTTTCTTATTGCTTTCTCCCTGCGCTGCTTTCAACCTTCGTAAATGTAAATTAGCTGAATCAAAAAGCAATAATTCCGTTAAATCTGCAGTTGGCGGAGTACATAATACCTGCCCTTCATACCCTTCACGAAAAAGCATCGGAATATTACCGGAGTGATCTATGTGTGCATGAGTTAAAACAACCAGGTTAATTAACGATGCATCAAAAGGAAAAAAGGATTTATTAACTATGGGTGTTTCAAAATCAATTTCGCGTTCCATGTCGGTACCGCAGTCAATTAATATTTTATATCCATCTTCAAGCTCAAGCAAGTACATAGAACCTGTCACTTGCTTAGCCGCACCCAAAAATTGTAACTTCATAAATTTAAAGAAATAGGGGCCCTAAGGCCCCCGATTGTGTTACAAAAATACACAAATTTCTCTAATAACGAATTATTTAACCTCTTTGGCAAATTTGCTTTGCATAAGATCTAATTCAGATTTACTCATATTTTTATCTGCAATTAAAGTTCTATACCGAAAAGTAACAGACTCGCCTTTTTTCAAGGTTAAATTGCGCACGTCTTTTCCATTACTAAATACTTTAGCTCCTAGTGGATTGACAGCAAATAAGCCATATCCACGGGCATGCCAATAGGAAGGATAGCTCACATTAGAAGGGTGATCGAAAATCGCCACGTTAATTGGATGGTTATCCATTACACCTGTTAAATTCATCCAAGTAGCGCGCGTACTCCAAACGGCTTCACCTTTAATTCCTTCACTCGAAATATAATCTCCTGTAACACCTGTGTTATCTAAAACAGGAACTTTCGTTTCAACTCCACTTGCATCTGTAAATACATCTGGTTTGTTAGTCGGTATTTCTAATTGGCGCGCCAAACGAATCGCAAACATGCCATCTTTCACATCTTTAAACACAACTAAATCACTAATTGCCGTTAACGTAGTGATACGGTCAACCGTTCTTGTATCTGCTGTTCCAGAAAACACATACGTAGTTTTTTCACTCAATACTTTTTGGCCTTTTCCGTCATCATCGACCCAAGTGGCTGTAGCGACCAATTCACCCGTGTTTTTATTTGATTTGGTGGATAGTACGGCATCATGGAAAATAGTACCCATTTTATGTGACTGCAATGATTTTACAATGGCTGTAGAATTATTCCAATAATCATATCCATTCACATCTTCATAATTTAACCACATACCTACGTGGTGCGGATGATCTGTTCGCTCTCCTGCCCTAGGTGAAATAGGATAACCTCTCGTAATGGTAGTTCCCTTAGCAGACAAGATGGGAAACAATACGGCTTTTTTAAGCACTTTTTCCCCTGGATAGAAATAAGAAGTAAAATATTTACCACCTATGATTACATCAATTTTTTTCTCAGCATCATTCTTTTTAAAAGAAACCGGTTGGTTTTGAGCAGCTGCTACAAAAGACAATAAGGTAAGAAATAGAATTATTTTTTTCATAAGAATATAGATTTAATAAAAATTCCGAAGGTAAATACCTTCGGAATTTTACAAAAATAACAAATTAAATAGAATTAATAACCAGGATTTTGAGGGAAACTAGCAGCATTGCCAGTTACTCTGTCAATCTGTAATTGAGGAATTGGTCTCAAAACGTGATGAGGCTTGATAAATGGAGCTGCTTGTGGATTGAATTTTTTAACACGCTCAATCAGATTACCCCAACGAGCCAAATCTAACCAACGAGATTGCTCACCCAATAATTCACGCTCACGCTCATCCATGACAAAATCAATCGTTAAATCGCCTTCCTTAATCAACATATTGGCTTCTTTTCCTGGCCAAGCAGCACGCTTGCGAATAACATTATATGTGGCAACCGCATCAGCTTTCAAATTTGAAAAATATTGAGCTTCAGCTAACATCAAATAAGTATCTGCTAAACGAAATGCGATAAAATCACGTCCCCCTTCGAATTGAGTACGATCAATACG
>JBIKRO010000047.1:0-21921 GCA_044349095.1 Aquirufa sp. | reverse complement strand
CAAATCTTCTACCCGAATTTTATTTTCACGCAACCATTGGCCATAAGGTTGCTGTTGGCAAATAACTTCTTTAAGTTCTTCATCAGGAACAATACGACCTTGCTCCATATCTACCACAAACATTTTTCCAGGTTGCAAACGTCCCTTTGAAACTATGGTAGCAGGATCTAAATCTAAAACGCCAGCTTCAGATGCCATAATCACATGATCGTCATTGGTAACCCAAAATCTGGATGGTCTTAAACCATTTCGATCTAAAGTAGCCCCAATCAGCTTTCCATCAGTAAATGAAATACTTGCAGGACCATCCCAAGGCTCCATCATAGCTGCATGATATTCATAAAAATCTTTCTTATAAGATTCCATGGATTCATTACCATCCCAAGCTTCAGGAATAAGCATCATCATTACATGAGGCAAAGACCTGCCACTCAGATATAACATTTCTATCGCGTTATCTAAAATAGCTGAATCAGATTGCCCTAAACTACAAATAGGCAAAATCATATCTAATTCTTCCTGCGAAAAATATTGACTAGAAAATAACGCTGATTGCGCTTGCATCCACGATGAATTACCTTTTACCGTATTAATTTCACCATTGTGTGCGATAAAGCGAAAAGGCTGAGCCAACTTCCATTCCGGAAAAGTATTTGTCGAAAACCGAGAGTGTACAATGGCTAAGGCCGATGTGAAATTATCTTGAAATAAATCGATAAAATATCCGGGAACCTGCATCGTGGTCAACATACCTTTGTAGATAATTGTTCTACAAGACATGGAAGCGAAATAAAATTTATTTTCTAAACCACGAATAGTTTCATTCAATAAATTAGAAACATACTGCCTAAACACATAAAGCTTACGCTCAAATTCTATTTCAGTCTTACAAGAAACGGGTTTTTCTATAAATATTTGGTATATATTGGGTTCAGAATCACCTGAATCGGCTCCTAAAATTTCTGTATTGTTTACCGGCACTAACCTATAACCCAAAATCGACAAGCCTAATTTTTTTGCTTTACGATCAATTACTTCTTTACATTCATTAATTAAAACTTCATTTTTAGGAAAAAAAGCCATCCCAACCCCGTAGTTTCCAAGTGATGGCAATGAAAACTTTAATTTTCGAGATTCTTCTAAAAAAAATTCATGGGGTATTTGAACAAGAACACCTGCACCATCTCCAGAGTTAGGATCACATCCACAAGCTCCGCGATGATCCATTCTGATCAACATTTTGATTGCATCCTGGACAATTCTATGAGATTTTATTCCTTTTAAACTAGCAACAAAACCTATTCCACAAGCATCATGCTCAAACTCTTTCCGATACAACCCTTCTCCAGACACCTTAATCTCCATAATAAAATATAATTATTCTTATAAATAAAAAAAATAAACCTATATCAAAAAATAGGTATCAAACGAAAATTAAAATATTAATTACAAGTATTTCAAATTTAATCAAAAATTAATTTGGCCTATATTAATAAAGACAAAATATTATTCGGTTAAACAAATATCAAAAATGAAGAATAAATAATCTTCTAAGAATCCAATTTATTAATAATCGTCTGATTCATTTTCTGAAAAACCGCCATCAAATTCTTGCTCTTCATCATCAGAATCTTGAAAATCATTTTCTAAATCATTCAAATAAATAGCATCAACAGCTTCTTTAACTGTATTTAATAAGGTGAAATCCTCAATTTTAGCTAAGTCTAATCGATCTTGAATTTCTTCATTTTTCGTTACGACAGCAAATATCCCCATTTCATTCGTACAAATTTTTGTACCCTTTCTAATACAACTAACTCCAAAACCGTCCATTTCAGTTACAGAGTCTATATTTAAAATCATATTAGCAAATTCCTTTTTAAATAAATTACGAATGATTAACTCCAACTCTTCTATATTTGTTTGGGTCAAGTTAGATTCATTCCAAGTAATGATTGCATAACTTTCATTTTGCTCTAAACTATAAAATGGATTACTGGGCATGGCTAAAAAATAAATTTACGTTATTGAATATTCGATTGTCTATATCACTTTGATCTTCTTTATGAAATGCTAATCCAGTAATTTCTGTAAATAAAAGAATATAACGTTCAGAAATTTCTTGGACAAATTCATCCGTCAAGACAGGTATTTGTTGGCCTTCCTTGCCTTGAAAGTTATTTTTTATCAACCATTCTCTGACAAACTCTTTAGATAATTGTTTTTGTGGCAGACCTTTAGAAAATAAATCCTCATAAGGTTCTAAATAAAAATAGCGTGATGAATCAGGAGTATGAATTTCATCCATTAGCATGATGTTATTTTGATAAAGCCCAAATTCATATTTAGTATCCACTAATATCAGTTTTTTATCCAAAGCCATTTGTTGACCTCTTTTAAAAAGCAAATGAGTTTTTTCAACTAATTGATTTAAAAGATCTTGGGAAACAATATTTTGATTGACAATTTCATCTAAAGAAATATCTTGGTCATGTCCTTCATGCGCTTTTGTTGTTGGCGTAATGATGGGTGAAGGTAACACCTGATTTTCTACTAGCCCATCAGGCAATTCAACACCACAAACTATTCTTTTCCCTGATGAATATTCCCGCCAAAGATGACCAACCATATAATTCCTGATGACCATTTCAATGGGTATGGGCTCACATTTAATGCCATATGACGCATTTGCATCTGGAATTGAAATCAACCAATTAGGAACGATATCTCGAGTAGCATTTAAAAAATGAAAGGCAATTTGATTTAACACTTGGCCTTTAAAGGGGATTAATCTAGGTAACACTACATCAAATGCCGAAATACGATCAGATGTAATCATCAACAAATGATCACCAAAGCCATAAACATCACGGACCTTTCCACGATAAAAAGAAGTTTGATTAACAAATTTGTACTCTTTTGACATGTATTTATTAATTAATAAGATAGAAACTTTTCATTTTTTCTTAACAAATCTAGCATCCATTTTGAATCTTTCGTTGTCAATATTTTGTTTGCAACTGTATTTTCATCAGATGCAACATCCGATTTTCTTAATTTATTTACAGAGATGAAAGAAAACAATTCATATAATTTAGTTAACGTATCTTTTTCAGGATATAATTTTAAACCTTCTCTCAGTATTGATTTAGAACTTTCTTGTTGATTAATTTGACTTAAAATAAAACTTTTCAAAATATAATCATCAGATGATTTCAAACTGGAATTTATTAAAGAGGTCGGTCGTTTTACTGACAACAATACCTTTGTTTTATAAAGACTTTCATTTCTGAAAATATACTTTTTTTCAACCAAATTAACCAAAGAAAAAGCTTTATTATAATCTTTCGACAAAATATAAAGATTGACTTTATTTACCTCAGTATTAAAACTATATCCCAAACCAGAATATAAATTCTGATAGAATAATATCAAAATGTAAAAAAATGTCGAAAACACTATAATTTATTTTAAAACTTGAAACTTAAAAGAAGTATCCACAACTATTAAAATCATTAACAAAAATAATAAATATATGCTTAATTGATTAATTGAGAACCAATTTTCTCCCATTGACAAAAAAGTATTTTTGTTAATAATTAAATCCATTAATTCATTTTGACTCTTTACAAAAACTGTTTCACCTTTGAGCTTTATCAAAGAAAGATTAGTAGGTAAAAATTTTAAATGGTAAAGAGGCCTTACTTTTCTAAAATCGACATGATTGATAAAATTAAGAAACACTTTATTATTCGCTTGCGGAATTAATACTCCCAAAGAGTCTGAAAGAGGATTAAAAACAGATAATGAATAAAGTACATCAGGATCACGCTTCTGCATAAAATTAATTACCGCATCAATTTGATTTTCATTAATTCCATTTAGTTCAAAATCCTTCGAAACCACAACGATCTCTTTTACATTATTCGTTGGCCTAATCATATAATCAATGCTCAAGTTATTTACAAAATATAACAGGATGTTGAAGATTAATAAACGTAATAAAAATTTAAAAAATAGTAAACCAGATAAGACAAAAAGTTTAGAGGATACTAGATAGTACCTAATTAGTATAAAAGCCTGAAAACTAATAAATAAAAAATTACCCAGAAATAAGAACTTTAAGAAAATCATTCAATTAGCCTTTAAACAAATTAAAACATAATTAGTACTTTTACTTGAGTTTATAAATTTAAGCATGGAAATTCATAAAAGTAAACGATTAGATAATCTAAAGTATGAAATTAGAGGACCGGTCTATGAAAAAGCTTTAATTCTTCAGAATCAAGGTTACAAAATTACATCTTTAAATATTGGAAATCCTGCAACTTTTGGATTTGAAACTCCAGATGAAATTGTTCATGATATTATTGTAAATATACGAAATGCGCAAGGATATGTAGATTCTAGAGGACTATTTGCCGCTAGAAAAGCTGTGATGCAATATTATCAAAATGGTGGGGTAAAAAATATATTAATTGAAGACATCTACATTGGAAATGGAGTCAGTGAATTAATCTCATTAGTCATGATGGCATTATTAAATACTGATGATGAGGTGTTAATTCCATCACCGGATTATCCACTTTGGACTACTGTTGTTGGATTGGCTGGAGGAAATGCAGTACATTATGAATGTAGTGAAGAAGACGAGTGGAATCCAAATTTGGCTGATATTGAATCAAAAATAACTTCAAAAACTAGAGCAATCGTTTTAATTAATCCCAATAATCCAACGGGTGCGGTCTATTCTAAGCAAATTGTTGACGGCATTGTTAAAATAGCTGAAAAGCATAAACTTATTTTATTTTCAGATGAAATTTATGATAAAATAATTTATGATGATTGCGTTCATCATTCCGCGTCTGGATTAAGTGATGACATATTAATCGTGACCATGGGTGGTTTGTCAAAAAACTATCGCGCGGCAGGATTCAGAGGAGGTTGGATGATTTTAACTGGAGCAAAGCATAAAGCAAAATCATATATTGAGGGATTAAATTTCCTATTTAGTACTCGATTATGTGCCAATGTTATCACCCAATATGGAATTCAAACGGCACTTGGCGGTTATCAATCAATCGATGATTTAGTTAACCAACCCAATGGGAGATTATATCGGCAAATGAATTTAGCTTATGAGAAATTAAATTCAATTCCAGGAGTAAGCTGTGTCAAACCTAAGGGTGCACTGTATTTATTTCCTAAAATAGATTTAACCCAATTTACATTTGAAGATGATAATCATTTTGTCATGTCATTGCTTGAAGAACAAAAAATTCTAGTAGTAGGAGGCAGAGGATTTAATTTCATCCCTAACAATCACTTTAGAATTGTTTTTTTACCTCATGTTGAACAATTGACCATTGCATTAAACAAAATTGCTATTCATTTCGATAATTATAGAAGATGACATTCAGCCAATTTTCTAGAAAGCAAAAATTATTCATATTTCTTTTCGGCATTTTTCTTACGAATGCTATCATTGCAGAAATTATTGGAGTAAAAATAGTTAGTATTGAAAAAACATTGGGGTTTGCACCCTTACAGTTGATGACATTTTGGGGAGATAAATGGGATTTGAATCAAACTGCTGGAGCTTTAAATTGGCCTTTAGTATTTATTACCTCTGATATAATCAATGATTATTACGGCAAATCTGGAGTAAAATTCATATCCTATACTACGGCATTTTTCATAGCATTTGCTTTTTTAATAATCTATACAGCTACTTTATTGGTACCGGCTGACTTTTGGATTGAAGTCAACAAAGGTATAAACATTAATGAAGCTTTTAGTCGTATATTTAGACAGGGCTTAGGGATCATTACAGGATCGCTAACAGCCTTTTTATTTAGTCAAATCATCGACGCTACCGTTTTTGAGAAAATAAAAATGTCGACAGGCAATAAACATATCTGGTTAAGAGCTACAGGTTCAACATTAATATCCCAACTAATTGATAGTTTTTTAGTTATAGGAATTGCATTTTACGCTTTTGGGGACTGGAGTATAAGTCAATGGATAAATGTATCTCTGAATAATTATTTTTATAAATTTTTCATAGCCATACTTTTTACTCCCCTACTGTACTTAGCACATTATTTAATTGAACAATACTTAAGAAAGGAAACAGATTAATTTTGCCTTTTAATGTTATCAAGAATAATACCGGCAGAAATAGCTACATTTAAGGATTCAGCCTTTCCCCAACTAGGAATTTTAACCAAGTCTGTTAAAGCACCTTTCACTTGACTTCGAATTCCTTCCGATTCATTTCCAAATACGACAAAACCATTCGAAGGAAATTCATATTCGTGTACATTTTTCCCATCCAAACTAGCTCCTATCATTGGAATCCCACTAAATGAATCTAAAAATTCAGATAAATCTACATACAAAAACTTCATGCGATGGAAAGAACCCATAGAGGCGGAAATAACCTTAGGGTTATAGTACTCTGTAGTATCCATCGAACAAACTAATTGATTTATTCCATACCAATCACAAATCCTAAGTATCGTGCCCAAATTACCGGGATCGCGTATTCCATCAAGAACAACGGTGTAATCACGAGTAAAAGAAAAATCGTTTAGTGAGAATATTTGTGAGTGTACAATCGCAAATCCATATTCATTTGTGGTTAAACTTGAATATTTAATCACATTTCTTTCTGATTCATAATATATAGGAATATTGCCAAAATTTAAATCAGATTGAATTTCTTTATGATTCAGCACAATAAATTCAATCTTAAATGATGAATCTAATAATTCACGTATTCCCTTCTCCCCTTCTACTAAAAATAGATTATTATCAATTCTCCCTTTTTTTGAATGTAGGGAATTGATTAACTTTATTTGATTATTAGATAATGTCATTTGAAAATTGCTCAATTATTATTCTTACCGATTATCATATTCCTTATAACGTCTTGTTCTGGGTACAAAAATTACCGTATTCCTTACTCAACTGTCAATGAAATTAAATTACAAGGACAAAAAAAAATTAAATTAGACGAAATAAAATCAAATATAGCGGGTTTAAAAGAAAGCAACCTAAATTATTTGTCAGTTAAATACAGTTCTTACTTAAGAGACAAAAGAAAAACGAATGATTCCACAAAATCAATTAAAAAGTTTTTTAAATTCTTTAATCGAAATCCAGTAGCATTTAATCCCATAAATTTCGAAAACAACAAATTAGCCTTATTGAAATTTTACCGCAATAAAGGTTTTTTAAAGACTCAAATAGCCTACTCTATTGATACAATAAGTATAGAAAACAAATTGGTCAATATTTCTTATAAAATAATCGAAGGTCCAGAAAGTATATTTACTAAAGAAGATTCCATTATTGCCAATAACACCATCATAGAGAAAGAATTAAGAAACTATATTAATCAGTATAGCTTACTTCATAAATATTCGAATTTAGACCTGGATTTATTAAAAAAGGAAAAAGAAAGCCTCTCCAATCACTTTAAAAATTTAGGTTACTTTAATTTTTCACCCGACTATATAGGAATTAAAATCAACGACCTTAAAGACACAAGTTTAAATAACATTAGTTTAATTTATCAAATCCCAAACAATAAATCCCTCGTTACCAATCTTGCTTATGACCGATTATTTAGATTTGGCCCAATTGATTTCAAAGAATACAATGTCATCAGCGAACAATCTGAATCAACGATAAACCAAACTTCAAGATTAACTCCTCAATTGAAAAAATTAATTTCGATTCATGAAGGTGATTTATTTTCAATTGACAAAACGACACATAGCCTACAAAATATATACGAAACAGATCAATTCAAATCAGTTTCTATTCAATATGACACAAATTCTACTCGGCTTTATCCAAAAATAGAACTAACCAGAAATGATAAATATAATATTTCATCAGAATTAGGTGGAAGTGCTTTTAGAGGAATCCCGGGACCATTTTTATATAATTCTTTAAAAATAAGACGAGTTTTTACTGAATTAGATTATTTAGATTTTACAGCACGATTAGGATTAGAAGCACAAGCAGGATTTATAAATACCGATTTAACTAGAAAAAATTTAGAGGTTAATTTAGGAGCAACGGCCAATTTCCCTACCTTATTTTTACCTGAAAAATTTACAAAGAAACTAGGTTATTTTTATGGGGCAAAAACGCAATTAGGATTTGGATATGATTATATAGATAGGCCAGAATATATAAGGACTAATTTTAAAATACTTCAAAGGTATCTATGGAAAAAATCACCTTTTGAATTTTTCCAACTATCATTATTTGATTTAAATATTATCAATACAAATTATCCAAATACAGAAACCTCCAAATTGTTTACTAATTATTTAGACGATTTAAGAATAAAAGGAAATAACTTATTTAGAAGTTTCAATCCAAGTTTTGTATCCAGTATCAATTTCCTTTATACATACCGTACATTCTACCCTTCAAATCAATTAATAGAAGGTAAATCATTTATCATTGGCTTGGAATCAGGGGGAACAACCCTCAATCTTTTTGGAGAAAAAAAATTAAAATTTGTAGAAGACTTTTTAGGAAACAAAGAAACAATGCAATTTTTTCGTTTTTTAAGAATGAATATCGACTACAGAAAGTATCTATTTTTAGGTCAAAAAAGGACTTCTCAGCTCGCATTTAAATTTTTAGGTGGAGTTGCATACGCCTATGGAGCAGAAAATGATTTTCAACTGCCTTATGAGAAAAACTTTTTTATTGGCGGTCCTAGTTCACTAAGGGCATGGAAACCTAGAAGATTAGGACCCGGATCACGTAATACAGACTCCAACTTAATTGAACAACCTGGTAGTGTTTTAATTGAATCTTCCCTTGAGTATCGATTTAAAATTTTAAAATTCTTGGGTGATATAAATGGAGCTTATTTTATTGATGCAGGAAATATTTGGGGCATTAATGATGTGAATTCACCATTATCTAATTTTAAGTTAAACTCGTTTTTAGAACAAATAGCTATAGGAACGGGAGTAGGCCTGCGTTGGGATTTCAACTATTTTATATTGAGGTTAGATATGGCAGCCAAAGTTGTCAATCCTGCTAAACCCAAAAATGAAAAATGGGTGTTGAATCAAATTTCATTAAATACCTCAGATAATCCAATTGAATTTAATATTGGAATTGGCTATCCATTTTAACAAGAACTTACTTTCTTGAGATAGCTTTCAATGCTTTATCGACTATAGAAGCAGCATTTAAACCATATTTATCCATTAAATCAGCTGGTTTCCCAGATTCTCCAAAAGAATCATTAACGCCCACAAATTCTTGAGGCAAAGGCATAGAAGTAGCTAAAAATTGAGCTATTGAATCGCCCAAACCACCGTTAATTTGATGCTCTTCAGCAGAAACTAAACACTTGGTCTTTTTGACTGAATCTAAAATAGCCTGTGTATCTAAAGGCTTTATGGTATGAATATTGATCACTTCAGCATGAATACCCTTTTCTTTTAAAATATCAGCAGCAAGGATAGATTCCCACACTAAATGACCAGTGGCAAAAATACTAACATCTGAACCTTCGATTAATTTAATAGCTTTTCCAATAACAAATTCTTGATCCTCAGGAGTAAAAACAGGAACAACAGGTCTTCCAAATCTTAAATAAACAGGGCCATTATAATTGGCAACGGCGATAGTAGCTGCTTTAGTTTGATTGTAGTCACAAGGATTAATTACTACCATACCAGGCAGCATTTTCATTAAACCGATATCTTCTAAAATTTGATGAGTGGCTCCATCCTCTCCTAAAGTTAAACCTGCATGAGAACATGCAATTTTAACATTTTTACCTGAATAGGCGACTGATTGACGTATTTGGTCATAAACCCTTCCTGTTCCGAAATTAGCAAAGGTCGTCGCAAAGGGAATATATCCTCCTATGGATAAGCCAGCTGCTATACCAATCATATTTGCTTCCGCAATTCCTGTTTGAAAAAAGCGCTCTGGACAATTTTTAATAAAAGGCTCTAACTTAAGAGAACCGATTAAATCTGCACATAAAGCAACAACTTTAGGATTAGTAAGACTCAAAAATTCCATACCGGCACCAAAGCCAGAACGAGTATCTTTTTTTGTTTCGTAAGTATATATCGACATAATAATCTCTATTAATAATCTCCTAAAGTTTCAGATAATTGGCTTAATGCTTCTTCTAATTGTTGGTCGTTAGGTGCAACACCATGCCATTTGTGCGATCCCATCATGAAATCAACTCCAGCACCCATTTCAGTCTTCATTAAAATCATAACTGGAATATTATTTCCAAGCATTTTTTTTGCGTTTGAAAGGCATGATTGCAAACCAGCCATATCATGACCATCGACATGTAAAACCTTCCAACCAAAAGCCTCGTATTTTAATTGTAAATCACGATTATTCATGATCTTTTCGGTAGGACCGTCAATTTGTTGACCATTAACATCAATAAATGCGATCAAATTATCTACTTTATGATGAGGCGCATACATGGCAGCTTCCCAAACTTGACCCTCATTCTGCTCCCCGTCACCCATGAGACAATAAACAACCGAAGAATCCTGATTAAGTTTTTTAGCTTGAGCTACCCCTATAGCGA
Source organism: Aquirufa sp. (assembly GCA_044349095.1). Taxonomy (GTDB): domain Bacteria; phylum Bacteroidota; class Bacteroidia; order Cytophagales; family Spirosomataceae; genus Aquirufa. Next base: position 11,309 of record JBIKRO010000047.1, on the reverse strand, counting down.
CACTTAATCCTTGGCCTAATGAACCCGAAGCGATTCTAATACCTTCTAAATGTTCGTGAGGTGTAGGGTGACCTTGTAATCTTGAATTAATCTTCCTAAAAGTGGATAGCTCATTAATCGGGAAATATCCTCTTCTTGCTAAAACAGAATATAAAACAGGAGAAATATGACCGTTAGACAGAAAAAATACATCTTCATTCAGACCAGACATGTTAAAAACTACCTGATCATTTGTCGCATTTAATTTTAGATTCATTGCATCAAAATATAGACTAACCAATAAATCTGTACATCCTAATGATCCACCAGGATGTCCAGATTGGCATCCATGAACCATTCTTAAAATATCTCTTCTAACTTGAGATGCGATTGAAATTAATTCTTGTGTTTGCATAATAAATTAGTGGATTTGTGTTGTATGATTCTTAGTATCCACTTTTTCTATAATATTAAAAATATAACCTTTTTCGTCAATGATAAATGTAGTCCTGGCAATTCCCATATACGATTTACCATACATAGACTTTTCAACCCAAACTCCATAAGCATTTAAAATATCATGATTGGGATCAGATAAAAGAGAAAAATTTAAATTATACTTTAGCTTAAATTTCGCATGAGCCTTATTTGAATCCGCACTAACACCAATAACAACAAATCCATTTGCCTGTAAATTGGATAAATTTTCATTTAAATTACAAGCTTGAGCTGTACATCCAGGCGTGTCATCTTTGGGGTAAAAGTACAGGACCACTTTAGATCCTTTAAGACCTGATAAATCAATTAATTGACCATCTGAATCTTCGACTTTAAATAAAGGTGCTAAATCTCCAATTTTTAATTTCATGCTATTGTCAAATCAAAAAGTTTTTCATTTTCTAAAAATCCAGCTAATAAATCTCCTCGTTGAACAGGACCAACCCCCGCTGGAGTACCTGTAAAAATATAATCACCTGTTTTTAAGGTAAAATACTTAGATATATCTTCAATAAGCTCAAAGACATTCCAAATCATTAAAGAGGATTTTCCGGTTTGAACCAAATTTCCATTAAGATTTAGATGAAAATTAATATCGTTATCCATTAAGGAAGAATCAAATGGCGACATTTGACTAATGAAGGCAGATCCATTAAATGCCTTAGATTTTTCCCAAGGCAAACCCTTTTCCTTTAATCTAGATTGCAAATCCCTAGCGGTAAAGTCGATGCCCAATCCATATGAATCAATGTATTTGTGTGCGAATTTAGCTTCAATATTTTTTCCGACCTTCCCAATTTTAAAGACCAATTCTAATTCATAATGAACATCATTTGAAAAAGATGGGTAATAAAATTTTGAATCTTCCAATAAAGCTGTGTCCGGCTTTATAAAAATCACAGGATCAGTAGGTTTATCATTTGATAACTCCTTAATATGGTCTACATAATTTCTACCTACACAAATAATTTTCATACCCTACTTTAATATCTCAGAAACAAGTTTCGCTGCATCCTTAAGTAACACGGCAGAAAATACTTTAAGACCAGAATTATTAATAATGGCAGCACCTTCTTCCGCATTTGTACCTTGCAAACGAACAATAATTGGCACCTTAATTTCTCCAATATTTTTATAGGCCTCAACAACACCATTGGCAACTCTGTCACAACGAACAATTCCACCAAAAATATTTATTAAGATTGCTTTCACATTAGGATCCTGAAGTATGATACGGAACCCAGCTTCTACGGTCTTAGCATTTGCTCCACCCCCCACGTCTAAAAAGTTAGCGGGTTCACCACCAGATAATTTAATTATATCCATGGTTGCCATCGCTAAACCAGCTCCATTAACCATACAACCGACATTACCATCTAATTTGACATAATTTAAGTCATTCTCAGAAGCTTCCACTTCCAATGGATCCTCTTCTGAAACATCACGTAAAATAGCCAAATCTTTATGACGATAAAGCGCATTGTCATCTAAATTCACCTTAGCATCAACAGCCAAAATTTTATTATCTGATGTTTTTAAAACAGGATTAATTTCAAACATAGATGAATCAGTATCTACGTATGCATTGTATAAACAATGAATAAATTTAACCATCTCCTTAAATGCCTGACCACTAAGGCCCAATAAAAAGGCAACTTTTCTAGCTTGAAAATCTTGAAGACCAACTCTTGGGTCAATCCATTCTTTTATAATTTTCTCAGGAGAATGCTCAGCTACTTCTTCAATATCCATTCCACCTTCAGTACTTGCCATAATTACATTGCAAGCGCGTCCACGATCCAAAAGTATTGATAAGTAATATTCCTTAGTTTCAGATTCACCAGGATAATATACATCTTCACTGATCAAAACTTTATTAACTAATTTCCCCTCTGGACCGGTTTGATGTGTAATCAATTGCATTCCCAAAATCTGAGAAACGCGCTCTTTTAATTCATCTAAGTTTTTGGCTAATTTAACTCCTCCCCCTTTACCTCTACCACCCGCGTGAATTTGGGCCTTGACGACAAACCAACCTGTTCCTGTTTGAGCTTTAAGCTTTTCAGCAGCTGCTACGGCGTCGGATACTTGATCAATAACAACCCCTTCTTGAATCTTTACCCCGTAACCCTTTAGTATTTCTTTTGCTTGGTATTCGTGAATATTCATTTAGTATAAAATTTTTATTTCGTGAAATTACTATTTATTTGCCAAACTTTTAAATTGTAACTCATTCTAATTAATATTCTAAAAATAAGTCAAAAAAATGTTGGAATTAAAAAATATTTCGAAATCCTACGGAGATCAATTGATCCTAAATGATATTTCTTTTCAGGTACAAGAAAAAGAATTAGTTTCAATTTTAGGCCCATCAGGATCAGGAAAAAGTACTTTGTTACAAATTATTGGATTGTTAAATACAGCCGATTCAGGAAGAATTCTTTTAGATGATGTAGAATGCACCACATTAAATGAAAAAGAATTGATTGCTTTTCGGAACAAAAAACTGGGTTTTGTATTTCAATTTCACAACTTATTGGGAGAATTCACCTGCGAAGAAAATATTAAAATGCCTCTTTTTATAAGAGAAAAACCTTTAAATATTGATCAATTAGAATTATTTGACAAAATAATCAATAAACTTTCAATTACTGATTTAATAAAAAAACATCCTAATCAATTATCAGGAGGAGAACAACAACGGGTAGCTGTTGCACGTGCGCTAATCAATCAACCAAAAATATTACTTGCAGATGAGCCAACAGGCAATTTAGACAATAAAAATGCAGTCAATCTTTATGAATTATTTCTAGAGCTAAAAGAGGATTGGAAACAGTGTATCATAATGGTTACACATAACGAAAATTTAACGAAACAATCTGATCAAATAATTTATTTAAATTCAGAAAAGCGAATTTAGTTTTATCTGCCAAAATGTCATAAATTTGCAAAAATATTGTCCCTAATTGATGCAAGAATTGAAAGTACTATCTGTTGAAGAAAAATTAAATTTAGATATTCCTAGGATTTCAAAGGAAGTCATAGGAGCAGAATTTCAAAAAAAGGTATACCTAGAAAGCTATGGTTGTCAGATGAATTTTGCTGATTCCGAAGTAGTAACATCGATATTGATTAATCATGGGTACGGCACTACGTCAAATATCAACGAGGCAGATGCCATTTTATTGAATACATGCGCTATTCGAGATAATGCTGAATTGAAAATCAGAAATAGGTTAAAGGGATTTACTGAACTAAAAAAGAAAAATCCGTCATTAACCATTGGAATATTGGGTTGCATGGCCGAAAGATTAAAGATTAAATTAATCGAAGAAGAAAAGATCGTTGATTTAGTAGCAGGGCCTGATTCATACCGAGATATACCAAATTTACTCTCCAAATTAGAATTTGAAGAAAAGGCAATCAATGTATTCTTATCAAAAGAAGAGACTTATGGGGATATAGAACCCGTAAGATTACATTCCAATGGAGTAACGGCATTTGTCAGCATCATGCGTGGATGCGATAATATGTGCTCATTTTGTGTCGTTCCGTTCACACGCGGTAGAGAAAGATCCAGAGATACAGCATCAATCTTACATGAATGTAGTACACTTTTTAATCAAGGGTATAGAGAGGTGACTTTATTGGGTCAAAATGTAGACTCATATAAATATACTTCATCAGAAAATTCTGATGTGGTTAATTTCGCAAGCCTTTTAGAGCAAGTGGCCTTAATAAATCCATCATTAAGAGTTCGGTTTTCAACATCGCATCCCAAAGATATTACTGATGAGGTCTTATTTGTCATGTCGAGATATCCCAACATTTGCAAAAACATACATTTACCTGCTCAAAGCGGAAGCAATCGAATATTAAAATTGATGAATCGTACTTATACGCGAGAATGGTATATGGACCGCATTACTTCAATTCGGACTATTTTAGGTAAAGACTGTGGAATATCGCACGATATGATTGCTGGATTTTGCACAGAAAATGAAGCAGATCATCAAGATACCTTAAGCCTTATGGATCAAGTGGTCTATGACTTTGGCTACATGTTTACCTATTCAGAACGACCAGGTACACCTGCGGAAAAAAAATACAAGGATGACATTGAAGAATCCATTAAGCAAAGAAGATTATCTGAAATAATTGTTAAGCAGCGATTACACTCTGGGATTAAAAACAATTTGCTTATTGGCACTATTCAACAAGTTTTAGTAGAAGGAGACTCCAAAAAATCAGATTTACATCATTATGGAAAGTGTGATTCTGGCAAAGTAGTTGTATTTAAAAAAGTCAAAGAACAAAAAGGGGAATATGTCAATGTAAAAATCACACATTGCACAACAGGAACTTTAATTGGTGAAATAGAATCTTAATACAATGGAAAACAGTCATTTAGCTAGCATAAAAGCTCGTTTTGGAATCATTGGAAATTCTCCGTTGTTAATTCATGCCATATCAATCGCAGAGCAAGTGGCTCCAACTGATATGACCGTGTTAATTACAGGGGAAAGTGGTTCAGGTAAAGAGTCATTTTCTAAAATAATACATTCTTTGTCCAAAAGAAAACATGGGCAATTTATAGCGGTAAACTGTGGAGCTATACCCGAAGGAACAATCGACTCTGAATTGTTTGGCCATGAAAAAGGATCATTTACAGGGGCGATAGAAGCCAGGAAGGGATATTTTGAGGTAACTGATGGGGGTACTATATTTCTTGACGAAATAGCTGAAATGCCCCTAGGAACGCAGGCTAGATTGCTTCGAGTGTTAGAAAATGGGGAATTTTTAAGGGTTGGGTCATCAAAAGTTCAAAGAACCAATACACGTGTTGTCGCAGCTACTAATTTAAATCTTCAAAATGCAATCGAAAAAGGGAAATTCAGAGAAGATTTATTTTATCGATTAAGTACAGTACCTATTTATGTTCCTCCTTTAAGAGAAAGAGGTGGTGATATTGAATTATTATTTAGAAAGTTTACTACAGACTTTTCGGAATCTCATCGAGTTAAGCCGATTTCATTGACGAATGAAGCTAAAAATTTGCTGCAGAAGCAACGCTTTCCAGGTAATATACGCCAATTAAAAAACTTAGCTGAACAAATATCTGTTTTAGAAATTGGCGACCGCATTGTTGATGAAGAAAGATTGCAATATTATTTAGATTTTAATGAGCCAAAATTAAACTCCACCGTAGTCAAGGGAGATTATTTCCAAAATTCTGAAGGCATCAATGAAAGAGAAATTCTATATAAAATTCTTTTTGACCTCAAAAAAGATGTCACTGAATTAAAAAAGATATTGCTTAAGTTAATTGAAAGTGGAAACTCGAATGCGTATGATATTCTTTCTGAAAACATGTCCATTTTTGAAGACATAAAAGAAAACGATGATGATCACATACGCAATAAAGCACTACCAACGCATCAAAATGAAAATACAACTAATTTAAATATACACTCCGAAAGTTTACTATCGGAATCAGAAGATGCGCAGTTTGAAGAAATAATTACCAATCCGGATGTAACCCTTTCATTGGAAAAGCAAGAAAAAGAAATCATCATTAGGGCATTAAAGAAAAATAAGAATAAGCGTAAATATGCGGCGAAAGATTTAGGTATTTCTGAAAGAACATTATATCGTAAAATAAAACAATATGACCTTGAGGATAATGTGTAAGAATATTTTAATCTGTTTATTTGGCTCTATATTCCTTAGCTCCTGCTATAGTTTTAAAGGAGCTAGTTTATCACAGGATTTAAAAACGATTCAAATAAATAATATTCGAATGGAGACTGCGGGAGGTCCCACGAATTTAGGTTTAACTATAAATGAAAAAGTAAAGGAGTATTTTCAAAGAAATACCACCTTGAAAATTATAAATCAAAATCCAGATTTATTATTAGAAGGAACGATTGTAGGGTATGAAATGACTCCACAAGCCCCAACATCAGATGATAAAGCTGGATTAAACAGATTGACTATGAAAATACAATTTTCATTAGTGAACCGATTAGATGAAACAAAGAACTTTGATCAGGAATTTAGTTTTTATCAAGATTTTCCACAAAATCAAACGTTAACCCAGGTAGAAAAAAATCTTATCCCAAAATTAGTTGATCAAATTATTTTAGATCTTTTCAATAAAATAGCAGGCGATTGGTGATGAATCTAGAAAAAGCTCAAAAATTATGGTTTTTACTTCATCGATTTGATCGCACAAATCGAGCTGATTTTGCTATTTTTAATGATGACAAAGAAAGGTATCCATTTTTTTATTTGTTGCATTGGAATGAGAAAAATATTGCGAGCCAACAAAGAAAAGTGGCATTGAAATCAAATTCTAGATTAAATTACTTTAAGTCTATCCGTGATATTGAAACGAATGAGATAGAGAATCCATTTGAATTAAATTTGAAATCAGCAAGCTCAAATGATGTTCAGTCGCAATTGATAGAAGATTTTTTATTAAAAATGCCAACCATCACTAAAATTAAAAAGAGTTCGAATGAAATCGAATTAACCGAGGAAGTAGACTTTTCGGAGGTTAGCTATCAGGCGCCAACAACAGAATCTTATGCCATCATATTAGAAAAACAAGGTAAATATGATTTAGCAATTAAAGTATATGAAAAATTAAGTTTGGCTAAACCTGAAAAAAGGCTTTACTTTGCATCTCGAATTTCAGAAATAGCTTTTAAAATAAATAATTAACTAATTATGTTTACTTTATTAATTTCCCTTATCGTCATATTCTCAGCATTGTTAATCATACTTATTTTGGTACAAAATCCAAAAGGAGGAGGTATCAATGGAGAATTTAATCCCACTGGAGCTACTCAAATGTTTGGTGTACAAAAAACGGGTGATTTAGTTGAACAATTAACCTGGGGATTTTCAATTACCATTTTAGTATTGGTTTTATTAACAAATTTTACAATTTCCTCTAGTTCACCGGATGCTGTACAATCAGTTAATGTAGAAAAGGCTGCGGGAAAAACTATTCCAACGGCACCAGCACCAAAACCAATGACCAAATAATAACTGACAATTTTTCAGTTATTTTTCAATGGCATACATCTTGATATGTAATGTCGAAATTCTTTAATAAAAGAGTTTAATATACGTTTAAAAACCTAAATTCATAAAACATGTCAAAGTTAACTATTAAGCCCTTAGCAGACAGGGTTATTGTTGAACCGGCTGCAGCTGAAGAAAAAACTGCATATGGAATTATCATTCCAGATACCGCTAAAGAAAAACCACAAAAAGGTATCGTAGTGGCAGTTGGCAATGGAAAAAAAGATGAGCCTATTACTGTTAAGGTAGGTGATGATGTATTGTACGGAAAATACTCTGGAACTGAAATCACGATTGAGGGGAAAGATTATTTAATCATGCGAGAATCAGACATTTTTGCAGTTTTGTAAATCAAATTATTTAAAAATCACAAATAAAGAATTAATCACATGGCTAAGGAATTATTTTTTGACAGCGAAGCTCGCGAGAAAATGAAAAGAGGGGTTGATACCCTTGCTAATGCTGTTAAAGTTACATTAGGACCTAAGGGTCGTAACGTTATTATTGACAAAAAATTTGGTTCACCACAAATCACAAAAGATGGTGTAACTGTTGCTAAAGAAATTGAATTAGAAGATGCTGTTGAGAACATGGGAGCTCAATTGGTTAAAGAAGTTGCATCTAAAACTGCAGATCAAGCGGGTGATGGTACAACAACTGCAACTGTTTTAGCTCAATCAATATATACCATCGGTTCTAAAAATGTGGCTGCTGGAGCTAATCCAATGGACCTAAAGAAAGGAATTGAAAAAGCGGTAGATGCGATTGTCAAAGATCTAAAGAAGCAATCTCGTCCGATTACCACATCGAACGAAATTGCTCAGGTGGCTACTATTTCAGCTAACAATGATTCAGAAATTGGTAAAATGATTTCATCGGCTATGGATAAAGTAGGTCGTGAAGGTGTTATTACCGTTGAAGAAGCAAGAGGAACTGAAACTGAAGTAAAGACAGTAGAAGGAATGCAATTTGACAGAGGTTATTTATCTGCCTATTTTGTAACTAACACTGACAAAATGGAAGTTGAATTAGAGAAACCTTTTATCTTGATTTCAGAGAAAAAAGTATCGTCTATGAAAGAATTACTACCTGTATTAGAAGTAGTAGCTCAAACAGGACGTCCTCTATTAATTATTTCAGAAGATGTAGACGGTGAAGCTTTAGCTACTCTAGTAGTAAATAAAATCCGTGGTGCTCTGAAAGTGGCTGCTGTAAAGGCTCCAGGATTTGGAGATCGCAGAAAAGCTATGTTAGAAGACATCGCAATTTTGACAGGTGGAACTGTTATCGCAGAAGAAAGAGGATTTAAACTTGAGAATGCGACAATTGAATATTTAGGTCAAGCTGATAAAATTATTATCGACAAAGACAATACAACTATTGTTAATGGTTCTGGTTCAAAAGACGATATTAACAATCGTGTGAATCAAATTAAATCTCAAATTGAGAACACTACATCTGATTATGATCGCGAAAAATTACAAGAGCGTTTAGCCAAATTATCTGGCGGTGTAGCTATTTTGTATATTGGTGCAGCTACAGAAGTAGAAATGAAAGAGAAGAAAGATCGTGTTGACGATGCATTGCACGCAACTAGAGCTGCAGTTGAAGAAGGTATTATTGCTGGTGGTGGAGTTGCTTTGATTCGTGCTATTGGTTCTTTAGATAAGTTGAAAGGCGAAAATGAAGATCAAATAACAGGTATTAACATCATTCGTCAAGCAGTAGAATCTCCATTAAGAACTATAGTTGCCAACGCAGGTGGAGAAGCCTCCGTTGTTGTCAATGCAGTTCGTGCAGGTAAAGATGATTTTGGATATAATGCACGCGAAGATAAATATGAAAATATGATCGCAGCAGGTATTATCGATCCAACAAAAGTAACTCGTTTGGCTTTAGAAAATGCAGCATCCATTGCTGGACTTTTATTGACTACGGAATGTGTTATTGCTGATAAACCAGCCAACGAGCCAGCGCATAGCCATGCACCAGGTGGTGGTGGAATGGGCGGCATGATGTAAATATAATTTCATTATTAGTTTAAAACTCCCCATATTTGGGGAGTTTTTTTATGTACCTTATGAAGAGAATTGCAATAGATATGGATGATGTGATGGCAGATACAACAGTCAAAATCATTCATACCATCAATAGTCTACTAGATAAAAATTATTCTTACGAAGAATTAATGTCAGATAGACTGGCACGAGAACGATTTCTGAAAGATTACTTGGCCAATAATTCATTTCTTTGGCAACCTGGTTTTTTCTTAGACGTACCCGTTAAAAACAAGGCGGTTCAGATAGTTCAACAACTTAGTCAAAGCTACGAAATCTTTATTGTCTCAGCTGCTACTGAATTTCCTGAATCTTTAAAAGAAAAATTGATTTGGATGAAACAGCACTTCCCATTCATTTCATGGACTCATATCGTATTTTGCGGACATAAATACATGATTCAAGCTGATTATCTAATAGATGATCATGAGAAGAATTTAAAAACCTTTAATGGAACTCCTCTCCTATTTACAGCTCCACACAACTTACACATACATGAATACCAACGCGTAGATACATGGGATGCTGTAGCCAATCTTTTATTATAATCAATTTTAATGTTTAAAAATAGGGCGTCCATTAGTTTACTATTTTTCCTTTGTGGAATTAATTTTGCAAGTTGGGCCACAAGAATTCCAGATTTTAAAGAAAAATTACATTTAACTGATTCCGAATTAGGTACTATCTTGTTAGGCTTGCCTATAGGATCTCTCATCTCATTGCCACTGGCCGGTTGGTTAATTACAAAATATGAGTCAAAATGGATATGCTTAACAGCAATTGTAATGTACATATTTATCATGCCTATCTTAGGTTATTCACCTAATTCTTTCGGATTATTTATTGCACTATTTTTATTCGGAATGGCTGGAGATATCTTAAACATTGCCATGAATACTCAAGTGGTTACTTTGGAAAAGAGTATGAATAAGACCATTATGTCGAGCTTCCATGCTCTTTTTTCCCTTGGATTAATGTTGGGAGCATTTTGTGGAGGCATAATTTTAAATTATAATGTTTCAAGTTTTAATCATTTATTAGTCATAGGAGGCCTGAATTTTTTATCGATCCCATTCTTTTTATCAAATTTATTACCAGACCATTTTAAAAAGGGCAACGAGTCACTAGAAGGAAAAAAGAATTCGTTTTTTGATTTAGGACCTCACCTATTAACCCTATCATTTATTGCATTCTGTGGAATGCTATGTGAGGGAGCCATGGCCGATTGGATTACTTTATATTTTAAAGAATCGACCTTCATTTCGACATTTCCTACTACCATTGGATTTACATCTTTTGCCCTTTCTATGGTTATAGGTAGGTCAATGGGCGATTATATAGCCAAATTATTTTCGATAAGAAATATCTTAACCTTAAATGGTATATTAATTAGTCTAGGCCTACTTATTACACTAATGACAACAAACGAATATATCATGATAACCGGTTGTTTAATTGCTGGCATAGGCATATCTACCATTATACCCATCATATATTCAGAAGCAGGTAGATCAAAAAATATTTCACCATCAATAGCGATTGCTAGCGTTTCTACGATAGCATATGTTGGATTTCTAGTTGGCCCAGTATTTATCGGCTACCTATCAGATTACTGGGGATTAAACAAAGCCTTATACTTATTAGTCTTATTGGGAATAATTGCAAGCTTCTTGTCTAAATTCA
>JBIKRO010000046.1:0-22059 GCA_044349095.1 Aquirufa sp. | reverse complement strand
ATCGCTTGTTTTGTACAAGTTTGGGAATGGAAAGCTTCAGATCGGACCCTATGTATTTTACCTCTGCATCATATCCATGGGATCATTAATGTGATCGGCTGTAGTTTGTCGGTAGGTGCCACTTGTGAATTTATGCCCAAATTCAATTCGGCCGAAGTGTTTAGTCGATTGCTTTCAGGTGAATTGACCGTTTTTATGGCGGTGCCGACCATATATTTCAAACTCATTTCTCATTGGGATACCTTGTCGACGGCAGACCAACATGTCATATATGACATGTTGCTTAAATTTCGCCTAATGGTATCTGGATCTGCTGCTTTGCCAGTTTCTGTCATGGAAAAATGGCATCAAATCAGTGGGCATTGGCTTTTAGAACGCTATGGAATGACCGAAATAGCCATGGCCATCAGTAATCCTTTTCATGGGGAAAGAAGGCCAGGGCATGTCGGTATCCCTTTGCCAGGAGTTTCAGTCCGTTTAATGGGTGATAACGATGTAATTAATGGAGAATTGGAACCTGGAGAAATTCAAATCAAAGGCCCGAACGTTTTCCAATCGTATTGGAATAAACCCTCAGCGACCCAAGAAACGTTCACGGAAGACGGTTGGTTTAAAACGGGTGATGTCGCCCATTTGGAAACTGGATATTATAAAATTTTAGGACGTAGTTCCGTGGATATTATCAAGTCAGGCGGATATAAACTTTCTGCTTTAGAGATTGAAGAGGTATTGCGAATCCATCCTGATATCGAAGATTGCGGAGTTGTGGGTTTGCCTGATGAGGAATGGGGCGAAGTGGTTGCCGCCGTTTTAGTCTTAAAAAATGTCATTTCAAAAGAAGAAATAAATACCTGGTTGCGCGAGCGATTGCCTGGGTATAAGGTTCCTAGGCTGTATCAATTTGTGGAAGAATTACCTCGAAACGCGATGGGAAAAGTGACCAAAAATGATTTGAAAATAATGTTTTAAATTGCGAATACACAAATGCATGGTGGGTATGAAAAAAATGATTTTTGTTTTTATTTTTTTAAGTTTTTGGGCTCAGGCACAGAAAAATATTACCACTGCTTCGGATGCCACCGCTCCTTTACACGCTTTAAAGCCTGATTATCCCACGACTTACGGAGTACCTGCGTTAGCTGACATCCAAAAAACGATTGATCGTGTTTTCGATTATTTAGACAGAGCAACGCCTTCAAATTTTGTGGACAAAAGTTCCGGTAGGCCATGGACGCCTGACCTCGGATATTCGGACCAAGTGGTTTTCGCGAAAGGAGATTTTAGGCCCATATCCTATGAATGGGGTGTTACTTATTCGGGGATGCTGAACTTATACCAATTAACTGCTGAGGCAAAATACCGTGATTATGTTTTCAAGCGTTTGGGTTTAATTGCGTCCACCATTGAATCAGCTCGAAAATACGACGAAGCGAACCGCTTGAAAGCACATGTCTTAAAGGGATTAATTCAGCCCAAAGCATTAGATGACATAGGAGCCATGGCCATGGCTGTTTTGAAGGCTAAAAAATCGGGTTTCCCAACCGACATGTCATATGTGACACGAAGAGCCTCTGATTTTATTTTGAAGGAAGAGCATCGACTGCCTGATGGAACTTTAGTTCGTGTGCGTCCCTTAAAAAATACGATGTGGTTGGACGATGTATATATGGCGATACCGGCATTGCTCCAATTGGGCATTGCGTCTAACGATGAAAAGTATTTTGACGAATCGTTCAAGCAGTTTTCTGCTTATCAAAAGCGGATGTACAATCCGTCGTTGAACGTTTTTATGCATGGATATTTGGAAGGAGCGGAGGCCCATCCGGAATTTCATTGGGCTCGGGCAAATGGTTGGGCTTTGTTGACCACTTCAGAAATGCTGATGTATTTACCAGCCAACCATCCGGGTCGGAAATTTATGTTGGCCCAATTGAAAAATCACTTAAAAGGGCTCATGAGTTTACAAGATGGGACGGGATTTTGGCATCAATTATTGGACAAAAGCGATTCGTATTTAGAAACTTCGGCCACGGCTATTTATGCCTATGTCATCGCAAATGGTGTAAATAATGGTTGGCTCGATCCTAAAATTTATGCCCCTGCGGCCATTTTAGCTTGGAATGCCGTTAATTCTCGTGTGAATGCGCAAGGGCAAGTAGAAGGAACTTGCGTGGGAACTGGCTTAGCTTGGGACCCCGCATTTTATTATTTCAGACCTATTTCTCCATTTGCGGCTCATGGCTATGGGCCAACTTTATTGGCCGGTTCGGCGATGATGGAAATGTTGAAAAAATACTCCTTTGAAATCAACGATTCAGCGGTTCATTTATCGGAAAAGGGTCAATAAAATTTATTTTTACGCTACGCTGACATTAATCATATTTTGAATTTTTTAATTCATTACCTTTGTTCCGTGAATCGCATCATTGCTCTTTTATTATTCATGGTTATGCAAGTCCCCCTATTAAATCAGTGGTCGGCCGTTGCATATTATCAAGTAAACCGTGATTTTATAGCCAAAAATCTATGTGTGAATCGAGATAAGCCCATGTTGAATTGCAACGGGCAATGTTATTTATCAAAGCAATTGAAAGCCTCAGAGGAAAAGGAGCAAAAATCGAACGCTGAGCGTTTGAATAAAATGCCAGAAGTTGTCCTAGGTTTTCAATCCATTTCAAGTCTTTTCAAGGCACGCTACTTCGAACGATATGTGCTAGAAAATAATTTTCAAATTTCTGAAATTCATCCGAATTTCTCCACTAAGGGTTTCTTTCATCCTCCTCAAGTGTAATTAATTTTTCTTGATTTTTTTACTCGCGATTCTCATCGTGGGCATTCTTCATTTTAATTAATTATACATGAAAAAGTTATTAATAGCGTTGTTATTAGGGATAACTACGCTTGCGCAAGCACAAAAAATAAAAGTACTTAATTCGATTACAAACGAGCCTATTCTAGGCGCCAGCCTAAAAAAAGGCGATAAAATCATTTCCATTTCGAATGAAAGAGGGGAATTTGACCTGAAAGAAAAAGGTGAATTCACGGTGTCGGCCTTAGGATATAAATCAGCGAAAACGAAGGCTGAAAGCACAATTTTCTTAGAAGAAGCTACACAAACGCTGGAATCGGTGGTGGTGACGGCCTCTCGTCAAGCGGCGACTCGCGCAGAGACGCCAGTGGCTATTCATAAAATTGGATCTGCCTTGATTCAAGATACGAAGGCGCTTCAGTTAACGGAAATTATTAATAAGGTTCCGGGTGTGGTGATGTTAGATTACCGAAATGAACAGCATGGGATGGGTATTCGCCAGCCTTTTGGTACCTCTGCTTATTTTCTGTATTTGGAAGATGGTCTTGCCTTGCGTCCTTTGGGTGTATTCAACCACAATGCCTTGATCGAAACGAATTTACAAGGATTGAATTCTGTGGAAGTGATAAAGGGGCCCGCGTCCTCACTTTATGGCCCTGAAGCTGTGGGTGGTGCAATTAATTTAATTACAAAAACGGCGCCGGGGATTCCGACAGCACAGGTGGGTTATCAGATGGATGAGTGGGGCTATAAACGAGTTCAATTCACGGCTGGAGCACAATTAGGGAAGAAATGGTCGATTATGACGGGTGGTTATGTAGCTCGCCAAAAAGGTTCTTGGGCTTCTAATTCCGACTTCGACAAGTCTTCGATTAACGTTCGTTTGGATTATCAATTTACGCCTAAGACGAAATTATGGGGCTCATTTGCCTACAACGATTATTTCTCTCAAACGGGTGGAAACATTGATAGTACGGGTTTTTATTCCCGTAGTTATAAAAGTCCAGCGGATTTCACTTACCGTTCTTCTTTCTCGTCTCGTTCTCGTTTGACCTTAGAGCATAAATGGTCTGAGAATGCGAATTCAAGTTTGACGGCCTTTTCCAGAGATAATGCTTTAGGCCAAAACCCTTCCTATTCCATTTCTTGGTCTGCTCCATCATTGACGGCTTCCGGTCAGGTGAATCAAAACAGTTTCAAAAGCTTTGGCTTGATGGGGCAACACACGCAGAGCTTTGAATTTCTGAATTCGAAATTGGTGGCGGGATTCTTGTTAGATCGCTCGCCTAATGACTATTGGGCGTATAGAATCAATTTAGCCGCTACATTACGTGCGGATAAAAAATCAGTGGAGAAATTCACGATCACACAAGTTTTGCCATCGACGTTCCTAGGGAATTATTCGGCCGTGATTTGGAATAAAGCAGCTTATGCGCAATTGGATTTACATCCGATTGAAAAAATTCGTTTATCTCTGGGTGGTCGTTTCGATCAGATGTCTTTTGATTACACGAACTTCATCGATAATTCGACGGGATCTAAAAGCTATGAGCAGTTTTCTCCTAAGTTAGGTCTTACGTATGAAGCTTCGTCTCACGTAGGTTTTTATGGTAATTTCTCCAAAGGCTTTTCGCCACCAGCTCTCTCTGCGGTATTCCGCGCGCGTCCAGCAGCACAAGCCGCAGCTACAGGGGAGAAATTTTACCTAAGCATCAATCCGGCCGTTTTCTCTAACTATGAAGTGGGAGGCTGGGCTTCTTTGGTACAAAACAAACTCTTCTTTGACTATACATTCTATCGTCTAGAAGGCAATAATGAGTTGTTAGGTGTTCGTTTACCAGATAACACCACGGATTATTTATCAGCCGGAAAGACCTTACATGAAGGTATTGAATACCAAATCACATACCGTCCGAACGATTCTTGGAACTTCCGTTTTGGAGGAACGAATGCAAAACATACGTTTGTCGATTTTGTGTTAAGTACACGTGCATCGGATGCATTAAAAAATGTGAATGGCAAAGAAATGCCGCAAGCACCTAATTTCATCGCAAACTCAGAGGTAACCTACAAATACAAGGGAGCCCGAATTGCAGTAGAATGGCAAAAAATCGGGCCATGGTTCGAGAATCAGGTAAATACAAAAACCTATGAAGGTGTTTCTGTATTCAATGTTCGTATGGGGTATAATTACAAAGCCTATCAATTCTTTACGAACATTTTAAACATAGGAGATGCGCTATATGCTACGACGGCGACACGTGGAAATAATGCCACCGATAAGGCTACCTATACTCCAGCTGCGCCTCGTACCGTGGTAGCAGGTGTTCAAATTGATGTATTCCAACTATTCAAAAAATGAAAAAACTAATCCTTTTGCTTGTTTTCTTTGCGCAGGTCTCTTTCGCGCAAACGGTGTCTAATCCAGCTAATCAGGCGTTGGACCCCTCTTTTGCATTGAAATCAAACGGCGATGTCGTGCTATCTTGGGTAGAGAAATCAGCCAATGGAGTTTTGTTTTTCAGAAAAGTCAATCAGGGGCCTGCGGAGCAGGTCCCTATTGATAAAAAAGCGTCTACGCATGCGGAGGGAATGCCTAAACTGGCCTATAAAGCGGACGGATCCTGTATCCTTTTGTATGAAATGAATCGACCTACTGCAGCCTCTCGATTTAATGGTGATTTATTGTATGCCATGGAAGTCAATGGGGTTTGGCAAAAGCCGCAATACATTCACAAGGATACCGCGGCCGGACTCAGTCATTCATTTGGTAAGATCATTTCCTTGCCTAATGGAGAAGTGGGGGCATATTGGTTAGATGTGAAAGTAGGGCCTAAAGGACGGACGTTGGTTACCGCTTCTACTTCTGCTGGTGCAGGGTTTGGCGCGATGAAAATACTCGATAAACAGACCTGCGAATGTTGCCGGATCGATGCCTTAGCTGACGCGAAAGGGAATGTGGATGTGATTTACCGTGATTTGAATGATAAAGGGGAACGCGATATGGGGTATATTCATTCGAGCGATTTTGGCAAAAACTATTCCGAATCAGTCCCACTGTACGAAGATCACTGGAAGGTAAATGCCTGCCCACATGCAGGGCCATCCCTAGCTCGAGGCTCAAAAGGCTTGGAAGCAGCTTGGTATACGGGTGCAGAAGGTTCATCTGGAATCAAATGGGCTTACCAAGGGTCTAAAAAAATGATACTCCATTTACCTGGCGATAAAATGCGCATGCCTCAGTTGGCCTCGAATCCGAAAGGAGAGACTGCTTTAGTCTATGCGGAAATTAAACAAGAGGGAGACCGCTATTTCAAGCAGATTGGCTTGATTAAAAAAGATGTTCGTGGACGATTGACCAAAACCTATATTTCAGATGTCAACTTTGATTGTTCTTATCCAGCGATCAAATGGGGTGGGAAATCTTGGTTAATTGCTTTTGAGGGCTTGAAAAATAAAATTAATCCAGCCGAATCGGTTTCTAATGACTCTTCAAACCCAGTAATTTTTCTCCTAAATCGCTAAGTACGGCGACAGGTTGGGATTTTTCTAATTGCCTCGGATCACCTGGAAAGGCATAACCTTCAGGTGCAATTTTATGTTGCCATGAGTTGACACGCCATTGTTTCAACGCCTCATTATTTTGCTCTGCAGGCATCATGGAAATATACTGCGCCACTCGGACTTTGTTGGCCGTCAGGTTAGGTCTAATCCCATGGGCAAGCAAGGAATTAAAAATCAATAAATCTCCCGCCTCTAATTTGACTTTATGCAATTGGAATCCTGAAATATCTGGTTTAAAACGATCTCGGTCTTCAGGTTGAGTTTTTTTCCAGGTTTCATAATTTCTATACAATTCCGGAATACATTGAAAACCACCCATATTTTCATCCGTTTGATCCGCTAAGGCTAAGACGCCTTGCACATTAACCGGTTTTGTATCTGGATCATAATCCCAGTGAATAAATCCTTTGAATGGTTTGTCGGCTTGCACGGGAAAATTTAAGTTGCAACGATCGATTGTCACCCATAAATCTTCCACTCCCCAAACATCCACAAAGGCATCGTAAACGCGCTGAGATTGCCTATTTTCCCATAGCAAAGGATGATTGTACATTTCCACCATGCCAGATCCGACGAGTTCCTTCATTTGCATTTCGGCTCTTGGTTCCGTGTGCCAAGTATCTGGTTGGCCTAAATCTTTTTCCTCAAAATCCCAAATGGCTTTTGCTGTTAATGCAGCAGCCTCTTTACTAATGGCATTTTTTACGATGACAAAACCATTTTCTTTCCAAAAAGCAAACTCCTCTTCGCTTAGCGCTCGGAGCGGTTTTCCATTACTTCGATCATTTAATTTGGTGATACTGCTTTTAGAAATGGATGGGTTTCCGGGTATATCCTCATGCTCATTTTTAAGTGTCATGGTCGGGTTCATGGATTTGTTTTGCATCTTTAATTCCTTTATGATTTTGCAAATTAGTAAGTTTGTATAATTCACAACACGAATAGTGTTAAAAAAAATGAGTAAAAAACATATTTTAAATACTTTGTAAATAAACACAGAACGATGCAGAATTTATTTGATTTAAAGGGTAAGGTAGCTATTGTAACGGGCTGCAAACGTGGAATTGGCATGGAAATGGCCATTGGCCTAGCGGAGGCGGGAGCCGATATTATTGGAGTTTCAGCTTCGTTGGAATTAGCGGGTTCTGCGATTGAAAAAGCTGTAAAAGCATTAGGGAGAAATTTCAAAGCCTATCAGGCCGACTTCTCAGACCGTGAGTCTTTGTATGATTTCATCAAAGCAGTCCTAAGGGATTATCCCAAAGTTGACATTTTGGTTAACAATGCAGGAACTATTTTGCGTGATCCTGCCGCAGAGCATTCAGATGAATATTGGGATGAAGTGTTGGAAGTAAATTTATCTTCCCAATTTATATTGAGTAGGGAAATCGGCCGAACGATGTTAAAAGCAGGTTCTGGCAAAATTATTTTTACTGCTTCCTTATTAAGTTTTCAAGGGGGCATTAATGTGCCAAGTTACGCAGCAAGCAAAGGAGGAATTGCGAGATTAACCATGGCTTTGGCTAATGAATGGGCTGGAAAAGGGATCAATGTAAATGCCATTGCGCCTGGATATATCTCAACGGACAATACCACGGCATTACGAGAAGATAAAGAACGAAGTACTTCGATCTTAGGGAGAATTCCAGCGGGTCGTTGGGGTGATGCGAAAGATTTCAAAGGTCCTATTGTGTTTCTTGCCTCCGAGGCGTCCAACTATGTTCATGGAACTATTTTGACGGTAGATGGGGGTTGGATGGGACGATAGCCCTTATCTTTTAGAGCCATTGCAATTTAAATGAAGGCCGTTTTAGGCTAAGCCTGTATTTTGAATTCGGATATATTTTTTGTTATTTTCGTTGGCAATTATTTTTGCCTGATCACATATAGGATTGACCGTTAATCGATAAAAATTCAAATTAAAAACAAAACCAATTTACAATGAAAAAATTCTTATTCATTTTTACGCTGATGACTTCTGGGGCTTTTGCTCAAAAAATTGATATCAATAAACAATTTGCTTTGGCGGGCCAACAATACCTTCGGATGTTGGCAGATCATCCAGATACTTCGGTAACGATACATTCAGCTAAACCTGATGGGACTTATCGAAACTTGCCATCTAGTTGGTGGTGTTCGGGATTTTTCCCAGGTGGACTTTGGTATTTATTTGAAAAAACAAAAGATCCAAAATGGTCAAAGGCGGCTCGTTTGTGGACTGAAGCGGTTAGGAAAGAACAATACAATACAGGAACCCATGATTTAGGATTTATGATGTTTGATTCTTTTGGAAATGGTTTACGTTTAACGAAGGATCCCGCGTATAAAAAAGTTTTGATTCAGTCAGCTAAATCTTTAGCTACCCGATTTGATCCCAAGATTGGCTTAATTAAATCATGGAATAGCTTTAAAGGAGGGTATAAATATCCGGTGATTATTGACAATATGATGAATTTGGAGTTGCTATTTTGGGCATCTCGTGAGACGGGAGATCAACGTTTTCATGACATCGCCATCACGCATGCGGACAATACGATCAAGAATCATTTTAGACCCGATTACTCAAGTTATCATGTGATTTGTTACGATCCTGAAGGGAAAGTTTTAGCTAAAAAACAGCATCAGGGATATCAGGACGAAACAACTTGGACGCGTGGACATGCTTGGGCGATTTATGGATATGTGGCGATGTATCGTGAAACGAAGGATAAAAAATACCTCGATTTTGCTCAAAAAATCACCGATTTTTATTTGAATCACCCGAATTTGCCTAAGGATAAAATTCCGTATTGGGATTTTAATGCGCCAAACATTCCAAATGAGGAAAGAGATGCTTCGGCGGGTGCCATTACGGCTTCAGCTTTATTGGAATTAAGTAAATATTCAGGAGCTAAAGGAAAAAGATATTACAATGATGCGGTAACGATGATGGAATCTTTATCCAGCCCTGCTTATCGGGCAGCCTTAGGAGAGAATAACAACTTTTTGATCAAGCATTGTGTAGGCGCTAAAGGATTAAATTCTGAGATAGACGTTCCCTTAATTTATGCGGATTATTATTATTTGGAGGCATTGTTAAGGTTACAGAATTATAAGCCAAAGAAATAAGCGTTTATCCACTTACACTGGTAGCTTTTCTCATTTAAAAATGGAGGAAAGCTACCTTTTTTGTGACATTTTTTGTAAATTTATATTTCATTTTTACAATTCTAATGTCTCTAAAAAAAATACAATCTGCCCTCATATCTGTTTATTATAAAGATGGTTTAGAACCTATCATTCGATTACTTCACCAACAAGGCGTTACGCTTTATTCAACCGGTGGAACTCAGTCATTTATTGAAGAATTAGGCATCCCAGTTATTGCCGTGGAAGATTTGACGGGCTATCCTTCTATTTTTGGAGGGCGCGTCAAAACATTACATCCAAAAGTTTTTGGTGGGATTTTATATCGGAGGGATTTGCCTGCTGATGTAGAGGTGGCTAAGCAATTTGAAATTCCTGCCTTAGATTTAGTGATGGTGGATTTGTATCCCTTTGAGGAGACGGTTGCTTCGGGTGCGTCTGATGAGGATATTATTGAAAAAATCGACATCGGTGGTATTTCATTAATTCGGGGAGCTGCCAAAAACTTCAACGATGTTTTGATTGTGAGTTCACGTAAGCAATATGGGGAAGTGGAGTCGATTTTAAAGACGAATGGAGTGGCGACAACTTTAGAGCAGCGACGGGATTTTGCGCAAAAGGCATTTTATGTGTCTTCGCATTATGATGGCGCTATTCAACGATATTTTGCGGGTGAGTCGGCGGATTTAGCTAACTACACGAGCTTGCCGTCTAGCTCGTTGAGATACGGAGAGAATCCGCACCAACAAGGTACCTTTTATGGCGATTTGAATACATTGTTTGACAAATTACATGGCAAGGAACTGTCCTATAATAATTTAGTGGATGTGGATGCTTGTTTATCCTTATTGGATGAATTTGAGGAAACGGCTTTCGTGATTATTAAACATATGAATGCTTGTGGAGTGGCGACGGGCAAAACGGTGCGGGAAGCATATGACAAGGCTTTGTCTTGCGATCCAATTTCCGCTTTTGGAGGTGTTTTAGCAACGAATCGCGAAGTAGACCAATTGGCTGCTGAGTCCATTAATCCATTGTTTTGTGAAATATTAATTGCCCCGTCTTTTACGGCGGAGGCTTTAGCTATTTTGCAAACCAAGAAAAACAGAATTTTGTTGAAGCGAAATCAAGTGGAATTTCCTAAAAAAATGTTTAAAACATTATTGAATGGTGTTTTGGAGCAAGATAAGGATTTAGTGATGGAGGGGGTAAGTGATTTCAAGACCGTGACTAAAGTTGTGCCTAAGGAAGAGCAAAAGCGTGCATTAGCTTTCGCGTTGAAGATCTGTAAACATACCAAATCGAATACGATTATTTTGGCTAATGATGGTCAATTGTTAGCTTCAGGTGTGGGTCAAACTTCTCGCGTGGACGCGTTAAAACAGGCGATCGATAAGGCTAAGGAGTTTGGTTTTGATTTAAAGGGTTCTGTGATGGCTTCAGATGCATTTTTCCCTTTCCCGGATTGTGTGGAAATTGCTGGAAATGCGGGTGTGGTTGCGGTCACTCAGCCTGGCGGATCGATCAAAGATCAGGATTCGATTGATTATTGTGATGCAAATAATATGGCTATGGTGATGACAGGAATCCGTCACTTTAAGCACTAAAATTATTCGTTTAAATTTATTAGTTTTTCAGCGGAAAAATCTTTATTTTTAAACATTAAATTCTAAAATTTTTACGGATGGAGATTCTTTAGGGATCAAAGTCCATTTAACCATTTATAAATAAATTATGTCAGAAGCACAAGATTCATCAGCCGAAGATCGGGCAAATTATGGTGCAGATAATATTCAGGTTTTAGAGGGATTAGAGGCGGTTCGTAAGCGTCCATCCATGTACATTGGTGATACCGGATTTAAGGGTCTTCATCATTTGATTTGGGAGGTTGTGGATAACTCCATTGACGAGGCTTTGGCTGGTCATTGTGATAATATTAAAGTGACGATTAATACGGATAATTCGATATTGGTTGAGGATAATGGTCGGGGTATCCCAACGGGCATGCACACAAAGGAAAAGCGTTCTGCTTTAGAGGTGGTAATGACTGTTTTGCATGCTGGGGGTAAGTTTGATAAGGATACATATAAAGTTTCTGGAGGTTTGCATGGGGTGGGTGTGTCCTGCGTGAATGCTTTGTCGACGGATTTGAAGGTGACGGTTTATAGTCGGGATGGAAAAATATACCAACAAGAATACAAAATAGGGGTTCCGCAATATCCAGTTAAGGAAGTGGGAACTACGGATCGTACGGGTACATCTGTTTTATTTAAGCCAGATGATACCATTTTTACGGTGACCGAATATAAGTATGAGACGGTAGCGGGTCGTTTACGCGAGCTTTCGTTTTTGAATGCGGGTATCCGTATTGAATTAAAGGATTTACGTGAGTTGGATGAAAATGGTGATCCACGTTCTGATGACTTTTTCTCTGAAGGTGGTTTGCGTGAGTTTGTGATGTATTTGGATGCGACTCGTGAGCCATTGTTGTCTGAGCCTATTTACATGGAGGGCGATAAAAATGGGGTGCCTGTTCAGGTGGCCATGATGTACAATACATCCTATTCAGAAAATGTGGTTTCCTATGTGAATAACATCAACACGATTGAGGGTGGAACACACGTAGCTGGATTTAGGGGTGCTTTAACGAGGACTTTGAAAAATTACGCAGATAAGTCGGGTGCTTTAGAGAAATTAAAAATAGATATTGCGGGGGATGACTTTCGTGAAGGATTGACCGCGGTTATTTCGGTTAAGGTGGCTGAGCCTCAGTTTGAAGGTCAAACCAAGACGAAGTTAGGGAATGGTGAAGTTTCCGGTGCGGTTTCATCGGCGATGTCTGACATGTTAGAAGCATGGTTAGAGGAACATCCAAGAGAGGCTCGTCAAATTGTCGCGAAGGTAATATTGGCCGCTCAGGCGCGTCATGCGGCTAGAAAAGCGAGGGAAATGGTTCAAAGAAAAACCATTTTGGGTTCTAATTCATTGCCAGGTAAATTGGCCGATTGTTCGGATTCTGATCCAGAAACTTGCGAGATTTACTTAGTCGAGGGAGATTCGGCGGGTGGAACGGCCAAGCAGGGTAGAAATCGTGCTTTTCAGGCTATTTTGCCTTTAAGAGGAAAGATTTTGAATGTTGAGAAGGCGCAGGAATACCGCATTTACGAGAATGAGGAGATTAAGAATATGATTACGGCGCTTGGAGTTTCCTTTGGAAAAGATGGAGATGAGCGGGCGTTAAACATGGATAAATTGAGATATCATAAGGTGATCATCATGACCGATGCTGATATTGACGGAAGTCACATCCGTACGTTGATCTTGACTTTCTTCTTTAGGTATATGCGTGAATTGGTGGACAGAGGGTGTATTTACATAGCCCAACCTCCATTATATCAAATTAAAAAAGGTCAAAATGTTCGTTATGTTTGGACAGAATTGCAAAAAGAACAGGCGATACAAGAGCTAGCTGGAGGAGGAAAAGAGGACAATGTGGGTGTTCAGCGATATAAAGGTTTAGGAGAGATGAATGCGGAGCAATTATGGGAAACAACCATGAATCCGGAATCCAGAACATTGAAACAAGTGAATGTCGAATCTGCGATTGAAGCTGATTTATTGTTTTCTATGTTGATGGGTGACGAAGTGGCACCGCGTAGAGATTTTATTGAGAAAAATGCTAAATACGCAAATGTAGACGTTTAGGGAATGATTTTTGATTTTAAATCTTTTCATTTAAGGAGTATTCATGCAGAGTCTGATCAAGAACGTAAGCTGATCAACGTAGAGCTGAAAAATCTTTATGATTCCTTAACCCCAAACGATAAGCAAATATTTAATTTGGAACTTCAAAAGTTTTTGATGACCGAAGTAGGCAGATTAGGTTCTGACTATGACGCGATTAAAAATCAAGTGTAAACCAAATAGAAAAAATGGTACAAAAAGATCAAAATACTGATTCGAATTCGAATGACAAAGATTCTCAAACTGGGAATCTTTTGTCTTTCTTGAGACCTAAAAATTGGAAAATCAATTTATTGGCCGCTAAGAATCCTACCTGGAAATTGGATAAATCCTTACAGAAGTCGCATGAAATTCAGTTAAAGGCAAAGTTTATATCACGGGATCTTTCATGGCTTAAGTTTGATGAACGCGTGTTAGACCAAGTTCGAGACCAGTCGAAGTCCCTTTTTGATCGATTAAAATTTTTAGCCATTACCGCGTCTAATTTAGATGAGTTTTTTACGATCCGAATTGGTTCTTTGTATAATTACATTGATTTTGGGAAGGAAAGAACGGATTATTCAGGCTTACGTGAAGTACCATTTAAACAAATGCTTATTTCATCGGCTCAGGAATTTAGCCAGGAAAAACATCGCTTATTTGTCGATGAGATTCTTCCATTATTCCCTGAAAACGGCTTGCTTTTAGCCTCTTTTGCTGATTTGACAACATTAGAACAGTCGGAGGTGGAAACCTATTTTAATAGGACGATATATCCGATGTTGACCCCCATGGTTTTTGACCATACACATACATTTCCAAGTCTGTTGGCAAAGACCTTGATTTTTGGAGTTGTGACTATCGGTGGGCCAGAAAAAAAAGTTAGTAAGGGGAAATCTGAGCGTGATCGAAAGATATCTTTTGTTCAAATTCCATTAAATTTAGCTCGGTTTTATGTGATAGAGCGGGAGGATAAAATTGTCTTTTTGCCGATTGAGGAATTGATTCGCCAACAATTACAAGTCCTTTACCGCAATGTAGAAATAGAATCAACGACCCTTTTCAGGATTACTCGAAATGGGGATTTTGATTTAGTGGAGCATGAGGATACGGAAACAGATTTTGTGGACGAGATTAAAAAGAAAATAAAAGACCGTCGTTTGGGTCGAGTTACAAGAGTCGAGGTGGAGCAGGAGCATTCCGAATTTTTGCTTGGGGAAATGCTGAAACGTTGGTCATTAGAGAAATCTGATATATTTGTTAAGACAGCTATTTTAGATTTTACTTCTTTTTGGCAGATATTAAAGCATTCGGAATTTAAAGGTCAGATGGCCGTTAACCCGCCTGTAGTGCCACCTTTGGGTTTAAAGTCCATTCAAATTGGTGATATATTTGAGACCATGAAGCGCGGAGATATCCTCTTGCATCATCCCTACAATAATTTTGAGCCGGTTGTTCAGCTATTAGAGCAAGCGGCAGATGATGCCCATGTGTTGGCCATTAAAATTACTTTGTATCGTATTTCAAAGAATTCGAGAATTGCGAATGCCTTATTGCGCGCTGCGGAACAGGGTAAACACGTATCGGTTCTTTTTGAGGTGAAGGCGCGTTTTGACGAAGAGAATAATATACGAGAGGCTACAAGGCTTCAAAAAGCAGGTTGCTTTGTGATTTATGGGATACCTGGTCTGAAGACGCATACTAAATTATTGCAAGTGATTCGGAATGAAGGAACGCATGTGATGAGTTATGCGCATTTATCTTCTGGAAATTACAATGAAGATACGGCCAAATTATACACTGATTTAGGCTTGTTAACGACTGACATTCGAATTACTCAAGATATCGCCGAGTTCTTCAATGTAATCACGGGACATTCCATGCCCACTCATTACGAACATTTAATTACGGCTCCTCGTGACATGCGAAACCGATTGATTGAAATGATCGAACATGAGGTCGACAATCATAAAGCAGGATTACCCGCTGGTATTTGTTGGAAAATCAACTCATTGCAAGACACGCTAACGATGGAAGCGCTTTATAAAGCATCCAAAGCTGGGGTTCCCATCTTGTTAATTGTTCGAGGAATTTGTTGTTTAAGGCCACAAAGACCTGGTTTATCGGAAAATATTTACATCAAATCCATTGTGGGTAATTATTTGGAGCACACGAGGATTTTCTATTTTCACAATGATGGAGATCCAAAAGTATATGGTGGTTCCGCAGATGTGATGGTGAGAAGTTTTGACCGACGCATTGAATCTTTATTTGAGTTGGTTAATTCAAGGGCTAAAAACTTGGCCATAACCATTTTAAATTGGAATTTACGTGACACGGTTAATTCATATGAGATGCAAGAAGATGGGAATTACTGGAAGGTGGAAAGCGATGAGCCCTTTGATATTCATCAAGAATTTTATCATTTAAAAGAGGAAGATTTAGTGGACGTGGTTCCATTTGAGAATTATACATTAAATTTAGAAACTAAGGAATAAAAAATACACCAACGAAATAGATATAGATGGAACGATTTACTGGCCTATTGGGCATTGTGCTGATTTTAGGAGTTGCTTTTTTGATGTCAAATAATCGAAAGGCGATTAATTATCGAACAGTGGGCGTCGGTTTATTATTGCAAGTTCTTTTAGCGGTCTTTATTCTTAAAACGGAAGTGGGGCAATCCCTTTTTCAATGGTTAGGCGATAGCATCAATACGCTTTTGGGCCAAGCGGATAAGGGCGCACTTTTTGTATTTGGTTCGCTCGTTGACCGTGATTTATTGACGAAGGCCTTTGGTCCGGGCAATGATTATATTTTCTTTTTCAAAGTGGTACCCACCATCATTTTTGTGGCCGTTTTAGTCAATATGTTTTATCATTTAGGCATTTTGCAACGCATTGTTTCTACGATGGGAAGAGGCGTACATTGGTTGATGGGCGTCAGTGGCGCGGAGGCCTTATCAAATGTGGCATCCACTTTTGTAGGTCAGGTAGAAGCTCAAATCATGATCAAGCCTTATTTGAAAAACATGACAAATTCGGAGTTGATGGCTTCGATGACCGGTTCTTTTGCCTGTATCGCAGGAGGAGTTATGGCTGTTTATATATCCTTAGGCGTTCCTGCGGCATATTTATTGGCCGCCAGTTTAATGGCTGCCCCAGGTGCTTTAGTCATTTCAAAAATCATATTTCCGGAAACTGAAAAGTCGGAAACGGAGGGTGAAGTAAAACTGTCCATTGAAAAAACACATGCTAATTTGGTGGATGCGATTGCAGCCGGCGCGAGTGAAGGATTAAAAGTAGGTTTAAATGTCATCGCCATGTTGATCGGTTTTATTGCTTTGATTGCCTTGGTAGATTTAGGCTTGGGCCAATTGGGTGGATTAATTAATATGCCATCCTTATCGATGAATTTAATATTGGGCAAAGTATTTTCAGTATTTGCATTTGCCATGGGAGTTCCGGCGGTCGATATTGAGGTGGCAGGTGCTTTAATGGGAAAGAAAATGGTTGTTAATGAGTTTGTGGCTTACTTGGATATGGTTAAAATCAAAGATACACTAAGCCCCAAAACTATTGCTATTACTAGTTTTGCCCTGTGTGGCTTTGCTAATTTTTCTTCTGTGGCCATTCAAATTGGCGGAATAGGGGAGTTAGCCCCATCTCGCCGATCAGACTTGGCCAAATTAGGGTTTAAAGCCTTAATTGCTGGAACTCTAGCTTCTTATTTATCTGCCACCTTAGCTGGTTTACTTTTGTAATATGCGCATTGATCCCGAAACTGTCGAGCGAATTAAGCAAGCAGCATCGGTGGCTGAGGTCATCGGGGATTATGTGACCGTTAAAAAAAAGGGAGCTAATTATTGGGCTTGCTGTCCTTTTCACGGCGAAAAAACTCCGTCTTTTTCGATCTCCCCTAGCAAAGGAATTTATAAATGTTTTGGTTGTGGCAAAGCCGGTGATTCGGTTCGATTTGTCATGGATATTGAAGGCCTGGGTTATGGGGAAGCCCTGAGGCATTTGGCAAAAAAATATGGCATCGACATCCAAGAAGAGGAGATGACGGATGATCAGATTTTGCGTCAAAATGAGCGTGAGAGTTTGTTCATCATGCTGGATTATGCCAAAGAATTTTTCAAAAAGCAATTGTATGATACGGAGGAAGGGAGGTCCATTGCCTTGCCATATTTTAAAGAAAGAGGTTTTTCAGATTCAACTTTACAAGCGTTTGATTTAGGGTATAGTCCGGAGGCTTGGGATGCTTTATTGAAATCTGCGCTGAAACAAGGTTTCTCTCAAGAGATCATTGAGAAGGCGGGTTTGGTTACTCAAAAAAATGAGGAGGGTAAGGTATATGACCGATTTAGAAATCGGGTTATTTTTCCGATTCATAATGTTTCAGGTAAAATTATTGCTTTTGGTGCACGTATACTAAGAAATGATGCAAAGTCAAGCCAAGCAAAATACCTGAATTCCCCTGAGACGGAGGTCTACCATAAATCATCGAGTCTTTATGGAATACACCAAGCAAAAAATGAAATAAGGAAGTTGGATGTCTGTTACCTAGTTGAAGGATATACCGATGTTATTTCTTTGCATCAGGCGGGCATAAAAAATGTTGTGGCTTCCTCTGGTACTTCCTTGACCATAGAACAAATTAAATTAATAGGTCGCTTTACCCAACATATTACTGTTCTGTATGACGGGGATTCTGCTGGGATAAAAGCCGCACTAAGAGGGATGGACCTTATTTTAGAAGAGGGTTTACAAGTTAATTTAGTTGTTTTTCCGGAAGGTCAAGATCCTGATAGCTATGTCAGGAAAATTGGCTCTGAGGCCTTCATTGAGTATATCAAAAAAGAATCCAAAGATATTATTTCATTTCAGGCCAATTTGTTTTTGCAGGAGGCCGGCGATGATCCGTTCAAAAGATCGGAATTGATTAAGGAAATGGTCTTAAGCATTTCTAAGATTCCTGATGCCATTCAGCGAAGTCTTTTTATCCAGAAAACATCATCTTTGATGCGCTTGGAAGAAGATGTGTTGTTGGCCGAAATGAATAAAATTCATTTAAAGAATTTAAAGCAACGATCAGGCACTCAAACTCAAGGAGGCTTTGCGCCAATTTCGGGCCAAGCGTTTACGGAGGTCCAACATCTGATTGAACCCGTTGCGGAAACGAGCGGTGAATCGTACCAAAATTTAGCTTTTTATCAAGAATCTGAATGCATTCGTTTGTTGGTCAATTTCGGCCATCTGGAAATAAATCCCGAAAAAGCACCGGGTGTTTCTGTCACCCAGTATTTATTGGAGGAATTAGATGGGGTATTATTTCAAATGCCTTTGTTTAATAAGTTAATGGAGATTTGCAAAAATGAATTTAAAAATAGCAATAGCTTAAAACCTGAATTTTATTTACATCACACCGACGAGGAAATTCAGCGATTTGCCATCGATTGCTCATCGGAGAAGCATAATTTATCGACTACCTGGAAAGATCGGCATGAAATTAAAGTCTCGAATGAGGCTGAAATGCTGGAGGATTTAGCCTATAAAAATGTGTTAAGGTTAAGAAAAGTGTACAATGATCAGCGGTTACAAGAATCATTGGACTTAATGGCTAATTTTCAAGGCGATCCTAACGACATGAATGATTTACTTTTGAATTTCATCAAGCTTAAAGAAGTTCAAAAAAATATTTCTCAAGAATTAGGAACCGTCATTGAAAAATAAGCTAATTTTGCTCGATTATTAAATCCATGAAAAAAATAGTTGCTATATTCTCCATGTTGATTTTACTCTTTCAAGCCGGGGGATTCGCTTTGCGGTATTTTGTACTAGAGCGTCATTCAACTTTGAATCGTGATAACACTGAAGTATACGTGAATATTGCTATGCCTTATCAAAATGATTGGCAAACACCTGAAAGGGCAATTGTTGGGAATCAAGATTTTCCTAATTCAGATCATAAAATAAGTAATGAAGTAGATGTGCAGACCAATATGGACGCTGATCCTTATGCTAGAGATCGATTTTTGCAATTAGCGGAACAGGTGAACGAGTATTTAGGAGATGAAAACTCATCAGGACCTGCAAATAAGAAGTTAATCGTTACGCTTATTTCAGAATATTGTGAGTTGGCAGAATCTTGGGTCTTTTATATCGTTGAATGGCCATTAAAAAGATTAATAAATCAACATCTTACTTTATCAACTATAAATTTTCAGTCAGATGTGTATTCGCCTCCTAGGAAAGCATAATTTTTTTGATACATTTTTTTAAAGTTTAGGATTCTATATTCTTAACTAACACTCGTATTTAAAATATTAAGCAAAATGAAAAAGTTATTTATATTATTTTTAATAGGTCTAATGCCTTCGCTCGTTAAGGGTCAGGGTTGTATTGCGGTTCGTCACATGAGTTGCGCCGTAGGATCAGGACCTAATTCAAATACGTTAATGCAGCCAGGTCAATGGCAAGTTGCCCTAGGCATGCGCAGTCTTCATTCTTACAAGCATTTTGTAGGTACAGAATATCAGGCACAAAGGGAAACGGAGGGGACAAACGTCATCAATAATACACATAGTGCTGATTTGGGCATTAGTTATTCGGTGACTGATCGATTGTCGGTGAGTGCCAATATACCTTTTACATACAATGATCGCTCCTCGATGTATGAACATTATGGGAACGCGGCAACGGGAAATCCGGGAAGAAATCGATTTGAAACAAAATCCGTCGGATTGGGCGATGCTCGATTCACAGCAAATTACTGGATTTTAGATCCATTAAAACACCCCAAAGCGAATGTTATGTTGGGCTTAGGAATTAAATTACCTACGGGAAATTCCAATGTAAAAGATGTGGTGCATCGCCGTAAAGCAGATGGATCAGATTATACCTTGGAAAAACCGGTAGACCAATCCATCCAATTAGGTGATGGTGCGATCGGATATAATTTTGAGGTACAAGGATATAAGGTATTGAGTACAAAATCACTATTGTATTACAATGGTTTTTATCTCTTAAGTCCACAAAATGTGAATGAAACGGAACAGTTTGCCTCTGATAGAAAAATTACTGATTTGATGATTCGCTACCATTCGGTGGCAGATCAGTTTGCCGCTCGAGTGGGAGTGGCATACGATTTAATCCCTTCAAAAGGCTTTCAAGTCATGTTAGGCACTAGAATTGAGGGAATACCTTCATACGATTTAGTAGGGGGAAGCGATGGATTTAGACGTCCTGGGTATATTATTTCGATTGAGCCCGGAGTTTCGTATTCCAAGTCGAAAAATATGTTTTCTTTAACCATGCCTTTGGCCCTGGTTCGAAATCGAATTAAAAGTGCCTACGATATAAAGGATCCTACTAGCTTGAGACATGGAGATGCTGCTTTTGCTGATTACTTTATTTCAGCGACGGTTAGTCATCGTTTTTAGACGCTATAAATCAATAAAAAAACGCTAACAAATTTGAGAATCTCAAAGTGTTAGCGTTTTTATTTTAAAAAATCTCGGGAATTAAAGTCCTAAAATCTTTTTGTTAAATTCCTCATCTGCACCTGTCCCGGCAAAATCGTCAAATACCTTTTCGGTCGCTTTGATGATATGACTTGCAATAAATGGCGCTCCTTCTGTAGCTCCTTGAACCGGGTCTTTGATGCAGCATTCCCATTCTAAAACAGCCCAACCATCATACCCGTATTGAGTAAGTTTAGAGAAGATGCTCTTGAAATCCACTTGGCCATCTCCCAATGAACGGAATCTACCTGCTCGATTGATCCAAGATTGGAACCCACCATAAACACCTTGTTTGCCCGTTGGGTTAAACTCAGCATCTTTTACGTGGAACATTTTGATGCGTTCGTGGTAAAAATCAATGTATTGTTTGTAGTCTAAAGCTTGCAAAACAAAATGGGAAGGGTCGTACAATAAATTAGCACGCTTATGTCCTTTCACTTCATCTAAAAACATTTCAAACGTTATTCCATCATGCAAATCTTCGCCTGGATGAATTTCGTAGCAAAGGTCTACACCCGCTTCGTCGAATGCATTTAAGATCGGTAACCAGCGGCGACCTAATTCTTTAAATCCTTGCTCAACTAAACCAGCCGGTCTTTGAGGCCAAGGATAAACGGTGTGCCACATTAATGAACCAGAGAATGTTGCATGCGCAGTTAATCCTAGGTTTTTAGAAGCTTGTGCCGCATATTTTAATTGCTGGATCGCCCATTCTGTTCTAGCTTTGGGATTTCCCTTAACTGAATCTGGTGCAAAGGAGTCAAATCCTAAGTCATATGCTGGATTTACGGCAACTAATTGACCTTGCAAATGGGAAGAAAGCTCCGTTATTTGTAAGCCTTTTGCGGCTAACATTCCTTTCAACTCATCGCAATAAGTTTTGGATTCAGCAGCTTTTTGCAAATCTATGCAGCGTCCATCCCAAGAAGGAATTTGAACTCCTTTGTATCCCAGTGATGCAGCCCAAGTGGTTATGCCATCTAATGAATTAAACGGGGCTTCATCCCCCATGAATTGTGCCAGAAAAATAGCTGGTCCTTTAATCGTTTGCATAATAATAAGGTTTATATTTTCACCCAAGCTTGCTTGCGTGTACTATCTAAAATTCTTTCACAAATTAATAATTCTCGGTATCCGTCCGCAAAAGTCGGGAATTTCGGATTTTCCGGTTGCTTGCCCTCTTCGATGGCCGCGTATACTTCTTTGAATAATTGTTTGGACGTATCTGAAAATCCTTCATTATGTCCTCCTGGGAATGTCATTAAGGCAGTTGCTTCTGGGTAGGCCAATGAAGGATCGCGCATTAACACTT